>DATAKA010000048.1:0-1907 GCA_036261855.1 Phycisphaerales bacterium | reverse complement strand
GGAACTACGCCCACGTCCTGCGCGACGACGGGCTGTCCTACATGGCCTACACGGAGCAGATCACGTTCCTGCTCTTCCTGAAGATGGCCGACGAGATGACGCGGCCTCCGTACAACCTCCCGGCCATCGTGCCCGCCAAGTATTCCTGGGCCAGCCTGCTCAAGCTCGACGGCCAGGAACTGGAGACCCACTACCGCACCATCCTGGAGGAACTGGGCAAGAAGCCCGGCATGCTGGGCGAGATCTTTAAGAAGGCGCGGATGGAGATCCAGAACCCCTCCACGCTCAAACGCCTCATCGTGGACCTAATCGACGCCGAGCAATGGACGCGGATGGATTCGGACGTGAAGGGCGACATCTACGAGGGGCTGCTCGCCCGCAGCGCCGCCGAGAGCCCCAAAGGCGCCGGGCAGTACTTCACGCCCCGTGAACTCATCAAGGCCATCGTGGATGTCATGCAGCCCGCGCCCGAGGACACCGTGTGCGACCCGGCCGCGGGCACGGGCGGATTCCTGCTCGCCGCCCACAAGTACGTGGTGGACCACCACGCCAAGACGCTGGACCCCGACCAGAAGAAGCACCTCCGGAAGGGCTTCGTCCACGGCTGGGAACTGGTCGCCGCGACTGCCCGCCTGTGCATCATGAACATGTACCTGCACGGCATCGACGCCGACCCGTGCCCGATCCGGAGCGGCGTGGACAGCCTGGCCAACGACCCGGGCGAGCGGTTCAGCATGATCCTCACCAATCCGCCCTTCGGCAAGAAGAGCAGCATCGCCATCGTGAACGACGAGGGCGACCTGGAGAAGGAGGATCACTCCTACGAGCGGCAAGACTTCTGGACCACCACCAAGAACAAGCAGCTCAACTTCCTCCAGCACGTGAAGACGCTGCTCAAGATCAACGGGCGAGCTGCGGTGGTTGTGCCCGACAACGTGCTCTTCGAGGGCGGCGCAGGCGAAACGGTGCGCCGCAATCTGCTCCAGCAGTTCGATGTCCACACGCTGCTGCGGCTGCCCACCGGCATCTTCTACGCCCAAGGGGTAAAGGCCAACGTCCTGTTCTTCGACGCCAAGCCCGCCCAGGAAACCGCGTGGACCAAGAAACTGTGGGTCTACGACCTCCGCACCAACATACACTTCACCCAGAAGGAACGCCCGCTCAAGCGGGCCGACCTCGACGAGTTTGTGGAGTGCTACAACCCCGCCAACCGCCACAAGCGCAAGCCCACCTGGGCGGAGGCCGAGGCCAAGGGAGCCGGCCCCGAAGGCCGCTGGCGGGCGTTCGACTACGACGACCTGATGAAGCGCGACAAGGCGAACCTTGACATCTTCTGGCTCAAGGACAAGGCGCTCGCAGACGGCGACGACTTGCCCGAACCAGACGTGCTAGCCGCGGAGATCGCGGAGGACCTGCAGGATGCGTTGGAGCAGTTCAACACGATCGCTCAATCCCTGACGAAGCCGCGGTAGGTTGCGGGCTCACCAAGCCTTTGGGAGCAAACCATGACACATGATCTGGGCGTCGAACGGCTTGTGAAACTCGCAGGCCGCGTTCGTGCGCTGGCTACCGCTTCACGACCGTTCCACGAGGCACTCAACGCTTCGGTTTCGGAGATGCACGACTGGATCGACACCAAGCGGCGCGACGACGAAGAGTTGGAAGCGCGGGAGCGCAGCATCGTCCGCAAGATGCTGGTGAAAGGACGGTTCTTCGACCGCCGGGTGAAGCCGAACACCTTCACCCGGTGGGTATGGTGGGAGGGGTTGTGCCCGACGGACTTGGTCCCTGAGTTGCGCCGGTTCAGTTCCTCGAACCTCCCGCCCCCCGAGATCGAGAAGCGGCTCGCAGCCCTCGCACTCAAGGCGCTCGATCGCGACAAGAAGTACCAGAATCTGGCGCTTCCG
>DATAKA010000026.1:0-11763 GCA_036261855.1 Phycisphaerales bacterium | reverse complement strand
ATGCTCTGGCAGCCGTCCCTCCCCGAGATCTACCTCAAAATGCCGCCGGAGGACCTCGCGCGCCAGATCACCCTCCGCCGCCGCGAACTGGGCGATTCCCTCGTCATCCTGGGCCACCACTACCAGACCGACGACATCATCCAGCACGCCGACTTCACCGGCGACTCCCTCAAGCTCAGCCAGATCGCCGCCAGTATCTCCAGCGAGCGCCCCGTCAAGCACGTCGTCTTCTGCGGCGTCCACTTCATGGCCGAGACGGCCGACATGCTCACGCCCGATGACGTCTCCGTCATCCTGCCCGACCTTTCCGCCGGCTGCAGCATGGCGGACATGGCCCAGTACGAAGACACCGTCCACGCGTGGGACACCATCCACGCCGCGCTCCGCGCCCAGGGCTGGCAGGGCCGCATCATCCCGATCACCTACGTGAATTCCTCCGCCGCCATCAAGGCCTTCGTCGGCGCCCACGCCGGCGCATGCTGCACGAGCAGCAACGCCCTCGAAGTTTTCAAGTGGGCCATGTCACAGGGCGACAAAGTCCTCTTCCTCCCTGATCAGCACCTGGGCCGCAACACCGCCCAAAAGTTCGGCATCGATGTCGCCCGCCACTCCTGCGTCTACGACCCGCGCCTCACGCGCAAGGGCGAAGACCTCGGCGGCGCAACCCAACGCCAACTCCTCGACTCCCGCGTCATCCTCTGGGCCGGCCACTGCTCCGTCCACAAGCTCTTCCGCCCCGAGCACTGCGACCAGGTCCGCGCCGACGATCTCAAGAACAACACTACAACCACCATCCTCGTCCACCCCGAGTGCTGCAAGGAAGTCGTGGACAAGGCCGACCTCTCCGGCAGCACCGAGTTCATCATCAAGACCATCCGCGAAGCCCCCGCCGGCTCCCGCTGGGCCGTGGGCACAGAGGTCCACCTCGTCACCCGCGTCGCCCGCGAAGCCGCCACCCGCGGCGTCCACGTCCGCATCCTCTCCGACTGCCAGTGCCTCTGCACCACAATGTTCCGCATCGACCAGCCGCACGTCCTCTGGGTGCTCGACAACCTCGCGGCCAAGTTCGAGGAACGCACCAACTCCCCCAGGCCCGCCAAGGCCCGCGTCGTGAACGAAGTCCGCGTCCACCCCGAAGTCCGCAAGGACGCCCTCCTCGCCATCGACCGCATGCTCTCGCTCGCCTCGCCCCTCCCCGGCAGCCGCATGCAGGCCCTCGCCACCGCCGACTGACCGCTTCCCGGTGCCCCGATGCCTCATGCCTTGGTGCCTTCCCGGCATCAACCTCCTTCCTGCGCGTAACACCACCCACCCCTCCCCAGAACAACCCCCCGTCTCCCCGTCCCCACGCCCCCCTCCACACGTCCCACCCTCCCGCTCACCCCACATACCTTGCCACCTATGACGAGCATCCTTACCCGCCCCCTCCGCCTCGCGCTCCTCGCCGGTCTCGCGCCCTTCGCGCTCCACGCGCAGCCCCAGGGCTACTACACCAGCCCAGCGCTCACCGACGACGCCGTCATCTTCACCGCCGAGGGTGACCTCTGGCGCGCCCCCCTCGCTGGCGGCACCGCGTCCCGCCTCACCACGCACCCCGGCTACGAGACCAACGCCGTCGTCTCGCAGGATGGCGCCACCATCGCCTTCAGCGCGCAGTACGAGGGCGCAACCGAGGTCTACACCATGCCTGCCATCGGCGGCGCGGTCACCCGCCGCACCTACATCGGCATGGGCCCGCGACCTGTCGCCTTCGCGCCCACCGGCGAGCTCATTTACGCCACCCGCATGAAGTCCGGCCTCTCGCAGACGCAGCTCGTTTCCCTCAACCTCACTGACTTCACCAGCACCATCCTCCCGCTCAGCGAAGCCGCCTCCGCGTCCTTTGACGATGCCGGCAACCTCTACTTCACCAAGCCCGACTTCCAGGGCAGCCACACCCGCCGCTACAAGGGCGGCACCGCCCGCCACACCTGGTCCTTCCCGCTCTCCAAAGCCACCGCCGGCGCAAACGTCGAGGCCACCGAGCTCACCGGCGACTACACCGGCGAGTCGTACAAGCCCCTCTGGTGGAACGGCCGCGTCTACTTCATGTCCGACCGCCCCTCGGAGGACGGCGCCTCCGGCGTCACCAACCTCTGGTCCATGACGCCCGACGGCAAGGACCTCAAGCGCCACACCTCCCACGCCGACTACGAGGTCAAGTCCGTCGCCCTCCGCAACGGCAAGGCCGTCTACCAGTGCGGCGCGGACCTCTGGATGCTCGACCTCGCGACGAACGCCAACGCACGCCTCTCCATCTGGCTTGGCGGCGACATGGACCAGACCCGCGAACGCTGGATCGACAAGCCCTGGGACTTCGTTACCGCCGCCCACATTTCCAAGGATGGTGAGCAGGTCGTCCTCACGTCCCGGGGCCAGGTCTTCGTGGCCCCCAAAAAGTTCGGCCGCTTCGTGCAGGCCGCCAACACCCCCGGCACCCGCTTCCGCGACGCCCGCTTCATGCCGGACGGCTCCGTCCTCGCCATCGCCGACACCACGGGCGAGACCGAGCTCTGGTCCCTCCCCGCCAACGGCATCGGCGATCCCACGCGCCTCACCACCGACGGCGATGCGCTGCGTGTCGAGGCCTTCCCCTCGCCCGACGGCGCCCGCATCGCGCACCACGACAAGCGCCAACGCCTCTTCATCTACGACCCCGCCACCAAGCAGAGCACCAGGATCGACGACAACCCCTTCGACACCTTCTTCGGCTTCGCCTGGTCGCCCGACAGCCGCTTCCTCGCCTACGTCAACTACGCCGACAACCAGAACCCCGTCATCCGCGTGTACAGCACCCTCGACGGCTCCGTGAAAACCGTGACCACCGACCGTGCCGCCAGCTACTGGCCCGCCTGGAGCAGCGACGGCAAGTGGCTCTACTTCCTCTCCGAGCGCAACCTCCAGTCCGTCACCGGCAGCCCCTGGGGCCTCATGGCGCCCGAGCCCTTCTTCGACAAGATGGTCAAGGTCTACGCCCTCGCCCTCCAGCCCGGCCTCCGCTCCCCCTTCCTCGAGCCCGACGAGGTCGAGGCCGCCCGCCTGAAGGCCGAGGCAGACAAGAAGAAGGAAGAGGACAAGAAGAAGGAAGAAGAAAAGAAGGCCGACGAGAACAAGGACCAGCCGAAGAACGGCGAGGCCGTCAAGGACGAATCAAACAAGGACGAGAAGAAGGACGACGAAAAGAAAGAGAACAAGAAAGACGCCCCCAAGCCCGTCGATATCGACTTCACCGACATCGCCGCCCGCGTCTACGAACTCCCCATCCCCGCCGGCAACTACAGCGGCCTCGAGGCCAACGAAAAAGCCCTCTTCTTCACCGACCGCCCCATCCACGCCGACAAGGGCGCCATCCGCGCCTTTGCCATCGGCGAGGACGCCCTCAAGAAGCGCGAGTTCAAGGTCGAGTCCGTCATCGACAGCGCCGACGGCTGGGAACTCTCCGCCGACGGCAAGTCCATGCTCATCCGTCAGGGCAACACCATCGCCGTCGTCGATGCAGCGCCCGCGAAGGTTGACGATCTCGGCAAGTCCGCCCTCAAGATGGACGGCTGGAAGTTCACCGTCCAGCCCCGCGAAGAGTGGAAGCAGATGTACCAGGAATCCTGGCGCCTCCTCCGCGACTACTTCTACGACGCCAACATGCACAGCGTGGACTGGAACACCGTCCGGGCCAAGTACGCCCCGCTCGTGGACCGCGTCGCTAGCCGCGAAGACCTCGCCGACGTCATGGCCCAGATGACCGCCGAACTCTCCGCACTCCACCACTTCGTCCGCCCCGGCGACACCCGCACCGGCAAGGAGGACATCGCCAACGGTTCGCTGGGCGCCGACCTCTCGCGCGACATCACCGCCGGCGGCTACCGCATCGACCGCATCTTCGCCTTCGACGCCGACCGCCCCGACAAACGCTCCCCCCTCGCACGCCAGGACCTGGACATCCGCGCGGGCGACATCATCGAGAAGGTCAATGGCGTCGCCACCCTCTCCGTGCCCGACATCGCCTCCCTCCTCCGCAACACCGCCGGCAAGCAGGTCCTCCTGCACCTCAAGCGCCCCGGCGACGCCGAGGCCCGCCAGGCCATCATCAAGCCCATCGGCCCCGGTGCCGAGCGCGACCTCCGGAACCACGAATGGGTCGAGCAGCGCCGCGCACTCGTCGAAGAGTGGGGCAAAGGCCAGGTCGGCTACGTCTACCTCGCCGCCATGGGCCGCGAGGACTTCTCCGACTTCGCCCGCCAGTACTACCCAATCTTCAACAGGAAGGCCCTCATCGTCGACGTCCGCAACAACAACGGCGGCAACATCGACCCTTGGATCCTGACCCGCCTCATGCGAAAGCCCTGGATGTTCTGGAGCGGGCCCGTCGGCAAGCCCACCTGGGGCATGCAGTACTCCTTCCGCGGCCACATGGCCGCCATCTGCGACGAGTGGACCGCCAGCGACGGTGAGGCCTTGACCGAGGGCTTTAAGCGCCTGAACCTGGGCAAGGTCATCGGCACCCGCACCTGGGGCGGCGAGATCTGGCTCTCCGCCGCCAACAACGTCGTGGACAACGGCATCGCCACCGCGGGCGAGAGCGGCGTCTTCGACCTGGACGGCTCCTGGCTCATCGAGGGCCACGGCGTCGAGCCCGACATCGAAGTCCGCAACCAGCCCCACGCCACCTTCAAGGGCGAGGACGCGCAACTCAAGGCCGCCGTCGACCATCTCCTTGAGAAACTCCGCCAGCAGCCCATCCCCGAAATCACGGTCCCCACCAAACCCAACAAGTCCCGCTAAAAGAGGCTCGGGCGCCAGCCCGAGCACCTCTTCTCACGTGCCCACTCCACCCGACAGCACACCGGACACCACCCTCGCCCACTCCTGGCTCGCCGCCATCGCGCGCCCCGATATTGCGCACGCGCTCGAACGCATCTACGCCTCCGTCGCGCAGGAGATCACCACCCGCGCCCCCGCCTGCTGGGCCTCCGGCCGCTGCTGCAACTTCGCAAAGGCCGGCCACCGCCTCTACGTCACAGGGCTAGAAGCTGCGTACGCGCTCCACCACCACGCACTCGCGCCCGCGCGCACCACTCTCTCGCTCCCACAACTCACCTCGCCCCTCCCGATCTGCCCATTCCTCGATGGCACCCTCTGCGGCATCCACACCATCAAGCCCCTCGCCTGCCGCACGTACTTCTGCGACCATTCCGCGCACGACTGGCAGCAAGGCCTCACCGAACGCGCCCTCGCCGACATCCGCGCCCTGCACAACCACGCGGTCGTCGAGTACCGCTACGCCGAATGGGGCGCGATGCTCGCGATCCTGCAAACCACGGCCGCTACGCCGCCCTCGGACCGAAAACCCGATGTGGAAAACTCGGATTTCTGAGAAATCTGCACGCTATCGACACACTTTGTGCGACGTTCCGCGGTGATGCGCGCCCACCCCCTTTGCAACCCGTTCCACCCGCGGTAGGCTCCCGCACCATCCACCCGGGAAGGTTTGCACAAGGGGCCGATCCATGCTCACCGCTCAATCCACCACCTCGAACACCACCCCCACGCAGCCCGAGCTCGCCGCCCTCAACGACCACGACGCGGCGTTGCTCTCGCTCTACCTCACCGACTGCAACCTCCACCTGCACACCCTGGCGAGCGCGAGCGGCCTGGGCATCCTCGCCCTCATCGCCTTCCTCGCCCGGGCCGATGTCGCCCCGTACATCGCCCACTTCCACCGCCTGCGCGAGTCCGCCCAGCGCGCAACCGCCCTCAGCCACCTCCGCGAACTCGTGGAAACCTCCAAAGACCCAACCGAACAACGCCGCGCCGCCACCACCCTGCTCCGTGAACTCCGGGCATCTAGGGGATCTTTCCCCGGCACTCGGCACCCGGCACGCGCCACCCGTTCCCCTACCCTCCCCACATCCGGCGACCGATGCACCAGCCCTCCGTCATCATCCTCACCTTCAACCGGCGCGAGGCCCTCGCCCGCACCCTGCGCGAGCTCGCCCTCCAGTCCCTCACCGACATCACCGTCGTCGATAACGCCTCAACCGACGGCACCGCCGACCTCCTCGCCCGGGAGTTCCCCGCCCTCCACGTCATCGCCCTCCCCCGCAACGTCGGCGTCACCGGCTACAACATCGGTGTCCGCGCCGCGGCCGGCGAGCACGTCCTCATCCTGGACGACGACTCCTGGCCGGACCGAGGCGTTGTTCACGCCGCCTGCGACTTCCTCGCGGCCAACTCCCGTACCGCCGCCGTCGCCCTCCTGCCGCGCCACCCCGCATCCTTCCGCGATGAGTGGTCCTTCGCCCCAAAGGTCGCCCGCTCCTTCTGGCCCGTGATGGGCTGCGGCAACCTCGTCCGCAAGGACGCCTGGCAGGCCGTGGGCGGCTACGAAGAGCTCTTCTTCCTCTATAGGAACGACACCGACCTCGCACTGAAACTCCTGGCGAGCGGACGGGATGTCTACTTCAACCCCGCATGGGTCGTCTGGCATGACAGCCCCGCCGCCACGCAGAAGAGCGAGCGCTGGCTCAAGTTCGCCACGCGCAATTGGGTCTGGATGTGCCGCCGCCACGGCCGCGGCTTCTGGCGACCCGTCGCGCAGGCCGCCGGCATCGCCTGGGCCGCCCGCCTCGCCGGGGCGGATATCGCCCGCCTCACAGAAGTCTTCAACGGTGCCCGCGACGGCTACGCCGGCATCGCGCCCCACATGCCCGCCACCGTCACGCCAGACGGCTCCGCCCTCCGCGAACTCGTCCGCCTCCAACTGGGATCCAGACTGGGATCAAGGTTGGGCTCACGGTCCGGCAAACGCTGAGTCACGCCCGCACGATCGCCAAGAGCTCCGGGTGCAGCACCGTGTTGCTCGCCACATGCGCCCGGCTCGCCTCCGCCGCGCCGCCTTCCCAGTCCGTGATCCTCCCGCCCGCCTCGTTGATCGCGATCACAAACGGCGCGATGTCCCACAAGCTCGACCCAAAGTCCACCGCCCCGTCCGCCCGCCCCGTCGCCACCATCGCCCACGAGTACGCATCGCTCCACGTCCGCAAACGCCACGTGGACGCTTCCAGCCGTGCTCGCACGTGCGGCACGCTGTGCTTCACAAACGACCGCGGCCAGAGCGACTCCACGATCGACTCGTCCAGCCTCGCCGTCGCGCTCACCCGCGCCGCCATCGTCCCCTGCCCCGGTGTCGACCACCACGCCCCCGCGCCCTTAGACGCCCACAAAACCTCCTGAAGCGCCGGGAACACCGCCACGCCCGCCACGATCGACGACGCAAACTCCAGCCCCACCAGCACCGCGAACGTCGGGTGCCCCCGCACGAACGACCGCGTCCCGTCGATCGGGTCGATCACCCACCGGAACCCGCTCGTCCCCGGCGTTTCCGGGAACTCCTCGCCCAGCACCCCATCGCCCGAGAACGCCCCCATGATCGCCCGCCGGATGATCTCCTCACCCTCCTTGTCCGCGCTCGTGACCGGCGAACCGTCGGACTTGGCCACCGCCGCCATCGCCGGCGACTGGTACAGCCGCATCGCGTTCCGCCCCGCCTCCGCCGCCGCGTCCCGCGCCAGCGCCAACCGGGCCGCGACCGCGTGGGGTGCTGGGGAGTTGGGATTGGTAGTGGCGGGGGTAGGGGTGGGCATCGGTGGAGCGTACGGGCACATACGCTCGCCCCATGGCCGCCATTATGGAACGAGTGCTCGCAAGCCTGCTGGTCCCGGTGTACGCGATCGCGAACCTGGGCGCCGGCATCAGCGAGCGCATCGCCAACTTCGGCCAGTTCGTCCGCTTCTTTGTCGAGGTGATCGAGGGCATCCGCCACGTCCGGTCGTGGATGCGCCGCGACCGCATCGGCCGCCAGCTCTTCTTCGTCGGCACCGCCAGCGTGCCCGTGGTCTGCTTGACCGGCGGCTTTATTGGCATGATCCTTGCTTTCGAGGGCTTCCGCCAGTTCAAGGCCATCGGGCAGGAGGCGCGCCTGGGCGGCGTCATCAACCTTTCCATGGTCAAGCAGATCGGCCCGGTCCTCGCGGCCGTCATGCTCGCCGGCCGCGTCGGCTGCTCCCTCACAGCCGAGCTGGGCAGCATGCGCGTCACCGAGCAGCTCGACGCCATGAAGGCCATGGGCAGCAACCCCGTCCGGGTGCTGGTTGTCCCGCGCTTCCTGGCCTGCACGCTCATGATCCCGCCGCTCACCATCTTCAGCAACCTCTGCGGCGTGCTGGGCGGCTGGCTCATCACCACCCGCTTCTACGACGCCGACCCGGCCCTCTACGTCAAGTACAGCCAGTTCTTCATCAACTGGTTCGACATCATGAGCGGCCTCGTCAAGAGCCTCTTCTTCGGCGCCGGCATCGGCGTCATCGCCTGCTGGAAGGGCTTCACCTGCAAGCCCGGTGCCGAGGGCGTCGGCAAGGCCACCACCGACTCCTTCGTCACCAGCTTCATCACCATCATCATCATGAGCCTTGTGCTCGCCAAGATGCTCAACGACATCGACTTCATGATCCACGGCGGCATCGACTCGGTCTTCAAGTAGCCCGCCCGCAAGAAGCAAGCCCCCGCGGCAAATCCCAAGAATCCCTGTCGCCCCATGCCCGAGCCCGACCCCATCCCCCTGGAGCCGTTCGAGCCCGCACGGCCGTCCGCGCAGGGCCTGGGCATGCCGGTGGAGGAGCCCCGCACCGTGCCCCCCGGGCTGGTCTGCGCCGGCTGCGGCTACGCCCTGGAAGGCCTGCCCGTGTCCGCCAAGTGCCCCGAGTGCGGCATGGACGTCGAGCGGTCCATGCGGGGGCCCATGCTCCGGTTCGCGAGCGTCCCCTACCTCCGCAGCCTCCACCTGGGGGCGTGCCTGGTCCTGATCGCCATCATCCTCTCCATTCTCCAGTACCTGATGCTGGTCCTGGGAGCGGTGGGGCTCTCAGCGATGAACGTGACCTCGCCCGAATGGCTCGATGTCCTGGAGTCCATGTTCGGCCTCGTGCCCACCATCACCGGCCTAATTGGGTACTGGTTCTTCACCACACCCGACCCAGCCCTGCAGCACGCCGAGCAGCCCGCCGCGGCCCGCAAGGTGGTGCGGGCCATGACCATTGTCCAATTGGCCGCGGCCTTGCTGGCGGCGACTGGAACGCTGCTGACGGTGCGCGCGTTTTCCATGGGCGCTGGGCCCGCCGTGGAGACGTTTGTCGCGGTGTGCGAGGGGGTGGGGGCGATCGCGTGGGGCGTGGCGTTCTTCGGGGTCATGCTCTACGCCCGCTGGCTGGCGATGCGGGTGCCCGACGGGGAACTCCTGGGCCGGACCAAGACGTTCATGTGGCTCCTGCCGGTGCTGTTCGTGCCCGGCGCGGCGCTCTGCTGCACCGGCCCCTTGGTGGCGTTCATCCTGTACATCATCTTCATGGACGGGGTGCGGCAGCGCCTGAAGGAGGCGCTGGATCACGCGCGGGAGGCGGAGACGCTGGCTGGGCTGGGGCAACGCCGGGCGCCGTCGAGCGTGCAGTAGCAACGGTTTGCGCTTGCTTGTGCGGGGAAGAGTTGGTATTGTTTTGGCTGGTGGTGGCATCCGCGTTGGGCGTGCCCTGGCAGAGCACGTATCGCACGCGGGTCGGCGTTCGCGAATGGATGCGCGCTCGCCCGAGGTCTTTCGCCACGCCGGTGTGCCATGTCGCGGGCCTGGGTCACGGTGACCCGTCTCCCGCAACGCACTGCAAGGGCTGTAGAAACGCGCGACGACATCCAGACTCCCGCGCTCCCCGCCCCGCGCCCTTGATCCCGAGACACCACTCCATGGCCGCCATCGCATCGCGCTCTGCATTTATCCACGGACAATGGAACGCTTCCGATTCCGCGCAGCTCTACGGCATCCCCGACTGGGGCAAGGGCTACGTCGGCGTCAACGCCGACGGGCATGTCACGGTCATGCCGACCAAAGAAGCCGGCAAGCAGGTGGACCTGCACGAGGTGGTGCAGGGGCTGCGCGAGCGCGGCATCCACACGCCCGTGCTCCTGCGGTTCAATGACATCCTCACCCACCGCCTGCGCGAGATCAGGAAGTCGTTCAACGACGCCATGATTGAGCAGCAGTACACGGGCGGCTACTCGTGCGTGTACCCGATCAAGGTGAACCAGCAGCGCCACGTCTGCGAGCAGATCGCGGCGCTGGCGGTGGAACTGGACTTCGGGCTCGAGGCCGGCAGCAAGCCGGAGCTGCTCGCGGTGCTGGGCCTGTCCGCCACGGCGGGCGGGCCCGGCGTCAACGGCATGCCGATCATCTGCAACGGTTTCAAGGACGACGAGTTCATCGAGACGGTGACGCTCGCGACCAAGCTGGGGCGGAACATCATCCCCGTCGTGGAGAAGTGGACGGAACTGGAACTGATCGTGAAGCACGCCAAGACGTACGGCGTGCGGCCCAAGATCGGCCTGCGCGTGAAGCTGTCCAGCCGCGGCGCGGGGCGGTGGGAGAGCAGCGCGGGCGTGCGCAGCAAGTTCGGCCTCTTTGTGAGCGAGCTCCTCCAGGCGGTGGAGTACCTCAAGAAGCACGACATGCTGGACTGCCTGAACCTGCTGCACTGCCACGTGGGCAGCCAGCTCTACGACATCCGCGTCTTCAAGAACGCGGTGAACGAACTGACGCACATCTACTGCGAACTGGCGAAGATGGGCGCGGGGCTGCAGTACCTGGACATCGGCGGCGGCATGGGCGTGGATTACGACGGGTCGCAATCCGCGTGGTCCAGCAGCATCAACTACACCGTGAGCGAGTACGCGCAGGATGTGGTCTACCGCATCAAGAGCGTGTGCGACGCGGCGAAGGTGGCGCACCCGCGCATCATCTCCGAGAGCGGGCGCGCGATGACGGCGTACGGCTCGATTTTGATCGTGGATGTCTTGGGCTGCAGCACCTTCGAGGCCAACCCTGACCTCGCGAAGATCGAGGCGGCGATCGAGGCCGAGAAGAAGGCGGGCAGCGAGGTGCCCCAGCCGGTGCTGGACCTGATGGACGCGTTCAAGAACCTGACGGAGCGCAACCTCGTCGAGGCGTACCACGACGCGACGCAGGCGCGCGACGAGGCGATGAGCCTCTTTGGGCTCGGCTATATGTCGCTGCCCATGCGCAGCGTGGCCGAGCAGCTGGTGTGGGCCATCGGCCAGAAGATCCTGGAGAAGGCGCAGAAGAAGGAAGAGTTGCCCGAGGAGTTCGAGAACCTCCCCGAGCTGCTGAGCGACATCTACTTCTGCAACTTCTCGCTGTTCCAATCCATGCCCGACTCGTGGGCGATCGACCAGTTGTTCCCGATCTGCCCGATCCACCGGCTGGCGGAGCAGCCGACACGCCGCGCGATCCTCGCGGACATCACCTGCGACAGCGACGGCAAGATCGATCACTTCGTGGACAAGCGCATCGACAAGAAGACGCTGGAGGTGCACGCGCTCAACGACCTGCCCGGCGAGGGGCAGGGGTGCGAGCCGTACTACCTCGGCGTCTTCCTGCTGGGCGCGTACCAGGAAATCCTGGGCGACCTGCACAACCTGCTGGGCGACACGCACGCCGTGCACATCTCCCTCGACGAGAACGGCGAGTGGGAGATCGACGAGGTCATCGAGGGTGACACCGTTGAGGAAGTGCTGGCGTATGTGCAGTACGACGTGCCGGACCTGAAGCGCGCGATGCGCCAGGACGTCGAGGCCGCGTGCAAGCAGGGGAGGCTCACCGTGACCGAG
>DATAKA010000025.1:0-100785 GCA_036261855.1 Phycisphaerales bacterium | reverse complement strand
AGGAAGTCGTCGATGTCCTGGGTGTCGGGGAACAGGCCATCTCCGTTGAAGTCGATGGAGTCGCAGAGCGCGATGGGCGGGTTCCAGTCGATCCCGCTGCCCGAATCGATCGTGGCACCCGCGACCAATGTCCCGTTCGCGTCACGGATGGAGGCGATGCCGTCCCACGTGACGCCCTGAGACCCGAAGTTCAGTGTGCTGACGCTGCTGCCCGGGAAGCCGCTGGCGCTGCGTTGCCCCGCGGTTGCGCGGGCGAACACGCCCAGCGTGAAGGGCTGGCCGAAGGTGATCGGCGCGGAGAAGGTCGCGAACCCGTCGAGATTACGCGAAACAGGGGTGCTGTCCGAGCTCAGCGCCCAGAACGCCGCCTGCTCGCCCGCGCCCCCGATGTCCGCGTTGCCGGGGTGGTAGTGCGCGTTGGTGGGGATGGAGAGGTTGTTCCGGAAGGGCTTGAGCCACAGCGACGCGGCCCCGCTGAAGCCCGAGGCCTCGAACTGCCCCCGCGCCCGCACGCGGAAGACCATGAAGCCGATCTGACCGTTGAGGGAAGGATGGCTCACGGTGAACACATCCTTCCACCCCGCATCGGCGATCGCCGCGGCGAAGAACGCGCTGTTGAGGTGGGTGTTCTCGCCGTTGAAGCGCGCGAACCCCAGGCCCGACGAGGCCTGCATCGAAAGGTCCAGGTCGGGCACCGAATGGAGTGCCGAGGCCGAGCCGGTGCCGCTCCCGGTGAATGACTGCTCGTCAAAGTCCGCGACAGGGCCGAAGCCGGTGGCGATGTTGGCGCCGACGTCGATCGATGAGCACCCGCATGTGCTCGGGAACGCGCCCGCCTGGGCGTACCCGCCCGGCGCGGGCGCGTTGGTCTGCGTGATGGACGCGAGCGCGGTGCCCGATGCACCGCCGAGAACGATGAGCGCAAGAGTGGTGGGGGAGTTCATAGCACGTTTCCTTGAACAGAGTCTGGTGTCTGCGGGTCGGTGGTTCTGGTGCACGGGGCGCGGCGGCTACACGCACGGACCTCCGGAGAAGACGCTGAGCAGGCTGTCGATGTCGCTCGTGTCCGGGAACAACCCGTCGTTGTTGAAGTCGATATCGCCGCACAGACCAGTCGGGCACGCCCCGCCGCCGAAGACGTCGAGGAAGTCCGCGATGTCCTGCGTGTCCGGGAAGAGCCCGTCGCCGTTGAAGTCGATCGGGTCGCACGCCGAACCGGAGAACGTCTCGTTGAGCACGACGTCGTCGAGCAGGCAGATGTCGTTCTCCGTGGAGAACTCGGCGCGGATGCGCATCGAGCGGGGGGAGTCCATCACCCACCGCATCGACTGCTCGCTGAGCGTGGCCGTGCTGCCGTCGAGCGTCCAGCCCTCGCCGCCGCTCAGCGGCGTGGCGGACAGCGGCACGAAGAACGTGGTCTGCTGCGACGTCGAGGGTTTCTGCGCGGTGAAGTACCGCAGCGTGCCGAGCGTGCCCGCGTCGATCTCGACGAGCGGCAGCGGCAGGTCCTGCTCGTTGTGAGACGTCTGCATCTTGAAGGTGAGCACGCCGCCGTAGACGCTCTGGTGGTGGCCCAGCGCGGTGGGCGGTGCGACCCAGTAGCGGTACGAGCCGTTCTGGAACTCCGCGCAGGTCATGTAGCCGCCCGCGTTCCACGCGAGGTTCTGCGTGTCCTCGTCGGCCGTCCAGCCCTGGTCGTGCTGATCGAAGTTGAACACGCCGCGCAGCGGCTCGGTGTGCAGCGCGATCGACTCGATCTCGTGACGCAGGCCGCGCGATGCCACCGCGCCGCACCCCCCCGCGCCGTTGTGCCGCACGTGCTGCGTGAACTTGAGCGCGGTCATGCCGCTCAGCACCGCGTACAGCTCGGCCGCGGTGGCGATCGGGCCGCCGATCGATCCCACGCGCCACTTCTCGGGAAGGAACGCGATCGTGTTGACGTTCTGGGCGCGCAGGTTCGGGGCGATGTCGCTCTGGGCCACGAGGGTCATCCCCGCGCCTTCCAGCATGAAGTTGCCGAACGTGTCGCCCGCAAGGCCGGTGCACGCGATTGCGCTCTGCACTTCCACGCGGACGTGTCCGCCCATGAGCCCGTGGTGGTCGCCCGACCACGAGGGCGGCGAGGTGTAGTACACCTGGTTGTTCGCGTTGACCGCCGCCAATCCCGCCGCGCTGGCGAGGCGGCCGCTGGCGACTTCGGTGCTGCCGCTGCCACCCGTCCACTGCGTGGTCCAGCCGGCGTTGGTGCCGGTGGTGGTCTCAAAGTCCGCGGCGATGTACGGGCAGTTGCGCGGCCGGTTGAGACGGGCAAGCCGGGACGCGGGGCCACCGAAGGTGGAGAACGTGCCACTGGCGATCACGTCGCCGCTGGCAAGCGTGACCATGTGCTTGATGCCCTGGTTGGGCAGGACGTCCACGAACGAGGTCCATGATGATCCGTTGGAGCGGTACAAGGACGGGAAGGAGAGGCACGCCAGGACATCACCACCGGGGAGCGAGCCAAAGACCGTCGGGAGGTTCACGTTGGGGAAGCCCACCGCGGACCATGTCGAGCCGTTCCAGCGCGCGACGGACTGTTCGTTGATGCCGCTGGCCGCGCTGCTGACGCCGCTGGCGATGATGTCGCCGTTGCCAGTCACGGCCATGGCGTAGATATTGCTGCTCACGTCCACGGTGCCCACCGCGGACCACGAGGTGCCGTTCCACGACGCCATGCGATTGGCCGCGGTGCCACCCGCCGCGGTGAAGTCCCCGGCGGCGTACAGCGTCCCGTCGGGGCCGAGGGCGAGTTTGGTGACGGTGGCGTTTGTTCCGCCGCCGAGCGGGGACCACGCGGTCCCGTTCCAGCGTGCGATGTTGCTCGCGGGGACCCCGCCGGCGGTGTTGAACTGGCCGCCCGCGATGACGTCGCCGTTGGGCATCGTCACCAGCGCGTAGACACGCAGGTTGCCGGAACTGCTCATGCCGGATCCCATGGCCGACCATGTGGAGCCGTTCCACTTGGCGACGCAGTTGACCTGTGCGCCGCTGAAGTCGAAGAAGCCTCCGCCGATGACGACCTCGCCGTTGGGGCGCACGGTGATTGCATTCACATACCCGCCCGCGGGCATGTTGCCGCCCATGGAGTGCCACTGCCCGGTACCGAGGTCGTACCACGCGAGGCACGACGCGGGCGTTGTGCCGGCGGTGTCGAAGCTGCCGGCGATGTACAGGCGTTCACCCTGAGGGCCCGCGCCGTCCGGGTCGTGCAGAGCCATGACGTCCACGCTGGTCGTCGCGGTCAGGTGGGACACGCCGAAGTTCGGGTCGCTCTGCACGACGTACTCGCAGGTTTGGCCTGCGCAGTGCGCGGCGAGGGTGAAGAAGGATGTCGTGAGCGCGGTCTTTAGAAGTCGCATGACAGGCCTCCGGGGCGGGTCCTCCCGCCAAACCACCCATGCGGGCGGAACGTGCGGTGTGGTCAGACAATTGGGTGTTCTGGGACGATTCTGATTCGGCAGCCCGACATGTTCGGAAGGAGTTTGGCAAGGGGTCCCCTTCTACCCTTCTCCATGGCCGCGAGTCTCTCCACCACGGTTTCCCACCCCGCTGTGTCCATCGATATGAAGCCCACTACTACCAAGCCGCCGACAGCCGCCCGCGCCGATATTGCCCGGGCAGTGGACGCGGTGCTGCCGCGGCTCCGGGCCATCCGTCACGACCTGCACCAGCACCCGGAGTTGTGCTTCGAGGAGAAGTACACGAGCGCGGTGGTGCAGCGTGAGCTCGCGGCGTGCGGCGCGAGGGTCAAGGCAGGGATGGCGAAGGGGACGGGCGTGATCGGGTACCTGCCGGCGACGGACCCGGCGAACGAGTCGCGCGGGGCGATTGCGCTGCGCGCGGACATGGATGCGCTGCCGATCCTGGAGCGCACGGGGCGCGCGTACGCGAGCACAACCGAGGGGCTCATGCACGCGTGCGGGCACGACGGGCACACGGCGATGCTCATCGGCGCTGCGCAGGTATTGAGCAAGGTCGAGCGGCCTCGCCCGGTGCTGTTTGTCTTCCAACCGGCGGAAGAGGGCGGCGGCGGTGGCGACCTGATGTGCAAGGAGGGCGCGCTCGCGGGCGAAGGGCGCGGCGGGCTTGGTGCGCCGGCGAAGATGATCTTTGGTCTGCATGGGTGGCCAACGGTGGAAGTGGGGCGTGTGGCGAGCAGGGTGGGGCCGCTGCTGGCCGCCACGGACGACTTTGAGGTGACGGTGAAGGGCACGCAGAGCCACGGGGCGTACCCGCACTTCGGCAACGACCCGATCGTGGCGAGTGCGCAGATGATCACCGCGCTCCAGACGATCGCGAGCCGGAACGTGAGTCCGCTGGACTCGTGCGTCGTGACCGTGGGCATCATCAAGGCCGGCACGGCGGACAACATCATCCCGGAGACGTGCACGTTTGTCGGCACCATCCGCACGCTGCTGCCCGAGACGCGGAAGTTGGCGCGCGAGCGGTTCTACGCGATTGTCGAGGCGACCGCGCACGCGATGGGCTGCGGCGTCCACATCGACTGGCGGCCGGGCTACCCGGTGACGGCGAATGACCGCGGCGCGACCGAGTTGTTCTTTGATGTGGCCAAGTCCTGCGTGGGGGCGGACCTTGTGGAAGTGGTCGAGCAGCCCACGATGGGCGGCGAGGACTTCTCGTACTACGGGCAGCATGTTCCAGCATGCTTCTTCCTCCTTGGGCTGCGGCCCCGGGGCGCGGCGAGCTTCCCGACGCTGCACCAGCCGGACTTTGACTTCAACGACGATGCGCTGCCGGTGGGCGTGCGGGTCTTCTGCGAGCTGGCGACGAGCACGCGGTGAGCGGCGTGGCTTAGACGTATGTCTTGACGGTTGTCTTGTACGGCTTGTCGAGGTTCTGGAGCAGGTACCGCAGGGCATCCACCGCGTGGTCGAAGCCGTCGCCCTTGACGGGGGTGTCGCTCTCGGGGTTGTCTGCGGGGAAGTGGTAGCGTTCCAGGCTCTCGATGAGTGTGGTGCAGCGGGCGTGGACGAGGAGGCGCGGGGGTGAGCCGTCGGCGGGGGCGAGGCGTGCGCGGACGAGGTCGAGCCCTTCGCGGACGGGCATGCGGCGCGTCTTGATGGTGAGGCCTGCGCGGCGCATGATGTCGGCGTTGCTGGTGCCCGACTGCTCGTGAGCGTTCTCACCCGCGGGGTCCACACCGATCCACTCGGGGCGGGGCCAGCCGTCCGCGGGGCGCGGCTCGATCGACTCGTCATCCTCGGTGCCCGGAGAGCCGAGCATGATGGCGTCGATGTGGTCTTCGAGCAGCGTGCCACGCTTGGAGCGTTCGTCCACGATGTAGAGTGTGCCGTGGATGTCGAGGGCGGCGAAGAGGACGACGGTGGGCGCGCGCCAGCCAAAGTCCATGCCCGCGAGCCAGCGGACGGGGTGGTGGGGCAGGAAGAGGTGCGCGCCCGGCGGGGGGTGGGGGCTGAAGGGGAGGGTGCGCACGACGTGGCGTGCTGCGTCAAACTCCGGGAGCACAGCATCGGTGCGCTTGGGGCGGTTGCAGAGCATCTCGGCGTCCCACGTCGCGAGCGAGACGCGGCGCTTGAGGGTGATGGCGTCGGCGATCGTGATGTGCCCGGCGTCGCCCGCGGCGCGCTGCTTGGCGCGGCCGCCGCACTCCGGGAAGAGCGGGCAGGGGCGCTGGCCCTCGGGCTGGCAGGCGTGCTGGGGCCCGCAGTGCTCCAGGGCATCGACCACACCCCAGCGGAGGAGTGTGCGTGTGCCCGCGGCGCACTCCTCGAGCAGGTCTCGCATCACGCCGTGTGTGACGTGCATGGTGGAGAGGCACTCGACGCTGCCGGTGACGAACCACGCCCCGCACCGTGCGCTGCGGGTGGTGAGCTGCGCGGCTTCCCAGACGTCGTGGGAGAAGAGGTCTACCTCATCGCAGCGGAGTTTCTGCACGCGCGTGCCACGGACGCTGGTCTGGCTCTGGGCGAGGAGCTCGACGGTGCTGCCGTTCTTGAGGCGGAGGCGCGTGTCGGTGATGCGGCCATCGACGAGCGCGGCGAGGTGGGGCCTCGCGCGGGGGTCAAAGAGCCTGCGCAGGTGGGCGTGCATGCGCTTGCTCTGCTCCATGCTGCCGCCCAGGATGCGGACCTCGATGCCGGGCTTGAAGACCAGGTCGAGGAGTGTGGCGACGGCGCCGAGGAAGGTCTTGCCGCCGCCACGGTTGGCCCACAGGACGCAGTCGATGGGTGCGGGCGGTGTGTGAGCGGTGTCTGTGGTGGAAGGGGTGAGGCAGCCGCGTCCTTCGAAGAAGGTGTGGACGAGGTAGTCGAAGGGCGCGGTGTGGCCGTCGATGAGCGCAGTACGGGGGACGGTGAGGCCCAGGTGGGTGCGGAGCCAAGCGTGGAGGGCGTCGGGCGTCGCGGGCGGGTTGGCGGCGTCGAAGTCGGGGTGCGGGGCATCGAGGGGTTCGTCGGTGGGAGTTTCAGTGTCGGTGTGGAGGGTGGTGGTCATGGGAACCTCGGAGTTGGGAGTGGGTGGAGTGGCGAGAGGGGGGCGGGGGCGGGGGTGGGGGCGGATCAGGCGCACGCGTGGAGGTGGGGTTTCGCCTCGGTACCCGCCGCGGCGCTGGCGCGGATCCATGTGCAGTGGCCCCGGACGGTGTACGTGCTGAGGGAGAGGGCGCGGGCGATGTCGCGGATGGACCGGCCCTCGATGAAGCGGAGGCGGGCCACCGCTTGGCGCTCGCGTTCCCAGCGCTGGTGGTGGCTGATCACGTGCGTGAACTCGGGGGCGAGTACACGGGCGACCAGGCGGCGGGCGGTGCGCCGGACGCTGCGGGCATCGGTGTGCTGAAGGACGGCGACTTCGGCGGCGGTCTGTTCAGCGCGGAAGAGGGCGAAGAGCACCGCGCTGTCGCGGTCGGGCAGGTGTTCGGCGCGGCGGAGGATGAGGTCGGACTGTGCCCGTTGGCGGATGCGGCGGAGGTCGAGGGCGGAGGGGAGGGTGGGGTCGGTGGCGGCCTTTTCGGGTGGCTTTGAGTGCCGCGTGTCGGCCGGCGGCGTGACTTGGAGCGTGCGGTGGGTCGTGAGCATGAATACCCCCTTATGAAGCGGCAGTTCAGGCGTGCTTGGCGGCGAAATACCGAACGTTCACAGAACAGAGAACACATTACCACACCCGGCGTGGGTCTGGCAACTGAAATTACGGTAAATGTTTGGTATCATCACAAAGTGTCGCACAAATCAGGTAGATACTTGTCAGGTTTTTGATAGAATAAGGGAAGGTATTGGTTTGCCATTCGATAGAGGGTGCTTTGGAGGTGGTCCCATGCTGGAGCGGGTGCAGCCAAGGGAACGGTCGGTCGCGGGAGTAGTGCGGACGCGGCGCGAGGAGCTTGGGCTGTCGCTCCAGGCGGTGGCGGTGCGGGTGGGGTGCGCGAAGAGCTACTTGTCCGCGATTGAGAACCAGCGGCGGAGCACACCGTCAGACGATGTGCTGGCGGGGCTCGAGCGGGCGCTGGAGTTGCCCGCAGGATCGCTTGTGGAGGTGGGGCGGTGGCAGCGGAGCTTGGACGCGGGCGGGGAGAGCGTGCAGCGCGATGTGCAGCAGCTGCGGGCCGCGGAGGTGGCGGGTCGGCGCCTGGCGGAGTTGCTCACTCGGCACGCGGCACCGAGAGGGATGGAAGGTGGCGCTGTGCGGCGCACGCTGGACGGCGCGTACCAGTCTGGCGAGTTGCGGCGGCTGGTGGAGCAGCTCGCGCCGGGGGCGCAGCGCGGGGCCGATGCGCAGGTGGTGGCGTTGCCGTTCGAGGTGCCGCTCATCAACAGTGTGGCGGCGGGGTACCCGCGGGAGTTCACCGACCTGGGCTACCCGGCGCGGTGCGCGGACGAGTATGTGCGGTGCCCGGATATAGAGGATGCGGACGCGTTCGCGGCGCGGGTGGTGGGGGACTCGATGATGCCGTCGTACGCCGAGGGGGACATCGTGATTTTCAGCCCGTCACGGGCGCTCTCGAGCGGCATGGACTGCTTCGCGCGGATCGAGCCGGACCACGAGACGACGTTCAAGCGGGTGTACTTTGAGAAGGATCGGGAGGGCGGCGAGGTGATCCGGCTGCAGCCGCTGAACAGCGCGTACCCCGCGCGGATTCTGCAGAGAGAGGATGTGGCGGGCTTGTACGCGGCGGTGAAGGTGATCAAGCAGATTGGGTGAGTGCGTGGACTACGCTCATCGCCGTGAAACGCATCAAGTGGGAACCGTTCGCGCTGATGGTCTTGCTGCTGCTGCTGGGCGCGTGGCTGGTGGCGCGGCCGACGGGGATCGCGGTGCGCGAGGGCGCGCGGACGCTGGACCTGAAGGTCGCGAGCATGCGCGGCGTGGTGGAGGTGTACACGACCCCCGCCGAGAGTGCGTCGGGCGTGTCGCTGACGCCGCAGAGCCCAGAGTTCCGCGTGATGCTGCGCAACGGGTTCGTGAGCGAGTCCATGACCGGGGCGCAGTTCAAGGAGCGGTTCGGGCAAGCGACCTACGACGCGGCGGTGGCGAACAGCGGCAACTGGGCGTTCCGGCTGCTCAACATCACGAGCTGGACGAGCCTGGTGTGGGTGGTGATTGGGTTCGGTGGGCAGTTTGCGTTCACGGGGCGGATGCTGATCCAGTGGTTTGTCAGCGAGAAACGGAAAGAAAGCGTGGTGCCGGAGGCGTTCTGGTGGCTCAGCCTGATCGGGGGGTTGGCGCTCTTCGCGTACTTCGTATGGCGGCAGGACATTGTCGCGGTTCTCGGACAGTCTTCGGGCGTGGTGATTTATGCGCGGAACCTGCGCCTCATTTACAAGCAGCGACGCCGGGCCCGCGAGAACGGCGCGGTGGCGGAAACACAGGAGTCGATGGTTTAATGGACCCCCCAGTTCAGGCGACGGTGGAACGGTGGGGATTGTGATCTTTCTGGTTAGATAGGTTGTTATTCCTTGTTTGTGTGGCACCTTCTAGGCATGGAGGCCTTCCTCGACGGCAAGCCCTTGGTGATACCGCGCCCCACCTTGGCGTGCGCCCTGACGGTGGGGGTGGATGCTGCGCGCGCCGCGGGGCGGATCGTGGTGGAGGTGCGCGGGGACGGCGATGTGCTGGGGGACGACACGCTCGCGTCGCCCAGTGATGAGCCGGGCGGTGTGACACGGGTGGAGTTGATGTCGGCGGACCCGAGGGCGCTCGTGCGCGTGACGCTGGGGGATGCGATTGATGCCTTGCGCGGGCTGGTGGGGGAGCAGGTGCGGCTGGCGGAGCTCGTGCACACGGACCAGTTGCAGCTCGCGGCGGGCGGGCTGCAGGACGTGTTCAAGACCTGGCACACGGTGAAGGATGTGGTCGCGCAGAGCGGGGCGCTCCTGGACATCGAGCTGTCGGACTTGGACGTGGGCTGCGAGCACGGCACGCTGGGGCAGGCGTCCAACCGGCTGCTGGTGTACCTGCGCGGCGTGAAGGGTTCGCTGGAGCGAGAGGACTGGTCGGCGCTCGCGGACATCCTGGAAGTGAACTTGAGTGAAGAGGCGCAGCGGTGGGAGGGGCTGCTCACCGCGCTGTCGGCCCATGTGAGCCGGATGCCGGTGCAGAAGGCGTCGTGACGGCGGCAAGCGAAAGAACTGAACAGAAGCGAATGGGCATCATCCAGCCAACCCCGCACTCGATCTCGCCTCGCCCGGCGGACATGCTGCCGCGCGCGGTGATGGTGGCGGGGCCCGGTGCGCACGAGGTGGACGTTGGCGGGAGCGGCCTGCCCGCGACGCCGATTGATGCCCTGATGGACAAGGCGAGCGTGGCGCTCGTCAAGGCGGATTACTTCACCACCGAAGAGTTGTGCCTGCGGGCCATCGAGCGGTGCCGGCGGATGCGGGATTGGGAACGGGTGGCCCGTGCGGTGCTGCCCCTCCAGGAAGCGCGTCGGCAGATCCGGCAGTTCGCGACGGACGGCCCGGTGCGGATGGTCCAGAAGTTGCCCAGCCGCGGGGAGCCGCTGGAGGTGGGGTGCTACCTCGCCCAGCCGCCGATGATCGGTCTGGATGCGCGGACGTTCCGCGAGCTTGCGCGGGGGCGGCGGGTGCCGGTGATGGCGATCGCCAAGGAGCCCACGACGGCCGCCGGCAAGTGGCCGGTGGTGGGGGTGGGCGGGAACCTCGGGGCGCAGCCGGTGCCGGTCGTGGTGCGCGTGCAGGTGGAACCGCCGACGGGCGGGGTGCCGGACGTGGCGTGGATGCTGGCGACGCAGGAAGCGCTGGGCGACGCGGCGATCGCGAAGGTGGAGGCCGGGCGGAAGCTGGGCTGGCCCGCCGACCACCGGGTCGAGGACCTGATCGAGTATCTCGAAGCGGTGCCGGACCACGAGAAGCTGCACCAGGCGCTGGAAGCAACCGCGCGGGAGGCGGCGGGTGCCTCGGCTTCGACCAAGCCGCGGCGGCGCGGGATGCTGGATGATCCACGGTCGTTCTGATGTCTGCATCGAGTTGGCAAACCGCTCTCGAGCGCTTGGTGCGGGCGGCGGTTGAATGCCGATGTTGATGGGCTGCGCGTGGCGTGAGCATTGGGACAGCGGCGTATGGATCGGCCCTCACAACAGGAAAAGACGGCGATGCGGGGCGCGATAGCGGCGCGCCTCGCGGCGATGTCGTCTGGGCAGAAGCGGGCGGGGTCGGGGGCGGTGTGCGCGAAGTTGGAGGAGCTAGCGGAGTGGCGGGCGATGCGGGAGCGGGGAATCAGCGGGCGGTTGGTGCCGGGGGCGATGATGTATGTGGCCGGGGAGGACGAGGTGGATGTGGGGCCGGTGGCGGCGCGGATGGCGCGGCTGGCGCTCCCCCGGGTGACGGATTGGGCGAAGGGCGAGATGGACGCGGCGTGGGTGGAGAGTCTGGACCTGGCGCCGGCGGGGGACGTGGAGGTTTCGCGGCACGGGGTGCGGCAGCCGGTGGCGGCGTGCCCGGCGGCGGACCTTGCCCAGATTGACGTGTGCGTGGTGCCGGGGCGTGCATTTGACAAGTTGTGCAATCGCCTCGGGCGGGGCGGGGGCTTCTATGATGTGCTGCTCCGACGCGCGGTTTTTGCCGGGCGCGGGGCAGGGCGGCGGCCGGTCTTGGTCGGCCTGTGCTTCGATGAGCAGGTGGTGGAGCGTGTGCCGGTGGATGCGCTGGACGAACCGCTTGATATCGTGGTGACGCCGACGGCGGTGTATAGAAGGATGTGACGGTCGTCGGGATGGACAACAGGTCGGACAATTCGGTCGCTTGAACGGATGCAATGCGAAACCACGCCGGCTGGCTGCCCGGCACCGCGGAAGACGCGGGAACTCACGGAAGGGTTTGAAATGGCGCTCCCCTCTCAGAACAACGAAACACGCAGCGGCGTGATGCACCAGACTGGTGCCGGGATGAGCAGCACGGGCAAGATCGCCGTGATTGTGCTGGGCCTTGTGCTCGCCGCGGGCGGCATCTACGCGCTGACGAAGTTCATGCCCAAGGCGGGCGAGGGTGGAACGCCCGGCGACAAGGTGGCGGCGAAGACCGGTGAGAAGACTGGCGAGCCCTCTCAGCCGGTGACGATCCAGCGCAACGACATCGCGAACCCGAACGTGACGACGGGCACGACGGCGGTGATCCCCTCCGGCTCGGGCACGGCACCGGGGAATGCGCTGCTGCCGGGCGCGAATGTGCCGGCTGGGAACACGAACCCCACCTCCGGGACCACTCCTAGTGCGACGTCGGCCCCCACGCTGGGCACAACGCCGGGGACCGCGCCCAACACGGGCACGACGCCGGCGCTGGGTGCACCGACCACGGGGTGGATGGGCAACCTGACGGCGGGCGACACGGCTTATGCGGCGAACAAGCTCGTGGATGCGCGTCGCGAATACAGCCGCGTGCTCCTGTCGCCGGATGCGCCCGGCGAGCAGAAGGCGGCTCTGCGCGCGAAGCTGCAGCAGATCAACGAGACGCTGGTCTTCTCGCCGACGATCGACGCGACGGACACGCTGGTGGAGTCGTACAAGGTGCAGAGCGGCGATGCGCTCGCGAAGCTGCCCCGCAAGCGTGAGCTTGCGACGGACTACCGCCTCATTCAGCGCATCAACCGCATCAGCAACCCCAACGCGCTGCGCGTGGGCCAGACGCTGAAGCTGGTGCGCGGGCCGTTCCATGCCGTGGTCAACAAGCGTGACTTCCGCGTGGACATCTACGCGGGATCGCCGGACCGCGCGAGCGACTGGGTGTACATCCGCAGCTTCACCTGCGGCCTGGGTGATGCGCAGCAGGGCAGCCCGACGCCTGTGGGCAACTACGTGATCAAGAAGGGCAGCAAGCTGGTCAACCCGCCGTGGGTCAACCCGCGGACGGGTGAGAAGTTCGCGGCGGACAACCCGCAGAACCCGATCGGCGAGTACTGGCTGGGCTGGCAGGGCGTGGGCGACGCGGCGGCGATCAGCGGCTACGGCTTCCACGGGACGATCGACCCGGCGAGCATCGGGCAGGAGAAGTCGATGGGCTGCGTGCGGCTGGGCGCGGACGACATCGCGCTGGTGTACGAGCTGCTGGTGGACGAGATCAGCGTGGTGCGCGTGCTGCCCTGATTCATGCCAAACAGTGAACTTTCGGGGCCCGGGCGTGCTGCCCGGGCCTTTTTCATGGTCGTATGGACTGGAATCCGTCGATTGGGGGCGGTCGTAGCGTGTTTCGCGTTGCAGGATGGGGTAGGTTCGGGTAGTTTGGTCGGCTTCCCCAGGAGAAGTTCCATGAAGATGTGTGTCGCGGTCGGTGTGCTGGCGGCGGTGTCCGGTGGCGTGTTCGCGCAGTGCGGCGGGTTCAATATTGCCCAGTCCTCCGGCGCATCGATCGTGCCGGGGATCACGGACATCGGCAACCACTGCGATGACTGCACGACGAGCGTGCCGCTGCCATTCCCGATTTCGATGTACGGGGCGACGTACACGAGCGTGGTGCTGAGCAGCAACGGCAACGCGCAGTTCACGGGGAACGACGCGAACTACAACAACGACTGCATGCCCAGCGGGCTGGGCGTGACGATCGCGCCGCACTGGGACGACCTGATGACGGACGCGGCGGGCGACGGCATCTTTACCTCGGTGTCGGGGCTGGCGCCGACGCGCGTGTTCAACATCGAGTGGCGCACGCGGTACTACAGCGGCGGCGGGAACGCGGACTTCCAGCTGCGGTTGTTCGAGGACAACACGCACTTTGAGTGCATCTACGCGGGCCTTGGAGAGACCGGATCGAGCGCGACCATCGGCGTGCAGCACACGAGCCTGTTGCCGACGCAGTACTCGTGCAACTCCGGCGGGCTCGCGAGCGGGACCAAGCTCTCATTTGCCTGCTACAACGGGCCGACGGGCGCGGGCGGCGTGAGCCCGGCCAGCATCTACACCTGCGGTGTCGCGGGCACGGTGCTGCTGACGGTGCAGGTGTTCCCGGGCAGCAGCCCGCCCAGCACGGGCATCACGGTGACGGGCGACCTTTCGAGCATCGGCGGCGGCACCGTGGCGGCGTTCTACGACGATGGGACGCACGGTGATGTGACGCCGGGCAACGGCATGTATTCGCTCTCGTACGTGGTGCCCAGCTCCGTGCCGTCGGGCAACAAGAACGTGTCGTTCACCGTGGGCGATGCGCAGGGCCGGTCCACGACGGGCTCGGTGGGGCTCGCGGTCAACTCGTGCCCGGTGCGGGGTCCGGACGTGTGGGTGTCGGCGTTCACGGACGTGGACTATTACGGGCAGCTCAGCGGGCGCAACGCGTACGCGATCGGCACGGTGGCGTGCAACCTGGGCGATGTGCCGGTGGAGTGGAACGCAGGGAACAACGAGCACCCGGTGATCGGGCAGAACATGTACCGGCTGATGAACGGCCGGTTTGAGCAGATCGGGCAGTCGTGGCTCAAGCACGGTTTCGCGTCCACCAACAGCCCCGGCTGTGGGACGTGCATCCAGCCGCCGCTGGGCGGGGCGCAGCTGGGCGTGGATTGCTCGGACGCGTACGGCGCGGGGCTCAACGGCAGCCAGGGCGGGCTTGGGCCGCGGTCTCAGGTGAATCCGACGACGGGTGTGTACCCGATGCCGTTCAACACCGGCGACACATCGACCCTTCTGGGCGTGCGGCTGCAGGTGGCGACGGTGGACGTGACGCCCGCGCTGAACCCTGGCGCGATCTACTACGGCGAGTGCCACTACGTGACGCAGGACGATGCGCAGTTCTCGCTGGGCACTTCGCCCGCGATCAACGGCCTGAACAACACGACGTACCAGCGGCTGGGCATCGCGAGCGAGACTGCGGTGCCGACACTTCAGGGCTCGCCCACGGTGCGGGAGCCGGCGCTGCGCGCGTGGAAGGACAATGACCCGCAGGTGTCGCTGGTGAGCGCGGACTATGTGGACCAGTCCACGGCCGCGGGCATCGTGGCGCGTTTCTGGGTCGCCGCGCGTGCGACGAGCCTTGGCGGCGGGATGTGGCACTATGAGTACGCGGTGCAGAACCTGAACGCGGACCGTGCGGGCGGGAGCTTTGCGGTGCCGGTGCCGGTGGACGCGGTCGTGACCAACGTGGGATTCCATGGCGTGTTCGCGCACTCCGGCGAGCCGTACCCCAACACGTTCGCGAACCCGGACAACTGGCCCGGGGCGAAGGTGGGCGGCGAGGTGCGTTGGAACTGCCCGGAGGCGTACCAGCCACCGAGCGGCAACAACGGCAACGCGCTGCGGTGGGGCACGACGTACAACTTCCGGTTTGACTGCAACGTGGCGCCGGTTGCCATGGGCGGCGCGACGATCGGTCTGTACAAGCCCGGGACGCCGACGACCATCCAGGCGCTGCGCATTCCTTCGCCCGCCGCGCTCTGCGACAGCATTGACTTCAACGGCGATGGGCTGTTCCCGGACACGCAGGACATCGACGACTTCCTGAGCGTCTTCTCTGGCGGGGCGTGCGGCACGTGCGGGGACATCGACTTCAACAACGACGAGTTGTTCCCGGATACGTCGGATATTGACGCGCTACTCACGGTGTTCAGCGGCGGGCCGTGCGTGCTGTAGTTCTGGGTGGCGGGGCAGTTCGGCTCGTGCGAACAACTCTTGTTTCGACGATTCACAGCCCCGTGGAAGCGGGGCTGTTTTCTTGGAAGGCGGGCGGGAGGAGGATGCTCCCGCCCCGGTACTGTTGGGCATGCGGTTCATCGCGGTTGATCTTGGGGACAAGCGGACGGGGATCGCCGTAGGCGACCTTGTGGTGCGGCGCGCTATGCCGGTGAAGGTGGTGGAGGTGGCGGTCGCGGAGCGGGGTGGGGTGGCGCTGATCGAGTCGCTCGTGAAGGAGGTCGCGGACCTGGTGGGGGAGCGTGAGGACTGCACGGTGGTGGTGGGGCTGCCGTTGAACATGGATGGGACGGAGGGACCGCGGGCGAAGCAGGTGCGGACGTTCGCGGAGCGGCTGGGGGAGCGGCTGAAGGCTGGGGTGAAGGGGCGGCGCGAGCTGGTGTATCAGGACGAGCGGCTGACGAGTGCGCAGGCTGACTGGGACATGGCCCGCAGCGGGTTGACACATGCACAGAAGAAGGCGCGGCGGGATGCGCTGGCGGCGGCGGCGCTGCTCCAGGATTATCTGGACGCGATGGGCCGTGGGGAGGCGGCGGGGGCTGTGGATGGGGCGGGATGACCACCGGAACCGGGCGGGCGTGGGGGACGTCTAAGTATGGAGTGGTTGCTCAGGTTGATACCGTGGGTGGTTGGACGGGGTAGAGCCGAGCCCTCTTCCTCCCTCAGGGAGGAATGAAACGACGTGCAAGGAGTATCGATGACGCTGTTCATCACACCGTGGATCATGCAGCAGGCCCTTGTGGGCGTGGCGGCGGGATCGTTCATGCCAGGGCCGGACTTGGATTGGCAGGGTGGCTGGACGCACGGCACCAAGGACTCCACTGGACTTGTCATCGCGATGCGGAGCCCGGATTGGGCGATCGGCCCGCTTCAGTATGCTCGATCGCAGTTCGCTGATCCGAAGGGACTCGACGACGCGCGAACTCGATTACTCGCACTTCAGGAGCAGCCCGCTCCCGGTCGCCAGCACACCGGGCCCATCGACCATGTCATCGAGGTGCGCGACCCCAAGAACGTCGTGGGGACGATCGTGGACGAGTCGGAGCCCTCGGCACCGCCCGTGGACATCAAAACGGCGGACGATCTGCTGCTGGCGCTGCAGTTTGCGGACAAGGACCTGAAGACGCTGCGGGCGGGCGTGATGTTCGACAAGCTCAATGACGCGATGGGCGACCGGCAGGTGCGGATCGGCACGCTGTGGTTCGTGACGGATGCGGCAGTGGCGGGGGGCGCGCCTGCGCGCCGTCGGTTTGCGGTGCACTTCTCCAAGCTGCAATTTGACGGGCGTGTGCGGGAAGAGGATCAGCACCTGCTGTTTGATGGCGAGTGGTTCATCGAGAAGCTGACCACCCAGAAGCAGTTCAAGAAGCGGCAGGTCGTACCGGCGGGGCAGATGGTGGACCCGCTCAAGATCGGTGAGGGGCCGTTCCCGATCCCGATCGGGCAGAAGCGGGCGGAGATCCTGAAGCGGTACAGCGCGGAGTTGCTCCCGGCGACGGAGGGCGTGGTTGCGCAGGAGAATGAGGACGCCGCGAAGCAGCAGAAGGAGCAGGAGGGGCTCATCGACTTCGTGAGCTTTGTCACGACGCGCGTGAAGGACCCGGTGACGGGCGTGCTCAAGGAACAGAAGGTGCCCGCGACGTTCTACCAACTGAAGTTGACCTTGCGGCCTGAGTATCAGGACCAGGAGAGCCTGCGCGAGGTGCGGCTGTGGTACCGCGAGCTTTCGAGCGCGGAGGGGGCCGCGTCGGGCGGGCAGGGCGTGCGGATGCTGCTGCCGCGGATGGCGCGGACGGTGAACCGTGCCGGGGACGTGTCGATCGTGCAGCTCACGAACGTGAAGGTGAACGAACCGGTGGAAGCGGGCGTGATGGACACGACGCCGCCGACGGACCCGTCATGGGAAGTGACGGTTGAGCCGCTGGAGTGACGGTGGGGAGTGCGGGCGGTCAGGGGTGGGGGTGGGGGCGGGGGTGGATTCCACGGAAGGTAGGCCGCGTGACAAAGCGTGAGCGTGAACAGGTTTGGCCGCGCGGGGGTTGGGCGCGTCGTGGTGTGGCCGCGTGGGTGGCGGCGTGCGCCGGGGCGGCGTGGTCTGTGTGTGGACCGGCGATGGTGGTGCGGGCGCAGGTGACGCCGGTGGTGACACCCGAGGACCCGCCGGCGGACCCGTCGGAAGACGGCGGCAACAGTGAAAGTTCGCAGGATGAACTGCCGGAAGCGCCGAAGGCGGCGCCCACCCCGGAGGTGGATGCGTTCGTGCGGACGTTGCTGGACGCGGAGTACTTGAGCGAGGCGGAGCGAGCGGAGCTGCGCGTGCGGCACGGCGTGTGGGAAGAGGCGGACCTCGCGACGCCCGCGCTGCGGTGTGCGGCGGCGCTCACGCGTGGGGCGTTTGGAGAGGAAGTGCTCGTCGCGGCGGATGCGCCGGCGGTGGTGCGGGGTGAGGCGCTGTTGATGCGAGGTGTGCCGGCGGAGGCGCTCGCGGCACTCGACGGGCTTGAGGGGATGCGAGCCGCGCGGCTGCGGGCCGAGGCGCTGGTGCAACTCGGTCGGCGGGATGACGCGGAGCGAGAACTGCTGGAGCTGGTGCCGCGGCTGCGGGACCAGTCGCTGTCGGACGCGGGCGAGGTGGCCGAGGGCGTGCGGGCGATGCTGCTCCTGGCGCGGCTGCGTGGCGCGGAGGACGCGAAGGTCATCGGGTATCAGGAGTTGCTGGGCACGGTGGCGCGTGCGCGGGAGTCCTTGGACCGCATGGATTGGCGCGTCCGCATGGCGGAGGCGTTGTTGCTGCATGAGAAGGGGATGCTGGGCGAATCGGGCGAGGCGCTGGCGGAGTGCCTGGAGCTGAACCCGCGAGCGGCGGAGGCGTGGCACCTGCTCGGGCGCATCAACGCGGCGACATTCGCGTTCGAGGAGGCCGAGTCGATCGCGTTGCGGCTGGAGGTGCTCGCCGGGGCGTCCGTCACGGGTGACGACGAGGCGCAGAGCGGGGTCTGCTCGTGGGGGTGCCTGGTGCGGGCCCATGCGAAGCTACGGATGAATGAGGGAGCGCTCGCGGCGGCGGCGCTGGAGCCTGCGATTGCGCAGTGGCCCGGGAACCGCGATGTGCGGGCCATGCAATGTGCCGCGGCCGCGGTGGGGTTTGACTTTGAGCGCACCAACGAGCTGCTCCGTGGGCTGGACACCATGGCACCGGGCGCGCCGGAGGGGTTTCTGGAGGTTGGCAAGGCGCTGGCGGATGCGCGGCAGTACGAGGACGCCGCGACGTATCTGCGGCAGGCGGGCGAGCGTGCGCCCTCCTGGGCGGAGCCGCATGTGGAGCTGGGGCTTTCGCAGCTCCAGGCGGGCAAGCTTGAGGAGGCGGGGCGGGCGCTGAACAAGGCGCTGCTGCTGGACCGTTTTCATGCCAGGGCAAAGAACAGCCAGGTGCTGCTGCGCGAGCTTGCGACGTACGCAAGCGTGGAGAGCGACCACTTTGTGGTGCGGTACAAGCCCGGCGAGGATGAGGCGCTCGCAAATGAGATGCTGCCGGTGCTGGAGCGGATCTACACGCGGGTGACTGGGAGCGAGCCGGGCGGCATCGACCACGAGCCGGCGGGGAAGACGGTGATCGAGCTGTACCCCAACCACCGCTGGTTCGCCGTGCGCATCGCGGGCATGACGAAGCTGCACACCTTCGCCGCGGCGACGGGGCCTGTGATCGCGATGGAAACGCCGCGCGGTGGGCCGGGGCACCTGGTGGGGCCGTATGACTGGGCGCGGGTGGTGCAGCACGAGTACACGCACACCGTCACACTCTCTCGCACCAAGAACCGCCTGCCGCACTGGTTCACGGAGGCGGGGGCGGTGTACCTGGAAGATGCGCCGCGGGACTGGAACACGGTGCAGCTGCTGGCGCGCGTCGTCGAGACCGAGTCGCTCTTTGACTTTGACACCATCAGCGTGATGTTCACGCGTCCGCGCAAGCAGACGGACCGTGCGCAGGCGTATGCCCAGGGCGCGTGGATGTACGAGTTCATGATCGAGACGTGGGGCAAGGACGCACCGCTGCGGATGATGGATCTGTACGCCTCGGGCGTGCGCGAGCCGGAGGCGTTCAAGGAAGTGATGGGCGTGTCGCGTGAGGAGTTCCTGTCGCGCTTCACGCTGTGGGCGCAGGACCAGCTGGTCGCGTGGGGCATGTCGCCAAAGGCCGGACAGCGGCGCGTGCCGGAGCTGCTGGCGGACGAGGAGGGCACGGAGCCGACGCCCGAACTCGTCGCGAAGTGGCGGGTGGCGGAGCCGGGGAATCCATTCGTGCTGTCGCTCGCCGCGCGGAATGTGACGAAGAAGCCGCACGCGGGATGGACGGCCGACGACATCGCTGTTCTGAACGAGTATGCGGCGGCAAGGCCGGTGGACCCGGCGCCGCACCGCGCGCTGGCGCTGTACTACCTCAGTGGCGAAGGGCTGGCCGCAGGGGCGGGGGCGGACGCGGCGGTCCCGCACTTGGAGTACATGGACGAGCGGGAGCAGAATTCACCGGCTTTTGCTGTGCAGCTTGCGAGGCTCTACGCGGCGCGGCAGGACTGGGGTAAGGCCGTTGCGAAGGCGCAGCGGGCATCGCGGATTGCTCCGTACGACGGCACGATCAGGGAGGCCGCGGCCACTATCGCCCTGCAGGCGGGGGACATGAAAGAGGCGGAGCGGCAGATCTGGGCGCTCACGCTCGTCGAGCCGGACCGCGACGTGCACAAGCAGCGGCTGGAAGCGGTGCGTGCGCGACTGCAAGGCCGGTAGTGTCTCACGCCTGCGATTCAAACCACGCGCGAATGGCGGCGGTGGTATCTTCCGCGCTGGCGCGCGGCAGGTGCATCAACGGGCCAAAGCGCACGACAGCGCGCCCGCGTTGGACGAGGCTGCCCCACGCGGTGTGGGCGTGCGGGGTGCCGCGGATGAACACGGGCAGTATCGGCACAGCCGCGGCGTTCACGATCAGCCCGACACCGGGGTGGAACGGCAGGAGGTGACCGCGCGGGCGTTCGATGCGGCCCTCGGGAAAGATGCCGACGATGCCGCCGTCCTTGAGCACGCGGATGGCCTGGCGGGCGGACGTCGTGTCGCGCCCTTTGCGGTCCACGTCGATGATGTCGGCCCAATCCCAGATGTCCGCGAGGTGGCGCGTGCGCATGTCGCGCCCCATCATCCATCGGACGAAGAAGGGGCACGCGGCCTGGACCAAGAGCGGGTCGACGCCCGCGGTGTGATTCACGACCAGTAGTAGCGGGCCCGCGTTGCGCGTGCTCGGCACGTGCTGCAGCCCTTCGTAGCGGCAGCGGTGGAACCACGCGGTGTAGCCGCGGATGAACCACCACGCGAGGCCGGACACTGGGTCCGGACGAGGGCCGCGGAGGAGGGCGTGGGCGCAGCCACACCATACCAGCCAGGTGAGGCCGGCAGCGAACAGCGGGATGAGCCACGAGCTCGGCAAGGCCGCGATGTTAGCGTTGCGCAAAGTCACACGGGCGTGAAATCGCTGGAGTTGGCCACCTGATTGGGAACTGTGCGGGTGCGAGCGCCATCGGGCTTACGCTCGCCGCATGGCGGACCTGTGGTCAGGCAAGCGCGAGCAGGCGCGGCAGCGCGTGGAGCCGCTGGCGGTGCGCATGCGCCCGCGCACGCTGGAGGAGTTCGCGGGCCAGCAGCACATTCTGGGCGAGGGGAAGTTGCTGCGGCGCATGCTGCAGGCCGACGCCATCACGAGCATGATCCTGCACGGCCCGCCGGGGACGGGCAAGACGACGCTGGCGGAGCTGATTGCAAGGCACACCAAGCGAGTGTTCGTGCGCGAGAACGCGGCCCAGGTGGGCGTGAAGCGCATCCGGGAGATCTGCGACGAAGCGCAGAAGCGGCTGGAACTGGAGAACAAGCGCACGATCCTGTTCCTGGACGAGATCCACCGGTTCACGAAGGCGCAGCAGGACGTGCTGCTGAGCGATGTGGAGCGCGGGCTCATCACGCTCATCGGGGCAACGACGGAGAACCCGCTGTTCGCGGTGAACAGCGCGCTGGTGTCACGCAGCACGCTGTTCCGGCTGGAGACGCTGAGCGAGGACGACATTGTCTGGTCGCTGCGTCGGGCTGTGGCCGAGAAGGAGCGCGGGTATGGCGACCTTGATTTGAAAGTGGACGACGAGGCGCTGCGCGTGTGGGCGGTGAAGTGTGATGGGGATGCGAGGAGGGCGCTGACGGCGTTGGAAGTAGCGGTAGAAAGTCAGAGGCATCAGGCACTGGGCACTGGGCATCAGGGTAATGCCTCCGCCAACTCCACCAGTGCCCAGTCCCCAGTCCCCAGTGCCTCTGCGTTCCACATCACTCGCGCAATCGCCGAGGACTCCATCCAGCAGAAGGCTGCGGTCTACGACGGCACGGGCGATGGTCATTACGACGCCGCGAGCGCGATGATCAAGAGCGTGCGGGGCAGCGACCCGGACGCGGCGGTCTACTGGATCGCGATGATGCTGGAGGCGGGCGAGGACCCGCGTTTCATTGCGCGGCGGCTGGCGATCCTGGCGAGCGAGGACATCGGGAACGCCGACCCGCGGGGGATCATGGTGGCCGCGGCCACGTGGCAACTGGTCGAGCGCATCGGCATGCCGGAGGCAAGGATCACGCTGTCGCAGTGCGCGTGCTACCTGGCACTGGCGCCCAAGAGCAACGCGAGCTACGTGGCGATCGATGCCGCGATGGCGGATGTGCGCGAGGGGCGGACCGTGCCGGTGCCCATGCACATCAAGGACGGCAACGTGCGGAAGGCCGGCGAGATGAGCGCTCACGGCAAGCGCGAGGGGAGTGAGCAGTACAAGTATGCCCACACCGACGGCGTGCCGGACCCGTACCTGGGGATGATCGGGACACAGGACTACCTGGGCGTGGAGAAGACGTACTACGACCCGGCGGGGGTGGGGATGGAAAAGGTGCTGAAGGAGGCGTTGGAGAGGGCACGCAGAGTGAGGCAAAGCCCGGGGTCTTGACGCCCTTCATGCCCTTTGGAACAGCGCGCGACCGCCCGGCGGAGCCTTTCGTGTGCCCGTTCCCCGCGGGCGCGCAAGAACGCGCGTGAGTGGGGAGCAAGCCGCGGGCGCTCGGCACCATCGCTCACGCGCGTCTTCGTGCGACGCGGAACTAGTGTGTCTGCTTGTAGGCGATGTTCTGCGTGCTGTCGCCCGGTTGGCCCGGCATGGGGTTGCCGTCCCTGTTGCCGTTGGCGCCCGTCCTGCCGGTCGGCGCGCCCTGGGCCTTCTCGCCCGGCTGTCCGAAGCCCTTGGACTCGGGGGCAACGCTGTCCTCTGCCGAATCCGCCTCGTGGGCCTCGTAGCCGGCCGCGCTGACCGCCTTACAGGCCGACCCACACCCGGTCTCGTCCGCGCGGATTGCCGCCGAACCGACGGCCACGGACTGCGTGTACACGTCGGGCACCGCCTTCAGGGCCGCGGTCACCTTCTTGACGCACACGTCGCCCGTCATGCCCTGAATTTCCAGCTTCCTGTTTGTCATCGTTGTCGTTGTCATGGGGAACCCTCCGGAAGACCGAACCTGTTGGAGGGCCGCATGCCCTCGCCACTGCTGTCACCATACCTCCGGCGATGCGCATGTCGACTCCAATCCGCGATTGCGCGGCCGATGGGGGAAACGTGCTGTGCGCCGTGCGCAGCGGGCAAATCAGCAGCAGCAGGTGATGGGCGCCGCTTTCGGCTGCCGCTTGCTGCGGTTCGCTCAGCGGGAGGTCAGTCCGCCGTCGGCGGGCGCTGGGAGAGATTGAGGGATACTTCCTGCCGGCGGGCAAGGGCGAACACGACCTGTCACGGTGAACTGCACGTCTCCATCCCGCGTGGAAGCAACACCATCACTTCCACCCGCTCTCCATCCCGGCGTGCGTGGAACCTCGCGAGGTTGCGGTCGAGTCGGGGAACGAAAACCGTGTCTCCCGCGCGGGCGCAGAAGCTGTCGTCCTTGCCGAAGGTCGCCTCGCCCTGCAGCACAATCGCGGCGCAGCCGGAGGGTACAAAGACGCTCCGTTGCCGCGCGACAAGCACGGAGAAGAACTCTGTTTGCACGCCCGTCTGCGCCATGACCGCTGCCGCAACCGCCTTCGGCGCCGGCCCCCACTCGATGCACTCCATCGCCTGCTCGATGTGCAACTCGCGCCCGGTGCGTCCCCAGTCGTACACGCGGAACGTCGTGTCGCTGGGCGTCTGCACTTCTGCCACCAGCACGCCCGCGCCGAGCGCATGCACCGTGCCGCTGGGCAGGTTGTGGCACTCGCCCACCACGGCGGGCACAGCCTCAAGCAGGTCCACAACACCGCTCCCATCACCCGCTCGCAGGGCCCGCTCGAAGACTTCGCGCGTCACGCCCGACTTCACGCCCTTGTAGATCACGCTGCCGGGCTTGGCATCCAGCACGTACCAGCACTCGGTCTTGAGGTGCGCATCTTTATACTTGGCCGCGTAGGCAGGACTCGGGTGCACCTGCACCGAGAGGTCTTCACGCGCATCCAGGAACTTGATGAGCAGCGGGAAGTTGCCCGATGGGCTGAGCGCCGCCCGCGGCAGCAGCGCATCGCCCCACAATTCAATCGCATCGTGGATGGTCTTCCCAGCCAGCGGTCCATTCGCGATTACGCTCCGCACTGCCCCGCCGCCCGCGCCGCTCGCGCTGGTGCCGGGTAGGTCGGACAACTCCCATGACTCGCCCACTCTGTCCCCCGGTTTCACGGCCTTCCCAAACCGCGCAAGTCGGTCGCCGCCCCAGACCTTGGGCATGAGCACCGGGCGAAAAAGGAGTGGGTAGGGGGTGATTGTGGGGGGTTGGCTTTCGAGCATGCTGCTCGACAAGTCTAACACGTGGCCACAGCCCCCTCGGAGCCGCCGGGTTCAGCCGGCGCACGAGCATGGTGGGGTCGTTTATGGCGGTTCAGGCCCGCACCTCCGAGGTGCGGTGCGGGGCGTACCTTCCGCACGCATGGATGCGCCTCAAATCATCTTCGCCGGCGGCGGCACCGGCGGCCACATCTTCCCTGCTCTCGCGATCGCGGAAGAGGTCGTGAAGGCGGTGCCCAGCGCCGGAATCTCCTTCGTTGTCTCGCAGCGCCCGCTCGATGCCGACATTCTCCGCAAGCTGCGCCTCGCGGGTCAGCCTGCGCGGTTCTCGCCCGTGTCGGCACGGCCCTTCGGCGTCTCGCCCAAGGTCCTCTACCGCTTCGTGAGCGACTGGGGCATGTCCGTCCGTGAATGCCGCGCGATCTTGCGAGACGCCAAGCAGCAGGGGCCGTGCGTGCTGGTCGCCATGGGCGGCTTTGTCGCGGCCCCCGCGGCCCAGGCCGCCCGCGTGGAGAAAGTCCCCGTGCTGCTGGTGAACCTCGACGCAGTGCCCGGGCGCGCGAACCGGTGGATCGCGAAGCGAGCGGCCAGGGTCGTGACCAGCGCCCCAATCGCGCACGGCGGCTTCCCTTCGTGGGAAACCATCCCGCCCATCGTGCGTGCCGGTGCTATCTCCCATCAATCACCAGCGCAGTGCCGTAGAGCGCTGGGGCTCGCCCCACACCGCCCCACGCTCCTCGTCACCGGCGGCAGCCAGGGCGCCACATCCATCAATGACTTCCTGGCGGCGTTCAGCCAATCACCTCAGCACGCGTCGGCGCTCACGGGCTGGCAGGTCATCCACCAGACCGGCCCCGGCCGCGGCGAGGAGAGCGTGCGCGCCGCCTACGCCCAGGCCAACGTCCCCGCGCTCGTCGCCCCGTTCCTGGACCGCATGGGCGATTGCTGGGGCGCGGCGGACCTTTCCGTGTGCCGCAGCGGCGCCGGCAACGTGGGCGAGGTCTGGGCCAGCCGCGTGCCGTCCATCTTTCTGCCCTACCCCTACCACAAAGACCAGCACCAGAAGTTCAACGCACAGGTGCTGGTGAAGTCGGCCGGCGCTGTGCTGTGCGAGGACCGCATCACGCGCGACGCCAACATTGCGGGCGTGGCGCCGGTGCTGTCGGAGTTGCTGCGCAACACCTCGAAGCGAGACGCCATGAAAGCCGCACTGACGGGTCTGGGCCCGGCGGATGGTGCAGGCACAGCCGCGCGTGCGATCATCACCATGGCCGTCCCGTGAAAAGCCCGAGCTCTTGCTTTGGCACGTTGCGCCGGGCTGGACGACCTCAAACGCACATTCTCGGCCCTCTCTCTCCAAATCCCCTCCCCCACAGGCCTTACGCCCCGCGCTCCCGGACCTGCCACCCAATCCGTCCTCGCAGGAACGCGCACTTTTCGCACCCTCCGCCGTCCAACCTCGTTAGAATCTGTCCGTGCCAGACGACGCCAACAACCCCCCGGCCCAACCAGCGCCCCAGCCCGCGGTGTGCGTGGCCTGGTCGCCCGTGGGCGTGCCGCTGGACCCGCGCCTGCAGGGCGCGCTGAAGCGCCCCGGCCTGGAAGTCGCGGCGTGCGACGACCCGTTCGCCGTGCTCGCGGTGCTGACGAGCGCCCACCTCGGCGGCGCGGGTGCCAAGATCCTGCTGCTGGTGGAGCCACAGCGCCTGCCGCACGTGGTGGACCTGCTGGACACTGCGCCGCGCTACGTGCCCGAGATGGCCATCTGGCTCTTTGACCCCAGCCGCCAGCCGGTGCTGCGATCAGTTCGGGCCGCGGATGTGCTCGCCGCGCTGGGCGCTCGCCCGGCCGCGTCGGTCGAGCCCCGCACGGCTTCCGCGCCCACTCGCCCCGCCATTGCCCCCGCCCGCGACGCCACCCAGCCATCCGCGCCCGTGGCGTGGACGGGCCCCTGGGTCGCGTCCACCACGCAGAAGTGGAGCGAGCCCACCAACGGCCTGCGTCTCGCGGGCGACGGCACACTCCCCGCGCGGGATGATGTGCGGGAGGACGATGTCGATGCGTTCGCCCAGGGCGCTGCCGCGGCTTCCGCTCCTGCCCCGTCCGCACCGCCCCGGGCCAACCCGCGCGTGCTGACCGAAGAAGAACTCGCCATGCTGCTGGGTGACGACACGGGCCCCGCGGGGAGGAAGCCATGAGCGACCTCACCCACCGCGTCGTCCTCGTCGGGCGGACCAACCTCGATGGTGCGCTGCGCCTGCACGACGGCGTTGAACTCCTCCGCGCCCACAACGCCCTGGAAGCAGTCGGCGAGCTCGCCTCCATGCCGCGGGACATCCCCGGCGAACGCACGTTCGTGGTCGTCGCGCCCGAGGTGGCGATCAACCTCGAGGCCCAGCCCGCGCTCGCCGACCGCTTCGTGCGGGCGATGCGTGCCACGACCCCCGGTGTCCGCGTCATGGTGCAGACGCCCATCGGCATCACCCGCGACCAGGGCGCGTTCGACGGCGTGCTGGAGCACGACAACCCGCTGGCATTCCTGCGGAACGGCGTCGCGCCGGCGGCCCCCGCGGCCGCCCCAGCCCGCGTCCAGCAGCCCATGGGCCAACCACCGGCGTATGTCCCCGCTGCGCCCGTCGCGCCAGCCGCCGCCGCGTCGAGGCCCGCGCCCCCGCCCTTGCCGCGGCAGGAAGCGCCCCGCCCAGCGCCCGTGGCACCACCTGTGGCACCCGTCGCTCCACTCCCCCCGCCCGCGCCCATCCGGGCTGCTCCCGCGCCGGTTCCGGCGCGGGCCCCTGCCGCGTCCAGCGATCCTGCACGCGTAGCTCCGGCGGCGGTGCCCGTTCCCGCTCCTGCTGCTCCTGCTCCTGTCGCCCCCGCCGCGCCCGTGTTCGCCGGCGCATCGAGCAAGGACGCGGGCGACACGTCGCTCGTGGCGATGCTCATCCGCCGGGCGGACATCCTGCCCGCCGCGGTCGCGCTCATCCGCGAGCGGTTGAACGACACATCGGTCGAGTTTGTCCCCGGGTCCGAACCCGCGGCGCCGGGCGCTTCGCCCGTGGCCAGCGCTGTCTGCCCGGTGACGTGGGACGCCAACACCTTCGGCCTGCTGAAAAGCGTCCGCACCCGCGCGGCGAACCTCGCGCCCCACGCCCGCTGGCTGGCGGGCTGGCTCCGCCTCCGCGACCAGCACACGCAGCTCCACGAGGCCGCGTTCACGGATGCCCTGACCGGCGCGTGGAACCGGCGCTACTTCGACATGTTCCTGGGCCGTGCGCTGACGGAGGCCCGCGAGCAGCGGCGGTTCGTCACGGTGCTGGTCTTCGATATCGACGACTTCAAGCAGTACAACGACCGCTTCGGGCACGGCGCGGGCGACGATGTCCTGACGCAGACCGTCTCGCTCCTGCGCAGCGTGATCCGCCCCACCGACCGCGTCTGCCGCATCGGCGGCGACGAGTTCGCCGTGATCTTTGATGACCCCCAGGGCCCGCGCCAGGAGGGCAGCCGGCATCCCAAGAGCGTGCAGGACATCGCCGACCGCTTCCAGCGGCAGATCGGCCAGCACCGCTTCCCCGCCCTCAGCGGCATGCCGCAGGGCTCGCTCTCGGTCTCCGGCGGCCTCGCGACGTTCCCGTGGGACGGCAATACGCCCGCGGAACTGCTGAAGAAGGCCGACGACCTGGCGCTCGCGGCGAAGCGCGAGGGGAAGCGGGCGATTTACTTCGGGACAGGCGCGGACGGGGCGTGAATTCAACCGAGTGCCGCGCACCCCTGCCCGGATCGCATCGTTCCTGCGCGTGACCGCCCCAAACCCGGCACCTGGCACCCGGCATCCGGCACCCGGCACTCCCCCCGGCCGCCCGTACACTGCCCGCATGGCATCCGTCGTCTTCTACTTCGAGGTCCACCAGCCGCACCGCCTCCGCCGCTACTCGGTCTTTGATTCGGACCCGTACTACTTCGACGACGCCAAGAACGGCGAGGTCTGCCGCAAGGTGGCCGACAAGTGCTACCGGCCCACCACGCGCCTCATCCTGGACATGGTGAAGCGTCACAAGGGCAACTTCCGCGTGTCCTACGCCATCACGGGCACCGTGCTGGAACAGTGGCAGCAGTTCTGCCCCGACGTCATCGGGATTTTCCAGGAGCTGGCCAAGACCGGCTGCTGCGAGTTCGTGGGCGAGACCTACTACCACTCGCTCAGCGCCCTGTACTCCAAGTTCCCCTACGGCGACGAGTTTGACAACCAGGTGCAGATGCACACGGAGAAGATCCAGGAACTCTTCGGGCAGACGCCCCAGGTCTTCCGCAACACCGAGCTCATCTACAACAACGACCTCGCGTGGCACGTGAGCAAGATGAAGGGCAAGGACGGCAAGCCCCGTTGGAAGGGCATGATCTGCGAGGGCGTGGACCGCCTGCTCGGCAGCCGCTCACCCAACTACGTCTACACGCCGCCCGGCCGCCCGATGGGCAAGGACGGCAAGCCCTTCGCCACGCTCTGCAAGAACTACAGGCTCAGCGACGACATCGCCTTCCGCTTCAGCAACCGCGGCTGGAGCGAGTGGCCCCTCTCCGCTGAGAAGTTCGCCCAGTGGGTGAACAACATCAACGGCGACGGCTACCTCTGCAACCTCTTCATGGACTACGAGACCTTCGGCGAGCACCAGTGGGCCGACACGGGCATCTTCGACTTCCTGAGTGTGCTGCCCGAGAAGGTCTTCGAGGTCGCCAAGAAGCGCGACGGCACCACCGAGAACCACTTCATCACGCCCAGCATGGCGATCGACCAGTTCCAGCCGGTGGGCGAGTACGACGCCCACGAGTTCATCTCATGGGCCGACACCGAGCGTGATCTTTCGGCCTGGCGCGAGAACGCCATGCAGTTCAACGCGCTGAGCGAGTGCTACGCCCTCGAGAAGCCCATCAAGGAGCGCTACGCCCGCGCCATGGACGCCCTCGCGAAGACCCCCGCCGACAACGAGGAACGCCACGCCGCCGCCACGATCCTGACCGACTGGCGCAAGCTCACCACCAGCGACCACTTCTACTACATGTGCACCAAGTACTTCGCCGACGGCGACGTCCACAAGTACTTCAGCCCCTACGACAGCCCCTACGACGCGTACATCAACTACATGAACGTGCTCGACAACCTGCGGCAGAGGCTGGCCAGCGGCAAGGGCGCGGTGAAGGCGAAGGAAACCGCGGCGGTCTGACTGGCCGGTCACGGCCAAGTGACCTTTTCCGCAAGGGTTTCACGGGACACTGCCCGCTCCTTTTCTGGGGATTTCCCTCCCCGCGTGCCGATCTTCCCACCACCTTGCAGGGGCATCGCCCCTGCGGTCCATTGCACGCGTGCGCGCCTCCCTGTGGGAGGGGCTGTCGGGCGGCACGCACTTTAAGGAGAACGCACGGTGAACCAACTCTTCACACTGGCACAGAACTCGGGCGGCGGCGGTGGTGGCGGCGCGGGGGGCGCTGCGGCCGCTGGTGGCTTACTCATCATCATGCTCATCTATGCCGCCATCTTCATCGCGATCATCGCGGGCATGTGGAAGACCTTCACGAAGGCCGGCCAGCCCGGCTGGGCCGCGATCGTCCCGATCTACAACATCTACATCTGGACGAAGATCGTCGGCCGCCCCTGGTGGTGGCTGCTCCTCATGTTCATCCCCATCGTGAGCATCGTCGTCGCGATCGTGCTCTGCGTGGACCTCGCCAAGAGCTTCGGCAAGGGCATCGGCTTCGCGATCGGCCTTATCCTGCTGGGCTTCGTCTTCATCCCCATCCTGGGCTTTGGCTCCGCGCAGTACCAGGGCCCCTCGGCCGGCGCGTGAGCGTCCGCTGATCCGAGAGCCGATCGGAGAACCGAGTCGTGACCAACAGGCGCGTGCTGCCCGAGCCCTCATTCGTGCAGCACGCGCCTTTTTGTTTGTGCTGCGGGTACAACCTGGAGGGGCTGCCTCCACCACCAGGCGCATGCCCGGAGTGCGGCGTCGCGTACATCAACGACCATCTGATGCTGGTGGGCATCCCCAAGCACATGACGAAGAACACATCGCCCATCCGGCGCGTCATCTGGGGCGCGTTCCTCGCGATGGCGATCGGCTTCTACTTCCTGTGGGGGTTTCTGGTGTTCTCGTATCCGTGGGTCGCCGCGGCCTGGGCCGCGGCGATCCTTGGCTGCCTGGTGTGGTTGCTGGCAACCAGCCAGCGCGAACGGGCTGTCTACGAGCGATTCGTGATCACGTCCGGCGGCATCGCCCGCCTGCCGTACAAGATGCTCGAGGGCGAAACCAACATCGACACGGTGTATGCCGCGTGGGGCAGCGCCGACTCCTTTGTCATCGAGCGCGTGGGCCCGTACTGGAAGCGCCTCGTCATCGGCAACGTTGATGTCAACAACAAGGTGGTCAACCCAGTCTTCGAGGCCGGGTTCCGATGCAGCGACGAGAACGCGATGCTCGTGCGCACCGCGATGGAGCAGGCCATGCGCAAGAGCCGCCCTGCCCCCACAACAGAGGCTCAGGCGCCAGCCTGAGCACAGCGCGCGGAAACCTACCTGATCGCACACGCGTTCATCGAGAGAATGTTGGCAGCCCTGCTCGGGCTTGCGCCCGAGCCTCTTTCAGCCCAGGCTCTCTCAGCACGGCGCGACGTTCGTCACGTGCTTGCGGGGTGGTTCTTCCTGCCACAGCGTGCCCGTGGTTTCGGCCGCGGGCGTTGGAGCGGGTTCGGCAGCGGGCTGATCGCTCTTCTTCATCATCCCCGTGCCCGCCTTCGCGAGCTCCTCGATGCCCAGCTCGCGCCCCAGGAGCGCCAGGTTGCGCGTGTTGCTCTTGAAGAAGAAGTCCACGATGTCGCCCAGCGCCGGTATCTCGCTGATGAGGAAGTCGATGGCGACGTTGCCCAGCATCTTGATGATCGTGCGGCTGCCGCACCCCAGCCGGTGCGCCTCGTAGACGACGTACAGCGACATGCCCGCGGTGACGATGTCGCCGATGCCCGGCACCAGACCGATGATCGCGTCGTAGCCCACGCGGAACTTGACACCCGGGATGACGATGGCGTTATCCAGGAACCGCGCCATCCACACAAGACGGTTGATGGCCCGCTCGCGCTGCAGGGGGGTTTGATACGTCGTCATGGTGTGTTCTTGGGATTCGGGGTGAGGGGCTTCCGGTCACGGTAACAACGGGCACCCGTCCAGGGGTCAGTGAGCGTGCGTGCAGGGGGTCTTTGTCATCGCAAACCGCCGCATCGATTCGCTCGCGTCGTACCCGTCCGGGAACGCCGCGCTGAGCCTGCTGAGGAACCGGGCCCGGTACTCGGCCTCGCCGGTCTTGTACTGGGGGTTGTTCTGGGTGAAGGCGTACCGCTCCCGGATGGCCACCTCGATGTTCTTGATGCGTTCCTCCGGGTACGGGTGCGTGGAGAGGAACTCGGGCGAGCGGCCTTCTTTGTCCAAGGACGCCAGGATCTCCATCACCTGCCGCTGCCCGATCGGGTTGTACCCCGTGCGGCTCATGTACCGCAGGCCCAGTTCGTCGGCCTCGTTCTCCTGGTCGCGGCTGTACGACAAGAGCGCGATCTCAGCGACCTGGCCTGAGAGTTGGCTCACATCCACGCGCGCGGTTGCGCCCACCAGCACACTGAAAATCCCCGAGTACATCTGCGCCTGCATCGCGTCGCCGTAGCGCTCTGAGGTGTGCTTGCCCGTGACGTGCCCGATCTCGTGCCCCAGCACACCCGCGAGCTGCGCCTCGTTGGTCATGCGCTCCGCGAGCCCACGCGACATGAATACTTTGCCGCCGGGGAGCGCGAACGCGTTCACCACATCCGAGTTGAGCAGTGTGAACTCCCACGGCAGGTCCACCATCGAGGGGTCGTCCTGCCCGATGGTGGCCACCATCTTCATGCCCACCTCGGTCACATAGTCGCGCAGTTCCTTCTGCTCGACCTGCCCGCCCATCTCGGCGGTCATTTGCGGGGCGTACTGCGTGCCGATCTCAACCTCCTGAGCGCGTGAGAGCCCCAGGAACTGCTTCCGCCCGGTCGTGGGGTTGGTCTCGCAGCCGGCCGCGACCCCCAGCACCAGACCCAGCGCCGCAACAAAGACACCACGCATCGAAGCCATGTGAACCTCCGAATCCTTCTGAGACCTCGGACTTCCGCCCCGGGGGATTGTTCACCTCTTCGCTCCTCAACGTCTCACGCCCCTAACTTTGCACCAGTGACCGCCCCAAACACCGCACATTTCCCCCCCGCCCCCGCCTGGGCCGATGCCGAGCTGGCGAACCCGCACGCGCACGCGGAGAAAGCCGGCAAGGTCCGCGGCATGTTCACCGCGATCGCCGGCTCCTACGACCTCAACAACCGCCTCCACTCCCTGTGGCAGGATGTGCGTTGGCGGAACTTCGCCGTGCGTCAGGCCCAGGTGAATCCCGGTGAAACCGTGCTGGATGTCGCCTGCGGCACCGGCGACCTGACGCAGGCCTTCGCCAGGACCGCGGCGGCGAAAGTGACGGGTCTGGATTTCACCCCGGCCATGCTGGATCACGCGCGGATCAAGCAGCAGGCACTCCGGCCGGAAGTGGCGGCCAAAGTGACCTACATCGAGGGTGATGCGATGGCTTTGCCGCTGCCGGACGCCAGCGTGGACGTCGTCTCGATCGCGTTCGGCATCCGCAACGTATCGGACTCGATGCGGGCACTGCGCGAGTTCGCGCGTGTCCTGCGCCCGGGCGGCCGACTGATCATCCTGGAGTTTGAACGACCCCGGAATCCGCTCGTGCGTTGGTTCAACGACTTCTACTGCGGGCAGATCATGCCTCGGACGGCGACGCTCATTTCCGGCGATAAGTCCGGCGCTTACAAGTACTTGCCCAAGAGCGTGGCGACGTATGTGTCGCGGGAGCAGATGCTCAAGAACCTCTCAGAAGTCGGTTTGAGCGGCGGCACTGCCTGGTCCCTGTTTTTGGGGATATGCACATGTTATCGGGCAATCAAAGCCCGATAAGTTTCCATCAATAGTTATCGGTCGCAACTTCACGCGCCTTTCCTTTCTGCCTCATCCAGCACGCGGCGTCGATGTCCAACCCACGCGTGGACCGTGTCCGCGCCCGGCTGGTGGGACACCTGCCGTCACCTTCACCGCACGTCGCTCTGGTGGAACCGGACGCACGACACGAGCCGCAGCCCGAACGGGCATGAGAGCAGGAGCGATCGCCATGAACGCGACCCAGAGTCCCAACCAGAGCATCAACGTCGAACGCCTCTTCGAGGCCATCGTTTCCGGCGACCGCTTCGCCGCCCGCCGCATCATCGCCGACAGCGTGCGGCAGGGCAACGCCGAGACGACCATCTCGGACCTGCTCTGGCCCACCCACGAGCTCGTCGAGAAGCTCCACCGCTCCGACCAGCTCACCACGCTGGCGTACCACCTCTCCACCCGCCTGCTCCGCATGATGGTGGACCAGACCAGCGCCCTGCTGCAGCGTCGCCCCTCGATCGGCCGGACGATCTTCGCGTTGAGCGGCCCCACGCACAACGAAGAGCTCGCCGCGCAGATGGCCTGCGACCTGCTTGAGGCCCAGGGCTACGAGGTCAACTTCGCCGGCGGATTCCAGATCATGGGCGACGACACCGGCGGCATCCCCGCCGACGAGGTGCTGAACACCGTGCAGGAGCGCAAGCCCGACATCCTGCTCTTCTTCAGCAGCGCAGCGCGGGACCTGCCGGCGATCCGCAGCATGATCGACCAGATCAGAGACAACGGTGCCTCTGCCTCCACGCAGGTGGTGGTGGGCGGCGGCGTCTTCAACCGCGCCGAGGGCCTCTCCGAGGAAATCGGCGCCGACCTCTGCTGCAACGACCCGCTGGAACTGGTGCAGGTCCTGACCGACGAGGCGATGCGCCCGCTCCGCGCCAAGCGCAGCGTGAGCCCCGCCAAGCGTGCGGTGCAGGCCAAGCGAGCCGCGGCGTAACACGGGAACCTGGACGGACAACTCCTTCCTCAGCAAGGCCCCGCGCACCCTGCGCGGGGCTTTGTTCGTTTGTGGGCCTGTTCGTTCTGGCGTGCTCGAACTATCATGCCGCCCAAGGAGACCTCCGCATGCTCCGTTTCACTCTGCTCGCCCTGATCCCGGTGTTTTTCCTGGCCGCGTGTGCGTCACACTCGTCGGGCAGCGCCAAGAGCGCGTCCCCTGACATCCGCACCCGTGAGGTGACGTACCAGATCGACGGCAAGCCCTTCCGCGGCGTGATGGCTTGGGATCAGAGCGCGTCGGGCAAGCGCCCGGGCGTGCTCGTGTGCCCGGAGTGGTGGGGGAACAACGACTATCCCGCGTCCCGCGCGAAGCAGCTCGCGGAGCTGGGCTACGTCGCGTTCGCGGCGGACATGTACGGCGCGGGCAAGGTCACGGCCGACCCCAAGCAGGCCGGCGCGTGGGCGGGTGAGGTTTACAAGACGCCTGGCCTGATGCGGCAGCGCATCGTGGCAGGGCTTGATGTGCTGCGGGCGGACCCCCACGTGGACGTGAAGCGGTTGGCCGCCATCGGCTACTGCTTCGGCGGGTCCGTGGCGCTCGAGGCCGCGCGCAGCGGCGCGGCGGGCAAGGACCTGAAGGCGATTGTCTGCTTCCACACCAGCACGCTCACCACCGAGAACGCCGCCGACAACGCGAACATCAAGGGCAAGGTCCTGGTCTGCCACGGCGACGCCGACACCTTCGTGCAGCCGGACATGATCCCGAACTTTGAGCAGCAGATGAAGGTCGCGGGCGTGCGGTACGAGGTCAAGCGCTACCCCGGCGCGGTCCACGCCTTCACGAACCCCGGCGCGGGCGCGTTCAACCTGCCCGGCGTGCAGTACGACAAGAACGCCGACGAGCAGAGCTGGGCGGACATGAAGGCGCTCTTCGCGGAAGCCCTGTAAACGGCAAGGTCACACCCGCCGCCGGGTTCCCTCGCGCAGTACACACCACCGCGTTCTGCCTGCTCGTGCGCGTCACCTCCGCCGCCGGGCCGCAAACACAGCCCCGACGCCCGCGAGCCCCAGCACACCCGGCGCGGGTGCGGGCGTGAAGCTCACGAAGAACGGCGCGCTCGTCGTCAACTGGTTGCTCGCATCGCGGAACTGGAAGACCGCGAACGACTCGTCGCCCGGATTGCCGCCTGTGACGTTCCAGATGGGCAGGTAGTGGATCGTCGGCGCGCCCAGCACCATCTCCTGACCGACCTGCATGGGGTTGAGGCCGTTGTACACCTGCATGTTGGGCGACAACGCCAGAAGCACGCAGCGGATGTCCACCGTGCCCGGGAGCATGAAAAGGTCTTCACCCGGGCTGTCAGCCTCAAGGCTTGCGAACGCGACATCCGCGCTCGCAAACCCGCCGATGCCCGGGAACAAGGATACCGGCAGTTCAAACGGCATCGGGTCGTGCGAGTGCATCTGCAGTTGATTGGCCGCGCTGCGGCCGACCATGACCTCTTCATGCGCCGCCGCCACGCCGCACGTTGCCAGCGCAGCGCCGCACACCACGACCAACTTCAGTTGCTTGAGTGACATCACTTTCGTCCTTTGAAAGTGTCACTCTCTCCTCCCATGGCTCCCCGGCATCGCCGGGCCCATCAGGGCCACCAATGTACACCACAGATGTCCCCGTGCAAGGGCCATCTTGCAGGTTGCTTCCGGCTAGACTGCCCCGGGATGCAGGAAGACCACAGCCCAACGTCCGCAAACTCCACGCGGCCCGACCTTCCCCGACTCGTCGGGTTCTTCGGTGCCTCGGGTGTCATGATCGGCGTGATGATCGGCTCGGGCATCTTCCGCACGCCCCCCGAGATCGCCAATCACCTCGCGTCCCCGACCATCATCCTGCTGACGTGGCTGGTGGGGGGTGCCCTCGCCCTTGCCGGGGCGCTCACCTTCACCGAACTCGCGACGATGCACCCGCAGTCCGGCGGGGTCTATGTTTTCCTGCGAGAGGGCTACGGGCGATCGACGGCCTTTGTGTTCGGCTGGACGTACATGCTCGTCACCAAGCCCTCCGCCGCGGCGGGCATCGCCGTCGTCAGCGCTGAGTGCATCAACCTGCTCCTGGGCACCAAGTGGGACATCCGGATCATCACCAGCGTGATTCTGGTGGTGCTGACCGGGTTCAACATTCTGGGCGTCAAAGGGAGCACGCGCCTGGGCGTGGTGCTCACGGCCTTCAAGATGGCGGCGCTGCTCGCGATTGTCGTGCTGGGTGCGTTGTACGCCCTGGGGGTTCTGCCAGGCGAGGGCAAGGGCGCCGCGACGTGGCCGATTGCAGGAACGCCCCCGCACTCGATCTGGCTCGCCATCGCCCCGGTCATGGCCGCCGTGATGTGGACCTACGACGGCTGGTCTGACGTTGGTGCGATCGCGGGCGAAGTGAAGGACCCCAGCCGCACGCTGCCGCGCATCTTTGTGCTGAACACCCTCGCCGTCACGGCTCTGTACGTAGGCGTCAATGCGGTGTACCTGCTGCTGGTGCCACTGGAGCAGATGCGCGGCATGGACAACGTCGCGCCCCACGTGCTCGGCCTGCTGCTGGGCGGGGCCGGGGCGACGGCGGTCACGCTCATCATCATCTTGTCCACCATCGGCTCGTCGCACGCCTCGATCATGACCGGTGCTCGCGTGTCATTCGCCCAGGCGCGTGACGGCCTGCTCTTTGGGTTCCTTGGGCACGTTCACCCACGGTTCCAGACGCCCGCGGTGGCGCTCACCGTGCAGTTGTGCCTCTCGCTCACCGCCATCTGGGTGCTGGGCTCGTTTACCAAGCTCGCGGAGAGCTTTGTTTTCACGATGTGGATCTTCTATGGGCTGGCCGGGCTCGCGATCTTCATCCTGCGGGTGCGCCGTCCGGGGGCACAGCGCCCGTTCCGCTGCCTCGGATACCCGGTGGTGCCCGCCCTCTTCGTGCTCAGTGCCGCGGCCATGACGGGCCTGGCCATCGCCGACGACCCCAAGACCACGGGGAAGTGGCTTGGGGTGCTGGCCATCGGATACCCGGTGTATTGGGTGTGGCAGTGGTGGAACGGTCGCGCGGATCGCCTAGGAACCAGCCATAATCCAAACAAATAGGGCGGCATCAGCCCAGCGCCTTGCCATCCGCCCGCCAACCGCTACGATCCCCACCCTGCCCGGAGCGATCTGGGCTCAGTCTTTCTGCCGGTTGGAGCTTTTCATGTACGCCATTATCGAAGAGTCGGGTGGTCAGCGCAAGGTTGTCGCGGGTGATGAGATCCTCATCGACCTGCACGGCGAGGGCCAGACCCAGGCCGGCACGGCCATCACGTTCGACCGCGTCCTCGTGGTCGGCAAAGAGGGCGGCGCTGCCAAGATCGGCCAGCCCTACGTCGCCGGCGCGTCCGTCAAGGGCGAGGTCGTCGAGGGCGTGGTGAAGGGCGAGAAGATCCACATCCAGAAGTTCGGCCCCAAGAAGGCCTGGAAGAAGAAGACCGGCCACCGCCAGCGCTACACCAAGGTCAAGGTCACGGCCATCAACGGCTGAGCCCGGGCACAATCACCCAAGCACGATCCAACAAAAAGCCCCGGGCGTGTGCCCGGGGCTTTTTCTTTGCCTGTTCTTCCGCGAGGGTTACTCCTTCGCGTAATTGCGGCTGGTGCCCGTGCTCTCAAGCGCCGGCCCCAGGCGGTGCAGGGCGTGTGCGTACGCGCTCGTGCGGAGGTCGATGTTCTTGGCCTTGGCGAAGTCGTCGATCTCGATGTACTCGCGCGTCATCTTCTTCTTGAGGCGCTCGTGGACTTCTTCAAGGTCCCAGTAGAAGCCGGACTTGTTCTGCGTCCACTCGAAGTACGACACCGTGACGCCGCCGGCGTTCGCCAAGATGTCCGGCACCACCGTGATGCCGCGCTTCCACAGGATGGCATCGGCCTCGGGCGTGCAGGGACCGTTGGCGAGTTCAAGCACGGCCTTGGCCTTGATGCTGTGGGCGTTGCCCTCAGTGATGACGTTCTCGATCGCGGCGGGCACGAGCAGGTCGCAGGGGAGCTCGAGGATTTCCTTGTTGGAAACCTCCTTCACACCCTTCAGCAGGTCGCGGTTGATGATCCCGTTCTTCTTCTTGCCGGCGATGAGCGCGGGGATGTCCAGCCCGCCGGGGTTGTACAGGCCGCCCGTGGAGTCTGAGACTGCCAGCACCTTGTATCCGTCGGCGTGGCAGAGGCGTGCCATGTTCTCGCCCGCGTTGCCGAAGCCCTGGATGACGATGCTCCGGTCCTTGCCCAGGCCCATCCGCTTCTCGAGTTCCTTCAAGATGTAGAAGCCACCTCGTGCCGTCGCGTCGTCGCGCCCCAGCGAGCCACCCACGGCCACCGGCTTGCCCGTGATCACGCCCGGCTCGCGCTTGCCCGTCACCACGGCATACTCGTCGCACATCCACGCCATGATGAGCGGGCCTGTATTCACGTCCGGCGCGGGCACGTCCACATCCACGCCCACGGCGAACGCGATCGCCCGCATGTAGCCGCGGCTGAGGCGCTCCAGTTCCGCTTGCGAGAGCTCGAAGGGGTCGACGATCACACCACCCTTGCCGCCGCCAAAGGGCAGGCCCACGCACGCGCACTTGAAGGTCATCCAGAAGGCCAGCGCCTTCACCTCCGCCGGGTCCACATCCTGGTGGAAGCGGATGCCGCCTTTGGCGGGGCCTCTCGTGTCGTCGTACTTGCAGCGGTAGCCGGTGAAGATCCGCAGGCTGCCGTTGTCCATGCGCACGGGGATCGACACTTCGATGAACTGCTTGGGCGCGCTCAGGCGTTGCAGCGTCTCGGGGTGCACCTTCTCGTGCACGGACGCCGCGTCGAGGCGCTTGAGTGCGTTGGCAAAGACGTTGGCGTGGGGCATGGTGGGCTCCTGCCGGGGCCGTGCGCCCCCGGGAATGAATGGTTGGGGGCCGTCCGCGAGGAGTCGAACATCGACCGAGCGGGACCCAGGGGTGGAGTTGGCGGGGGACTAGACGCGGGCGGGCGTGGACCGACGATTGCCCAATCCGCACAGACAGCACACTTTCCGCGTGGGCACAAAAGTGGCCGGGCTGCCATGCAGGCCGAGCGACCACGGGCCGACAACGAGGGGTCACGCTGACCAACCGGAGACAGTGAATGCCGCTGCGCCACTCAGAGTCTGAGGCCGCCGCCCGCCCCTGGCGGCCGTGGTGCTGCGCCGTTGCCGTGATGGCGGCCGCGGGCCTGTGCGCTGCCGCCGAAACCCCCGCTCCCGCCGGTGGCCCACGACCGGCCCCGGCCAAACGCGTAGTGATCGGCGACCGCGCGGACGGAGAGCACCAGGTCGCGAAGGCCCGCGTGGCCGCTGCACACTCCCGCGGCAGCACCGCCCAGCACAACCACGCGGAGCAGCGCGAAGAAGCGACGGTTGCAGGCACGGCCCAGGTCATCGCGCACAGCCTCACGGGGGGTTCAAACCGTGGCCTGAGCCGCATGAAGCCCCAGGTGCTTGTGCGTGCCCGCGACAGCTACCGCGCGGACATCACCGTCGAAGGCGTTGCACTCGGCGCGGGGTTTGTGCTCCGGGAGTTCGTGAGCGCCGAGCGCGTCCGCAACGTCTCCTTTGACGGACCGGCGGACGCCGTGCGCCTCGTGCGTGGCCCCGCCACGACGGTCCCGACGCCACCGCGCACCCTCGGCCAGTTTGACGATGCCCCGGGCCTGCTCAGCCGCGAAGACCTGACCCGTGCGGCGAGCGCCCTTGCATCCGCGGCAACTTCCCCGAACCTCAACCAGTGCGTGGACGTGGACCGCGCCTGCGACTTCTCGTTCGACATCGTCTTTGACCAGGCGCTCGTGGACAATAACGCCGGTGCGGACCCGCTGCCCGAACTGCTCTTCTTTGAGCGCAGCGGTGGGCGCGGCGGCGAAGCGATCACCGTCCAAGCCCTTGATGCACACGGCGAGGAAGTGGGCCGCGCCCTGGTGCTGGGCGCTGATGCTGGAACGGACTGCACACCCCGCGCGGACGCCGCGGTGCTCGACCGCCGCCTGCAGGTCGCGGGGTTCGAGTCCGTCACGTTCATCGCCGTGGACCTCTCCGTTCTTGGTGTGACTCAGGCCACCACCCTCCGCGTGCGCACACCCCGCCCGGGCGACGAAACGCCCGATCGCACCGCGTGGGGCGGCGATGCCGGCCTGCCCGACTTCAAGCTGCTGGGCGTCAAGACCGACGCAACGCTGCCGGCGTGGATGATCGGGGATTGAGACTGGACAAACTGCAATGACAACCGCCGGACGCGGTGAGGGCGCGTCCGGCGGTGTGTCCAGGGCCAGTAATGGTTCGAAGAACAGATCAGGCAGCGCGGCGGCGACGGAACGCAACGAGTGCGCCGCCCAGAAGTGCCGGGATCGCCGCGGGAGCCGGGATGACGGCGTCCTGGGTGATCTGTGCGTCCAGTGCCTGGTTGCCGGTGCCGCCCACCAGGCCCACCGCCCACGCGGTGTACACGGTGTTGTTGCTGACACTCAGGCCCGGCAAGGGCAGCACGACGGTGCTGGTGCCCGCGAGGCGCACCTCAAGGTTGTAGACGCCGCCGGGAACGCTGATGTACCCGCCGCTGTTGCCGAACGTGACGTTGCTGAAGAGCACGCCGCCGCCCTGCACGCCGATGTCCACGGCGGGCGCATTCGGCGACGCGTGGATGAAGCGGATGCGGGCGTTCAGCGCATCGAGCGTGTTGTCGTCAACAAAGACCGCGGGGGCGATGCTCGAGAGCGTGTTGATCGCGGCGACGGTGTACGTCGTGCTGGACGCGAGCGGCACGTTGGCGTTGATGACATCGGGCCCGGGCAGGCCCGCGGGGCGGACCTTGAAGTTGTACGTCGCCGCGGGCAGCGTGAGGTACCCGGTGACCGAACGGAACGCCAGGTTCTGGACCGCGGGCGGGTTGCCGTCGTTGACGACGACGTCCACCGCCGGGGCATCGGGCGAGCCGTGGAACACACGCACGTTCGCGTTCTGGGCAAGGGCCGACGACGCAGCACCGGCGACGGCAACGAGGGACAGCAGGACACTCTTCTTCATGGACGCACCTCTCAAACCAGCCCCGGGAAGTCCCCGGCGCTTCGTGAAACGGATCCCGCGCCAACAACTGTGCGGGAGTGCGTCTTGTCCTTCTCTGCTCCACCCCACCACACGTTCATCGCAGCGAGCCGGTGGAATCCACGGCAATCGCTGCGAGGAATGCAAGGGCGGAGGTTCTACGCGGTCCCGAGCGAAGAGGATTCACGCGCAGCCACAACTGAATGAAAACTAAGCGCGCCAGGCCGGGGGTTCTCACGGGCTGCGAGTGTTCACTGGTGCATTCCGGCCTGAAGCACCGGGACTTTCACCAGCCACGCCGCGCCGCACCCGCGGCACACGGTGTTGCCGTCGCGCGCGGGCGGGCCTTCGAGCACAGCGAGACAGCACGCGCAGGTGCCCCGCGCGCTCAGGAAGTCGGCAAGTGAGCTGCGCCGGCCCGCGAGTGCCTTGGTGAGCATGACGAGCACCCCGAGTGCGAGCAGGAAGAGCGCCGGGAGCACAACAAGCGTGAAAAGAGCGCCCGTCTGCGGCGGATACAACCTGCTGATGGCATACGAAGCCGAAGCGACGATCAGCGGTGGCGCCACCACCCAGCCCATGACGTTCGACCAGGTGAAGACCGGCACGCGGGGAGGCTGCTTGCGGAGCGCAGCAAACTCCGCGTGACTGAGCGGAGTGGCAAGACCCACCCTTCGTCCGCGCCGATCAACCGTCGTTGGGCTCCACACACGGGAGCGTGGGCCAACCGGCTGCACATGCCGCGGGAACTCGCGCCGCCACGCGGAAAGGTCCCACCGCGCGCCGCATTCCGAGCACGTGCACAAACCTTCCTGCGTCGCGTGTGAAGTCAGGTCATGCCCGCACGCGCCGCACCGGAGCGTCGTGAGCCGCAGGACCGCCGCACGGAGGCAGATGCCACGGGAGATGAATTCCAGCCGCAGTGCTGGGAGTGTCCACAGCCCGAGCAATGTGAAGCCGCCGAAGACCCCCGCGAGAGCCCAGTTAGGGAGTCCCCAACCGCCCATTGCCACGGCCAGTGCGAAGCCTGCACCGGCGCACGCGATCAGCGGCGCGATTGCCAGCAAAGCTCTCCAAGCCCCCAGTGCGCTCCGCCCCTCGCGCCGCCGTGCTTCCGCGGCCATGCTCCACCCGGTCTGCACGGGCGCGTGGCGGCCGTGCAGGGCGTCAACGCCCGTCAGTGCTTCCTTCACGTCAAAGGCGTCAGGCACAAATGCCACGTCCCGCCCCGCATCATCACACAGCGGTGGGGGAGTCAGGATGAGCGTGCGCAGCACGTTCACGTGTGCCTACACCGCCTTCTCGGCGGCCTCCTCCATCAACCCGCCCCGCAGGCCCCCTGCCAGGAACAGGTCCAGCGCATCTTCCACTTCCTGCGCTGTCTTTGCCCCGCGCACGGTCTCCTTGAAGGGCTTGACGCTCTCCATCTTGCCGTTCTCCAGCGTGCGCTGCAGCCGCTTCGCGAACCACGAGATCCGCCGGTTGATCTGGAAGAGCGCGTACCGGTCATCCCGCTGCTCGCGCATGAGCCGGAAGTACCGCCGGATCGTCGCGATCTTTTCCTCCAGCGTTAGCGGCGCCGCGTGCTCGGCCGTGCAGAGGTAGTGCCACACATCACGGAATAGCCACGGCGTGGAGAGCGCCCCGCGCCCGATCATCACGCCCTGGCACCCCGTCACGCGCAGCATGCGTGCCGCGTCCTCAGGCTCGCGCACATCGCCGTTGCCGATGACCGGGATCGCCCCGTTCACCGCCTCGACCACCCGCGCGATCCCCTCCAGCCGCACCGTCCCGCTGAACTTGTCCTCCGTCGTCCGCCCATGCACCGTCACCGCCGAAACACCCACATCCGCCAGCGCCCGCGCCAAGTGCGGCGAGCACGCCGCCCCGGCCTCAAAGTCGCTCGTGTGCCAGCAGAGGCGGATCTTGCAGGTGAGTGGGACGGTCCGGGGTGTCTTGGAAGAGGCACGCCATTCGGCATTCGGCATTCGGCATTCGGCAACAACCCCGGCTTTAGGCGCCTTGACGAATGCCGAATCACGAATGCCGAATGCCGCTTCCCCGCCCACCCTCCGCCGCCATTCCTCCTCACTCAGCGGCATCCGCTCCAGTTCCTGCTTCACCCTCGCCGCGATCGCCACCGCCCGCGACACATCCGTCAGCAGCGCGCTCCCGCCGTCCTTCTTGGTCACCTTGTCCACCGGGCAGCCCATGTTGATGTCCACGATGGTCGCCCCGTGCTCCACCGCCCACCGCGCCCCCTGCGCCATGATCTCCGGGTCGCTCCCATAGAGCTGCATCCCCACCGGCTTGTCAAAGTCGTTGGTCTTGGCCAGGTCCAGGCTCGTGGCCGTGCCCCGCAGCAACCCCTGGGGGGAGAGCAGGTCCGTGCAGGCCAGCCCCACGCCACCCCACTCGCGGCACACCGTCCGGAACGCCAGATCGCAATACCCCGCGATCGGGGCCAGGAGCAGCGGCGTCGCCAGCGGCACCCCACCAATGACCAAGGGGGCCGGTCGCGCTGAACCATGGGCCAAAGCCCTGTCCGGCAATGGGTTGTGGCTTTGGGTGCCGCTCACGGGGTGGAAGGGTAGAGGCCACCCTCTGGGCCGGCACCGGGGCCGAGCCTAATATCTCAACCCCCTCCGGGCCGTCCGAGGCCGGTGGGGTTCCAGCCTGCTGTCCGGTGCCAGCCGCGTGCGCGGCGGGCCGGGCCGAAGACCAGGGCCGGCTGGAGAGCCTGAAAGTTCCGACCATGACCAAGGTTGCCCGATTCGCCAACACCCCCAAGCCCCGCATCGCCAACAGCACCGGCACCGGCGACATCATCGTGGATTGGAAGGACACCGAGGCCCTCCGCCGCTACCTCTCCCCCAACGGCAAGATCCTGGGGCGCCGCCGCGTGGGCGCGAGCGCCAAGGAGCAGCGGATGCTCAGCGCCGCCATCAAGCGCGCCCGCTTCATGGCCCTCATCCCCTACACCAGCGCGACGATGTGATTTTCTGGTGGGGGCACTTCACCCCCGCCGCACCGGCCGGTGCACGTTGATCTCAAAGTACTCAAAGCCGTGCGCAAACGGCCGGCCCACCCACGCCTCGAAGCACGGGTGATCGTCCGGCACGTACCCGCTCCGCGGCAGCCACGCGCCGTACAGCCACTGCAACGCGCGAAGTTCCAGGTCCACCCCGCCCCGCACCTCGACCTGCGCCACGAGCATCGGCGGGAACCGGAACTCGCCGACTTCGCCCCGCGGCGTGAACGCCTCTGCTTCCACCGCCGCGTAGTACTGGCACTTCTCGAGCGCGACCAGTTCCGGGTTCTCCCACTGATACCCCAGCCACTGGCCATCCGCGAGCCCGTGTGATTCCGCCCACGCCACCAGCCGCGCCACCGCACGCGGCGCAGCATCTCCCTTGTACGGATCGCGCACGCGGATGTACGCCACGCGCCGCGCGGGCAACTCGCGGATGCGCACCTTGAACCCGTCGGAATTCTGGGCCACGGGCAGGCGCGATCGGTGCTCGCGCGCTGCGGCCTCCGGCAGCGTCCGCTCCAGCGCTTCCCGGTGCGTCTCCCGCCACGCGCGGAGGTCAAACGCGCTGGGCGCGGTGCCAAACCGCCGCTTGAACCCGCGTGAAAAGTCCGACGATGACGAGAACCCGCACGCCAGCGCGATCCGCGTGAGGGACGGCCGTCGCCCCTCGGCCATCATCGCGAGCGCCCGGTCCAGCCGCACACGCTGCACAAAGTCCCCCAGCGTCTCGCCCATCACGCCCTGGAAGACCCGGTGGAAGTGGTACGGCGACAGGTGCGCTGCGCGGGCCACGTCCGTCAGCCGCAGCGGCCCACCCACGTGCCGCAGCACGTGATCCACCGCGCGGTTGATCCGCTCGGTGTACGCCATTGCCGTGCTCCGACGCTGTGACCGCACCTTGCCCACCTGCGAGTGCCCTCCGTGCGCCGCGAAAACCGCAAGATCTGACAAGCCGACAATCCGCCGCGCGGTATGCTGTTCCCGCACACCGCCGCTCGGCGTCTGCCGACGTGCATGTGCCCCGGAGGATACCAATGGCCCGCCACCACCGAACCCGCCGCACGCCCACTTTGCTCGCCGCCATCGTCTTCGGATTTCTCATTGCCGGGTGCGCGGGCCCGCGGTCCACCTCATCCAAAGCCCCCACCCCCACACTCACCCAAACCGCAGGAGACCCCACCATGAAGCTCGGCGCTTTCTCCGTCAGCCTCTCCGTCAAGGATCTCGCCGCGTCCCGCGCGTTCTACGAAAAACTCGGTTTCCGCGCCGTCGGCGGCGAGCCCACACAGAACTGGCTCATCCTCCGCAACGACACCACCACCATCGGCCTCTTCCAGGGCATGTTCGACAAGAACATGCTCACCTTCAACCCAGGGTGGGACTGGCAGTGCAACACGCTGGCGGACTTCACCGATGTCCGCGAGCTCCAACACCGCATCAAGGCCGCGGGCATCACGCCCGTCTCCCAGGCCGACGAATCCACCACGGGCCCCGCAAGCCTCGTGGTGGTGGACCCCGATGGCAACCCCATCCTCCTCGACCAGCACGTGCCGAGCCCCGGGAAGTAGCCCGCCGCTCTACGCTCACGCATGCACGGCCCCGCAACGTTCCCAACCACGCTCCACACCGCGCGCCTCGCCCTGCGCCCCTTCACGCGTGAAGAGCTGGAGGCCGACCTCACCTCGCGCGATGCCCTGGCCCGCGCACTCGCCCCCGCGCGCCCCGCCGCCGACTGGCCCAACATGCACTGGGACCCGCCCGCCGTCCGCTGGCTCTTGGACAAGCTCACGCAGCATCCCACCGAGCCATTCTGGCACGCCTGGATGATCCTGCTGAACAGCCCCGACGGGCCCACGCTCGTCGGCACCATCGGCTTCAAGGGCCCCCCGGGCGTGGACGGCGTCATCGAGGTCGGCTACGGCGTCGTCACCTCCCACTGGCGCCGCGGCATCGCCAGCGAAGCCCTCGCACGGCTCGTCGAATGGGCGCGTCAGGACCCCCGCGTCCGCGGCGTGTGCGCCCACACCAAACCCAACGACCCCGCGAGCGGCGGCGTGCTCCTCAAGGCAGGCCTCGCGCACTCGGGTCTTGTCCACGATGGTGACGACGGCGACATCGACCGCTTCGAGCGCTGGTTCGCCGCGCCCGTGCAGCGCGACTATGACCGCTGCGCAGCCCGCGTGCGTGAACTGCTGCGTAGTACGCCATCACCCACCCTCCGCCAGCGCCAGGACGCGGTCACGGCAGCCTACTGGCAGTGCTTCGGCAGCGACGACCCCGCCAGCGAAGCCGACTGGCAGGCCGGCCGCGGCGTGTCCTGGTGCGGGTTCTACGACATCGTGCCGGGCACGCCCCCGTCCGAGATGCTCCTCATCTGCCGCGAGCCCAAGCCCGCGTGCAGCCCCATCGGCCTCCACGGCATGTGCGGGAGCGGCTGGAAAGAGCAGCGCGGCTTCGTCGTCCGCGACGTCAAGGTGCTGGGTGAGAACTACGTCGCCTGCGACCCGCGAGACAAGAGCGAACTGGTCCTCCCGGTGTTCTCAGTCGGCACCTGCGCGGGCGTCTTCGATGTGGACTCCTACCACGCCGGCGCGTTCACGCTGCACGACCTCCGCGGCGCGCAGCGCATCCTGGCCGCCGCGGGGCTGCGCACCGGCGTGCACGCCCCGACCATCCTCTGATCGCCACGGACGGGCACGCCCTTACAGGCACGGTCCGCCGCTGAACACGCTGAGCAGTGCATCGATGTCCGCCGTATCCGGGAAGAGGCCGTCGTTGTTGAAGTCCGTGTCGTTGCAGGTGCCCGTGCTGCACGGACCCCCGGAGAACACGCTCAGGAAGTCGTCGATGTCCGCTGTGTCGGGGAACAGCCCGTCGCCGTTGAAGTCCACGGTGTCGCAGGGCCCGTCGCCCGCGACGGTCCAGTACCCGCCGAGCAGCGTGTACGCGCCGCCCGTCATCTCACCGGCATCGGGCTGCCCGACCGTGGCCTCCGAGAGGGTGTAATCCCCCCCGGACATCGCGCCGCCGCCGCCGTCGACCGTGAACCAGAAGATCTCGTCGTCCGCCATCGCCGCGCCGGCCGCACAGGCCGTGAGCGCCGCCAGGAGTCGTGTGTTCATGGCTGGTGTCCTCCTGTGGGTTACTGCTGGGGCGGCTGGAAGCTCACGCTCTGGCGCGGGGCGTCGTTGTCCAGGATCGGAGCGTTGAAGCTCACGAGCGACGCATCGGTGCCGTTGGGCCCCTGCAGCCCGATCGTCGCCGCCCCGCCCCTCATCTGGAGGCACCCGGACATGCCCGAGTACGTCACCCGCACAAGGTTGGAGGTCTCGTGGATCGAGATCATCACGTTCACGGCGTCGGTGCCGCACGCGCTCGAGAGCAAACGATTGCGGAAGTAGAGGTTGAAGACCCTGCCCGGCGCTGTGCCAAACGTGGCGTACTCAAGGTACTCGTTCGCGCCGTAATCGAACAGGTCGTCCCAGAAGAACGCGAGGACAGGGTTCGTGGTGATGGCGGTCGGGAGCGCAGTGTTCGTGAAGGATGTGCTGCACAGGTTGCCGAAGTACAGGCAACCGTTGCTTGAGACGCTCACGCTTGAGACGGGATTGCCCCACCCGGTGAACGTGAACCCCAGAGGGATGCTCGGGAAGCACGTGTCGTCACCGAGTGCTTCCACATGCGTCCACCCCACACGATCGTTCTGGCTGAACTGCGCATCCACCGACACCACCGTGCCCACCGGCCCGGCGGGCCCCTGCGGACCAGCCGCACCCTGCGGGCCCTGAGCGCCCGTGGCTCCCGTTGCGCCGGTCATCCCCTGCGGTCCCTGTGCACCTTGAGGACCAGTCGCCCCCGTAGCACCCTGCGGTCCCTGTGCACCCTGGAGTCCCTGCGCGCCGGTTGCGCCCGTCATGCCCTGCGGGCCCGGGGCACCCTGTGGGCCCTCGGGCCCCTGCGGTCCCGCCGGCCCCGCCGGCCCATTGAGCGCGTACAACGCGTACGGCGTCGCCGTGAGCGCCTGGCGTGGCGAGAGCGTCGTGTACGGGGGCCCGCTGGGGTTGCTGACGTCAATCTCGATCCAGCGCGCCTGGCCCACGAACGGGGACGCACCGAAGTTCAGCAGCACCGTGAACCGCCCGCCCGCGATCGCGACGTTGGTGGCAATCAGCTCCGGCCCCACCTGCACGCCACCGGTCGCCGCGTCATACAGGCGGAACTTCATGTTCCGCGTGCCTTCCACCAGCGCCGTGCCGGACCGGAGTTGGCCTTGGTACGTGAACACGGCGCTCGCCGGTTCATCCGCCCGCGCCACCGAACCCACCACGAGACCCAGTGCAAGCGCGACCAATGACGACGCAGTACGGAAGCGGTTCATCAGACTTCTCCCTTCCCCGGCCCGCGGACCGCGGCGTGCCACGATGCAGCCGCAACCCGCATTGGCTCCAACATACACCCAAAAGTGACGGCGAGACACGCCGCCCCTGGGAGTTCAGAAGCAATAGCGTAACTGCCGCCCGGGTTGGACAGGATTCTGGGAAGTTATGGGAGCAGCCGTGCTCGAACGACGGATCCGGCTACAGGCACGGCCCGCCGCTGAACACGCTCAGCAACGCGTCAATGTCCGCCGTATCCGGGAAGAGCCCATCGTTGTTGAAGTCGATGTCCCCGCAGGTGCCGGTGCTGCACGGCCCGCCGCTGAAGACGCTCAGGAAGTCGTCGATGTCCGCGGTGTCCGGGAAGAGCCCGTCACCGTTGTAGTCGATGGCGTCGCACACCGGGCCCGAGGGGATGTCCCGCACGACCGCGATGTTGCGCACGTCGCCCAGGATCGTGGACCCCGCGAGCACGTTGGCCCGCTCGCCCGCCCCGGTAAAGAGCCCGTCGTTGTTCAGGTCCGTAAGGCGGATGACGCGCTTGGTCGAGTTGTCGGTCACCAGGATCGACCCGTCCGCCAGCGCGCACACATCGATCAGCGTGAGCCCGGCCTCGGCCGACGTCCACACGAGCGTCGCCTCCCCCGCGTCCTGCGCATCATCGTCGCCGTTGCCGTCCACGAGGCGGTACACCTCGTCGACGCCACCGGTGGCGAGCGACTGGTAGTACAACGCGTGCGGCCGCAGCGGGTCGATGTCCACCGCGAAGCCTGCGCTGGGCGTGTGCCCGGAGAGGTTGCCAAGGCCAAACCACAGGCTCGACTCCGCCGCCGTATCGACGACGCCGTTGCCGTCAAAGTCGTACAGGCGGAACACGCCGTGCGCGTTCGCGATCGAGTTCCGCAGGAACATCACGTCCGCCGCGTCGAACACGATCTCCTGCGGCGACCACGCCGAGGAGTTGGTGCTGCACATGCCGTTGTACGTCGTGAACGGCACGGTCTCGCCCGTGTCGTTGGCGTCCAGGTCGGCGTTGGCGTCGTCGCACCGCCAGATGGCGTCGGGCCCGAAGCCGTTGCCCGCGTTCACCACGTGCGGCACGCCTGAAGAATCATGCGCGAGCCCGGTCGGGAACGCGAACCACTGCCCAATGCCCGACGAGGAATCAGCGAAGATGCCCGACTCGCCAACATCCATCGCGTCGCTGTCGCCGTTCAGGTCTTGCGTCCAGTACACACGCCGCGCCGTCGCGTCCTGATCGCCGATGAGGCACACCGCATCCGCCGCGTCCAACGGTGTCCCGCGCCGGTACCCGATCGTGTTGGGGTTCAGGACCCCGGCGAACCCCTCCGCGTTCCCTGGCCCAAACCACCGCGTCACCTCCGCGGGCTCGTCGATCACGAGGTTCCCATTGTCGTCGTGCAGGTAGTACACCGAGTCGTTCGTGCGGTCGGTGACAAAGAACGAGAGCTGCGCCCGCGCACCCGAGGCAACCGCCAGCGTGAGCAACACAAAGGAGAGGGTCTTCATCCGGGCATTGTACAAAGAACCGCAACAGCCGCCCAACAAGGGGATTTGACCCCGAGCTTTATCGAAATTCCGCAACCGCGCACACTCCGGACCGTATACTACGTGATACATAGTATGTCGTAGCAAGCCCTCGCTCACGCGGCCGACCAAACCCAACTCCAAACCCAGAAGTCCGCCATGAAACCCGCACCCGCTTCCACCCCGCCCGCCCGCATCGAGACCGAGCTCCTCCGCGGCGCGGGGCCGCTCGCCGTGCTCAAGCTCCTCGAGCGCAGACAGATGTACGGCTACGAACTCGTCGAATCCCTCGCCCAGCGCACGCAGGGTGTCCTCGCGCTCGGCCAGAGCACGCTGTACCCGCTGCTCTACAACCTCGAAGCGAAGGAACTGATCGAGGCGACGTGGGAGACGAGCGACTCCGGCCGCGAACGCAAGTACTACCGCCTCACCACCAAGGGCAAGAAGCGACTCGCGGAGGATGAGAAGCAGTGGAGCGCGCTCGTGGGCGCGATGCAGTCGATCGGCATCGGGGCCTCCTTCGCGGGGGGTGCCGCGTGAACGTGCCGCAGGCCCTCAGGTTTGACCCGTCGCTCAAGTCCTTCCCCACCATGCGCGGCCTGTGCAACGCGCTGCTCGCGGTGGTCACGCTCGGCCGCAGCGGCCTTATGGACCGCGTGCAGGGCGTGATCGCGCAGGCCGACCTGCCCGCGCCGCTGGCGGACATCGTGCTGCGCACCACGCGCGCCACGCGCCTCTGGCCCAGCGAACAGCACGACGTGGCCCGCGAACTCGCCAGCCACTTCCGCGAAGGGCTCGACGCCGGCGTGCCCGCAGACACTCTTGCCGCGAACTTTGGCGACGCGCAGGTCAGCGCCGGCCTCATCCGCCGCGCTGCGCGCCGCAAACGCCCGGCCGCGTGGCAGGTATGGACGGTGGTCTGGAAGGGCGTGGTGGTGCTTCTGCTTACGCTGCTGGTGCTCTACGGGGTCTTCACCCTCCGCTACTACGCGGGGTCGCCCAGCATCAAGCGGAACTTCTTCAACGAACTGAACGCCAAGATCCTCGCCACGCCGGCCGAGCAACGCGCATGGCCCGAGTACCGCCGCGCGATGATGGCGATGCCGGACCTGCCGGGCGACGAGATCATGAACGAGTGGCCCGCGATCTCCGTCGATGACCCGCAGTTCGTGAATGCTGCCGCATACATCAAGGCCGCCCGGCCGCAACTGGACATCGTCCGCGCCGCCGCGGAGCGCCCCGTCCTCGGGGCCGAGCTCCTCCGCACCATCGACGAGGAGTTTGAGGTGCGCATGGCCGAGCGCCGCCGCGCCACGCCCGCGGCGATCCAGGCGGTCCGCGACACAGCCGTGAACGAGCAGGCCCCTGAAAACCCCGACACGATCGGCATCCTGCTGCCCGCTTTGGGCCGCATCCGAGGGCTGGAGCGTGATCTGAGGTTCGACAACACCGTGGCGCGCCACGAGGGCGACGGCGAGCGCGTCGCGGCGAACATCGAGGCGATCATCGGCATCGCCCACCAGATGGGGCACGAGGAAACGCTCATCGGCCAACTCGTCGGGTACGCGATCCTCCACGTCGCCGTCAACGAGGTGAAGACGACGCTCACCGAAACGCCGGAACTCCTGACCGATGGGCAGCTCTCGTCGATCGCACACGGCCTTGCGGTGTGCATCGAGCCCGGCGAGCTCGTGGTCGATATGAGCGGCGAGCGCATGTTCATGGGCGACCTCCTGCAGCGCATCTACACCGACGACGGCAACGGCGACGGCCGCCTGACCGACGAAGGGATGGACTACCTCATGGGCGTGATCTCGATGGGCTTTGAGACCCCGCTGCCGTCGCCCCGCTCGACCGCCGCGGGCCACGCCGTGGGGCCGGTGTTCGGCCAGGTGCTGGCCGGCCGCAAGGACATGCAGCGCGAGTACAACCGCTTGCTCGACCAGACCATCGCCGACGCGTCGCGCCCGGCCTACGAGCGGATGGCGGACGCGAACCGCGACGAGATCGAGCGTCTTGTGCACGACAGCATCTGGAGCGCCCGCTACCTGCCGATCAAGGTCACGCTCCCGGCCATCGGCAAGTGCTACTGGAGCGGCCAGCGGGTGACGCTCGAGCGCGATGCGGCGTGCGTGGCGATCGCCTGCGAGATCTACCGGCGCAGGACCGGCGCTTGGCCACAGTCGCTGAGCGAGGTTCCCCGTCCACTCCTGCCGCGTGTGCCGGTGGACCCATTCACCGGCAAGGAAGTGCTCTACCGCCTTGTGAACGGCGCACCCGTGCTGTACTCCACGGGCAACGATCAGGACGATGACGGCGGCACGCAGGTGGTGGGCGGTGATCCGGGGCGTGTGCAGTCGATCAGTGTCATCGTGGATGGGGACTGGGTGCTGTGGCCGATGCCAAAGAAGGAGTAGGTGCGGAGGGCGGGGTGAACGGTCGGCTGATGCGGTCGAAGTCGGCCTGGGTCAGATCGACGGTGCGCCAGCGGGGGCTCCTGGTGCGCATGCAGGCGGCGTAGTCGCGGACGTGGACGACGCGCGGGGCGTACCAGCGGCCGGCGGACTCAAAGACCTCTTCAAAGAGTGCGCCCTCGGGCTGGGCGTCGCACCAATAGACAAAGACAATGACGGCCGCGAAGGGCGGGCCGAAGAGGGCTTCCCAGCGCTGGAGCGAGGTGAGGTCGTCCTCGGTGGCCCAGCACTCGAGGCGCGGGGCGGTTCCGGCGCGGGTGGGTGCCAGGCGGCGGCCCTTGAGTTCCACGAGCAGGTTCTCGTTCTCGCCGTAGATGACGTAGTCGAAGAACTTGAGGTTCGCGGTGGCGTCGCCGGTGGGGAGCAGGAGGCGGCGGGCTTCATCGACGCAGACGTGGGGGACGCGCCGATCACGCAGGTAGCGGTCGAAGGCCTGTTCGTAGTGGCGCGCAGGTTCCAGCACGGGCCATTTCCCCCTGGTGGTTCTTACTTCTTCTCGGCCTCCACCAGTTCGCTCAGGAACTTCTGCTCCGCGTCGCGGAAGCCCTGCATGGCCTTCAGGAGTTCCTCGCCGGCGGCGTCGAGCTTGGTGGACTGGGTTTCGTCGCCGGGGTTGCGCTTGGCGGCGGCGGTCAGGGCCTGCACGGTCTCGGCGGCGGCGCGGACGTCGGACGCGGCGGCGGCGTAGGAGCGGGTCGCGTCGTAGAGCGCCTGGGCCTCGACTTCCTTGGTGTTGGGCTCGTGGAGCAGTCGCCAGGGGTGGCTGCGGACCTCGATGGCGGTGAGCTTGAGCTGGTCGCTCATGAGGCGCACGTTGGCGAGGGTGCGGCGCAGGTTGGGGCCTTCCTGCGTCAGGAGGTCCCTGATGTCGGACACGGCGAGCTGGGCCTCACCCATGGCCGAGCGTGCATCGCGGAGCGCATCGGTCAGCAGGGGGACGGTTTCGCCGTTCACCTTGTCCGCCGCGGCCCAGATGTCCTGGATGATCGTGTCGATGCGCTGGCGGTTGTCGGCGATGACGGCGCGGGCGTCGTCGAAGGCGGCCTTGGCGCTGGTGATGGCGGCGTCGGCGTTGTCGATCACCTTGTCGCCCTTGTCGAGCATGGGCGAGAGGCGGGCCGAGGCGTTCTCGACATTCTTGAGCGTGACGTCCACGCTCTGGTCCCACGAGGCGAGGTTGGTCTTGGCGTCGGCGATCAGGGAGCGGGCGTCGGCGAGGGCGGTCTCGACCTCTGGGCTGCTCTTGTCGATGAGCGTGCTGAGGCGGTCCACCGCCTTCTGCGCGTCGGAGATGGTCTCGCGGATCTGCTCCACCTGCATGGGGCCGAAGCCCGCCTGCGCGAGGAACGCGGGCGGCGCGAGGGAGCCCTGGACCACTTCACCCGGTTCCACGCGGGCGCTGCCGCCCACGAAGTTCTTCGCGTCCGGCGTGCCGGCGGAAGCGATGTTGATGCTGCTGAGGGTGCCCAGGAGCGGCTTTTCCAGGAAGGCTGAGAGGTTCTCGTAGAGGATGACGTCTTTGCGCACCTCGACATCGACGAGCACGGCGCTCTGGGGACCTTCCTTGGAGGCTTCAAACCGCAGGTCCGAGACGCTGCCGACGGGCTGGCCGCCGAGGTTGACGGGTGAGCCGGACTGGAGGCCCGCGGTGCCGTCGCTGAGGGAGAAGCGGACGACAAAGCGCGTGGCGCCGCGCCCCGCGCCGCGCTCGGCGAGCATGAACGACACCACAACGGCGAGCACGACGCTCAGCAGCACGAAGAGGCCGGCGAGGAGGTTGTTGCGTGCGGGGCGGGGGGTCATATGGAAGACAGGGTACCACGAACGTGCGGGGTGTGGTTAGGTAAGCAGTGTTTTCAGCGAGTTGACCAGCGCCCCGATGCCCTCGAAGACCTCGTGCGGCTTGGCGTCGCACATGTAGGCGGGGGTGGTGATGATGCGGTGGGTGTCGTCGGTGTAGGCCTGCGTGACCTTCTTGCCGACGTTGCGGGCGCCCATGGTGGCGATGGCCTGGGCGGTTGCGGCGTCTTCGCCGATGGTGACGGTGCAGCCCGGGCCGCCCGCGGCGGTGCCGAGGACCTTGGCGGCGAGGACGGGGGCGATGCAGATGAGGCCGATGGGCTTGCGGGCGGCGTGGAACTCCTTGATGACGCGCTCCACTTGCGGGTGGACGGAGCAATGGGGGCCGTCCTTGGCAAATGTGCAGAGGTTTTTGGCGGCGCCGAAGCCGCCGGGAAAGACCACCGCGCTGTGGTCGCCGGCATGCAGGGTGGTGATGGGGGCGATCTCGCCGCGGGCGATGCGGGCGGCTTCGACCAGCATGTTGCGGGACTCGGGTGTTGGTTTGCCGGTGAGGTGGTTCACGACCTCGGCTTGGGGGCCATCGGGCGCGTAGCAGCGGTAGGGAAGCCCGACGCGGGAGAGGTGAATGAGCGTGCTGACGGCTTCGGTGATCTCGCTGCCGTCGGCCCGGCCGCAGCCGCATAGCACCACCGCTACGGGGAGTGTTTCTGCCATGGGTGACCTCCTTTGCACGAATCACGTCCTTGAAAACCGGCCCTGGGCCGACGCAATGGGCCCTTGGGAACCCGACCGCTTGCTGGGCGTTATCATCGTAGTGGGAACGCTGCCCGCCATGTTGGGGGAGCGGCCCAAGCACAGAAGGACCATCCATGAAGTTGACACGCTCTGCGTTGCTCGCGTTCGCACTCCCCCTCTGCCTTGCTGGCGGCGTGTTCGCTCAGGGCACGCCAGCCCCGGCCGACAAGCCGGCCGAAAAGCAGGCCGAGAAACAGGCGACGCCGGCGGAGAAGCCCAAGGACCAGAAGGACGAGAAGGCCCAGCAGCCCGCCGCGGAGAAGTACGTCTACGTCAAGATGTCCACCTCCATGGGCGACATCACGATCGAGCTGAACAACGAGAAGGCGCCGATCTCCACGGCGAACTTCCTGTCGTACGTGGACAGCGGTTTCTACAGCAGCACGTGCTTCCACCGCGTGATCGACGGGTTCATGATCCAGGGCGGCGGGTTCAGCAGCGACCTCAAGCAGAAGCCCACGAGTGCCCCGATCAAGAACGAGTGGCAGAACGGGCTGAAGAACTCCCGCGGCACCATCGCGATGGCCCGCACCGCCGCGCCCGACTCGGCGACGAGCCAGTTCTTCATCAACGTGGCCGACAACGCCATGCTGGACAAGCCCAACGGCGGCGCTGCGTACGCCGTGTTCGGCAAGGTTGTTGCCGGCATGGACGTGGTGGACAAGATCAAGGCTGTCAAGACAGGCCAGAAGACCGTGGAGGCCAGCGACGGCGCGGGCGGCACGCGGCGCGTGCCCTTCCAGGACGTGCCGAACGAGACCGTCGAGGTGAAGGGCGTCACGCGCCTTTCCGCCGATGAGGCCGCGAAGTTCGCGCCCAAGGACGAGAAGGCAGAAGAGAAGAAGGAAGCCCCCAAGGACGGCAAGTAAGCCGCGGCGTTCTCGGTTCCGAGTGTTCATCTACACCCCTCCCATTGCGGGAGGGGTTTTTGTTTCAAAGAGCCCCAGTTGTCCGGTGGACTGGCCCGGTTCGGTCGCTTCGGGCCGGCGGAAGAGCGAAGTGTCGTGGGGCGGGAGCCTCTCGCCCAGCTTGTACTTCCGGCGGAAGGTGTGGAAGGTGGCCTTGATGGCGTCGGCGACGGCACCCTCGCCGCGTTGGCGGACCTTCCAGCGGGCGTCGTAGAGGTCTCCGCCCCTGGTGTCGCGGATGAGGGCCTCGACCTTGGCAGCGCGTTGGGGCACGGTGCGCTGGAGCCACTCCAGGAAGAGGGTCTTGATCTGGTAGGGGAGGCGGAGGAGGATGTAGCCGGCGCCGTGCGCGCCGGCGCGGGAGGCCTCGCGGAGGATGGAGGGGATCTCGTGGTCGTTGAGGCCCGGGACGATGGGGGCGGCCATGACGAACGTGGGGATGCCGGCCTTGGCGAGGGTGCGCACGGTGTCGATGCGTGCGCGGGGGGACGCAGCGCGGGGCTCCATCGCGCCGGCGAGGCGGTTGTCGAGGGTGGTGATGCTCACGGCGGCGTGGACGAGGTTGAGCCGGGCCATTTCCTTCAGGATGTCGAGGTCGCGGAGGATGAGGCTGCTCTTGGTGATGATGCTGACGCTCTGGCGGAACTCGAGCATGACTTCCAGGCACCTGCGGGTGAGCTTGAGGTCGGCCTCGAGCGGCTGGTAGCAATCGGTGACACCGGACATCATGATGGTCTCACCCTGCCAGGACTTCTTGGCGAGTTCCTTGCGGAGCAGTTCGGGTGCTTCGCGCTTGGCGAAGACCTTGGTCTCAAAGTCCAGCCCGCTGGAGAGGCCCAGGTACTCGTGGCCGGGGCGGGCGTAGCAGTAGATGCAGCCGTGCTCGCAGCCGCGGTAGGGGTTGAGGGTCCACTTGAAGTGGAGGTCCGGCGCATCCACAGGGTTCAGGATGGAACGCGTGGCGTCGTCGAACACCATGGTGGCCACGTTCTGGTTGGAGAGCTGGCCCTCGGCGCGGAGGTCGTCCAGGAACTCGCCCGCGACGAGGTAGCGCTGGTCCTCAAAGCGGTTGGCGGGGTTGACGCCTGCGCCACGGCCGCGGGCGCCGACCGGCGCGTGCGGCACGTCGGCATCGCCGGGCATGCGGGCCCAGCCGGAGGGAACGGCCCGCGCGGCGGCGTTGGCGATCTGCGGGAGCGGGATGGATCGGGAGAGTTCCATAAACCTATCGTACACCAAACGAACGAATTTGGTACGGTCAATTTTTGGTATTTTTCCAAACGGATGACGAATTTTGTTCAATCGGATGGTTGATTGATTGCCGCGTGGTCGGTATATTCAACCACATGGTTGAAGTACTGCTGCCATCCTCGGCCCCGGACCGGCTCGATGCGATTTTCGGGGCTTTGGCGGACCCCACGCGGCGGGCGCTGGTCTTGGCGCTGTCAGAAGGGGAGCGGAGCATCAAGGAACTGGGGAGCCCGTTCCGGGTGTCGTTCCAGGCGATCTCGAAGCACGTGCAGGTGCTGGAGCGGGCGGGGCTGGTGCGTCGGCGGGTGGTGGGGCGGACGCACCTGTGCAGGCTGGAGGCGTCGGCGCTCGCGAGCGCGGACCTGTGGCTCAAGAACTACGAGCGGTTGTGGAACCAGCGGTTTGATGCGCTGGAGGCAATGTTGAAGGCGGAGGCGGAGGCGGAACGTCGCGCGGGCGGGGACAGCGCGGCGGGGGGATCGGGGCCCAGGGTTTGAACAGCGGCACAGCCCGCTCGGGGAGTGTGTATGGCAACGGGAGCAGCGGATCGCACCTTGGTGATCGAGCGTGAGTTTGCGGCGCCGCGCGCGCTGGTGTGGCGGGCGTGGACGGAGGCGGGGCTGATGCGCCGGTGGTGCTGCCCGGTGGGCTTTGCGGTGGAGCGGTGCGAGGGGGAGCTGCGTGTGGGCGGCGCGTGGGTGTGCGCGATGCGTGCGCCGGCACCGGAGCGGACGCTGCACACGATGACGGGCGTGTACCGGGAGATTGCGCCCGAGTCGCGCCTGGTGTTTACGCACGGGTGGTTGGACGCATCGGGCGTGGTGGCGCATGAGTCGCTGGTGACGGTGGTGCTGACGGCGCGGGGCGAGCGGACGCACATGCGGTTTGAGCAGACGGACCTTGCGTCGGCAGAGTCTCGTGACGGTCACGAGGGTGGTTGGAGCGGGGCGTTCCGCAATCTGGAGGGGTTGCTCTCCAAGGAGAGCGGCGTGCCGGCGAACGCCGAGGACGCGAGCCATGTGCGGCAGACCGACCGAGAGATCACGATCACGCGGCTGCTGAAGGTGCCGCGTGAGAAGGTGTGGCGGGCGTGGACGGACCCTGCGCGCATCGGGCGGTGGTGGGGGCCCCGGGGGTTCACGACGACGACGCAGTCCTTTGATCTGCGCGCGGGCGGGCATTGGCGGTTTGTGATGCACGGGCCGCCGCCGGAACGCCGCGACTATCAGAACCAGATCACGTACGAGGAGGTTGTGGAGCCGTCACGCCTGGTGTACAAGCACGGGGGCGATATGGACTGCGAGCCGATCAACTTCCGCGTGGTGGTGACGTTTGCGGATGTGCACGGGTGCACGCTGACGACGCTGAGCATGACGTTCCAGGATGCGGCGACGAAGGGCTTTGTGGAGCGGACGTACGGGGCGATCGAGGGCGGGAAGCAGACGCTGTCGCGCCTGGCGGAGTGCATCGAGGGGGAGTGAGGCCGGCGGGTGTGTGCTTGGGTGTTCTTTGTCTGAGTGATGGCACTTGAAGTTCGGGGATCATCAAATGACGACGCAGAGTGTTCCGTTCATCATCTCTCGCACGTTCGCCGCGCCCTTGGCGCAGGTGTGGCGCGCGTGGACGGAAGGGGAGCGGCTGCAGAAGTGGTTCGGGCCCAAGGGGTGCACGCTCCTGCAGTCCACGATGGACCTGCGCGTGGGGGGTGTGTACCACTACGGCATGCAGATGGGCAGCGACCGGTACTGGGGGCGGTGGGTGTTCCGGGAAATTGCGCGGCGGACGCGGATGGTGTTCGTGGTGTCGTTCGCGGATGAGAAGGGGGCAATCGCGCGCAACCCGTGGAACCAGGTGTGGCCGCTGGAGATTCTCTCGACGGTGACGTTTGAGGAGCGGGGCGGATCGACGTTGGTGACGGTGCGCTGGGAGCCGATCAACGCGACTCCGGAAGAGGTCCGAGCCTTTGCGGATGGTCACGCATCGATGCAGGGCGGGTGGGGCGGCACGCTGGATCGGCTGGTGGAGTACCTGCCGACGGCGTGAGCGTGGCGGAAGTGATTCTGGTAGGATGATTGGACGCACGGGAGTTGTGACATGAGTGAACCAAACGAGTCGGGCGTGGCTGGTGGAACTTCCAGAAAGTTGGCGATCGCGGGCTGGGTTGTCGGCGTGCTGCCGATGGCGATGCTCACATTGAGCTCGGTGATGAAGTTCCTCGCGCCGCCGCAGGCGGTGGACGGCTTCAAGCACCTGGGGTGGAACCCGTCGGACGCGGTGGTGCTGGGCGTGGTGGAGTTGTCGTGCGTCGTGCTCTACCTGGTTCCCCGCACATGCGTGCTGGGGGCGATCCTGGTGACGGGGTACCTGGGCGGCGCGGTGGCGACGCACGCGCGGCTGGGCGAGGCGTGGGTGATTCCTGTTGCGCTGGGCGTTGCGGCTTGGTTGGGTTTGGTGCTTCGTGATACGCGGCTGCGGGCGCTGCTGCCGCTGCGCGGGTGAACGTACTGTGGTGCGTGGGTCCGCGGATGTGTTCAAGAGAACGAAAGAAGGAGCATGCTCATGGCGTACGTGGATGGATTCGTGATCCCGGTCAAGAAGAAGAATCTGAAGGCCTACTTCGCGATGGCGAAGAAGGCGAGCAAGGTGTGGAAGGAGTACGGGTGCCTGGAGTACCGCGAGTGTGCGGGCGATGACCTCAAGGCCGCGTTCGGGCTCCCGTTCCCCAAGATGGCCAAGACCAAGGCCGGCGAGACGGTGGTCTTCTCGTGGATCGTCTACAAGAACAAGGCGCACCGGGACGCGGTGAACAAGAAGATCATGAAGGACCCGCGCCTGGCGGAGATGTGCGACCCCAAGAACATGCCTTTTGACGTGAAGCGGATGGCGTACGGCGGGTTCAAGATTGAAGTGAGTGCCTAAAGGCTCACGCTTACGCCAGCTTGATGAGCCTGCGGCCGATCCATTCTGCCGCGAGGAGCAGCAGGAGCAGCGCGAGCGCGATGGGCTTGTCCCAGAGCGTCTCGACGTCGGGCGTGCCGAGGATGCGGAGTTCACGGTTGGGCAGGAGCGTGGCGAGCGCCGGCAGGTCGGCGTTGGTGAGCACGCGCCCGCCGCTGGCCTGGGCGAGTTGTGCGAGCGCGGCGTGGTCGGCCTGGGGGCGGCGGAGTTCGTCCTCGGGCAATGAGACTTCGACGCGGGCGGCAAGGTCTGTGCCGGCGAGCAGAGGGTCGTCGGTCGTGACGGCGTAGGCGCCGGGCTGCGCGGGCACCCATGTGCCGGCGTAGGTCGCGATGAGCGACGGCGCGGCGTCGGCGGGGCGGTCGGGCGAGAGCGTGAGGACCTCGGAGGACTGCTGGGAGCCGGGCGCGGTTGGTGCGATGCGGACGCTGACGGTCTCACTGCCGCGCTGGATGAGGGACTGGTCGAGGAGTTTGACGGTGATGCGCACGGGCTGCTGGACGAGCGCCTGGTCGGGCGAGGCGGTGAGGATGGCGGGCTGGCCGCTCCTGCCCAGGCTGCCGCGGGCGAGCAGGCGCAGGAGGGGAATCCAGAAGCGTTCGGTGAGGGTCTCGCCGCGGCCGTAGCGGTAGCGCCAGGTCTCGTCGGTCGCGACGTAGACGATGCGGCCCGCACCGTAGCGCATGGTCATGACGAGTGGTGTGGGTGAGGAACTGGTGCCGTCGGCGGCGATGGGCGTGGCGAGGGCGAGCACTTCGGCGCTGGGCTTGAGGGTGGAGGGCTCGATGCGCTGAGCCCAGCGGAAGGAGTTCCACTTGAGGTCCGGGTTGGTGAGCGTGTCGGGCCAGGTTTCGTCGGTGCCTGCTTCGCCGAGTTGCAGGACGCCGTAGGGGCGGGCCGCGGGGCCGGGGGACATGATGACGCCGTCGCGGTGGATGGGGACGGAGGCCTCGGAGGTGGGGAGGCCGAAGGGGAGCAGTTCTGCGAGGGGCGTGCCGGCCCATGCGCCGGGCGTGAAGGAAGGGCCGCCGATCATGAGGAGGCCTGCGCCGCGCTCGCTGACCTGTGTGCGGACGGCGTCGAGTTGTTCTTTGGTGAAGACGGCGGGGCGGAGGTCGCCCAGGACGATGACGTCGAACGCGGCCCACTCGGCGGCGGTGCGGGGGAGGGTTTCCAGGCGGTCGGTGCCTTCCTGGATCGAGCGGCGGTTGCTGGCGAGCAGCATGCTGGTGCTGCGGAAGGAGGACTCGCGGAGGATGAGGTTCTTGAGGTAGCGGTACTCCCAGCGCGGGTAGCCGTCGAAGTAGACGAGGCGGATGGGCTTGTCGACCAGTTCGAGGGTGATGCGTTGGGCGTTGTTGTCGGGCGTGAGGTCTTCGGAGGTGTCGTCCGGCGTGAATTCGACGCGCCAGTCCTTGCGGCCGGGGCCATCGGCGCGGGTCGTGAGGGTCACACGGGTCGCGCCGCTGGAGGCTGGTGAGACGGGGCGCTCATCCAGCACGGTGCCGTCGGCGGCGACGAGGCGGAGCGTGCCGCCGGTGATGGGTGAGTCTTCGGTCGCGCCCAGGCGGTCGATATCGACGGTGACGGGCACAAGGTCGCCGACGAAGGATGCGGGCGGGGCATCGATGCGCGTGACGGCGAGGTCGGCGAGGGGGGCGCTGCTGCCCAGCGGGTAGACGTAGACGGGGATGGTGCGGTCCGCGAGTTCCTGCAGGGCTGCGCGGGTGGGCTGATCGAAGGAGCGGCCGTCGCTGAAGACGATGACGCCCGCGGCGGGGCGGCCGGCGATGCGTTGGAGTGATTGCTGGAGTGCTGCGCCGAGCGCGGTGCGTGCGCCCTGCGGCGCGGGGAGCGTGAGGGAGCCGTCGGGCGCGACGGGCAGGTCGAAGGCGGCTTGATCAAAGCCCAGGGTCAGCAGTTCGCGCTGCGCGCTGAGCTCTGCGATGGCGGGCTGTGCGAGGGCGAGGGCGGCACGGAGCTGTTCGTCGCGAAAGGTGCGGGCTCCTGCGCCGGGTGCATCGACCACTTGCATGGATCGGGAGCGGTCGGCCAGGAGGACCACCCAGTCCTTCTCGACGCGCTCGTTCTGCTTCACGAGCTGTGGGCCGGCGATGAGCACGGCAAGCAGGACGAGCGTGAGCGTGCGCAGCGTGGCGAAGGTGGAACGGGCCGCGCGAGGGCCAGTGATGCGCCAGTAGGACCAGAACGCCGCGGCGGCGCAGAAGATCACGATGAGCGCCCACGCCCACAGGGGCCACTCGCGGGCGAACTGGAACTGCACGCCCTTGCCCCCGGTGGAGAGGTCGCGGAGGGAGAACACGCGGTCGATGAACGTCCGCGGGGCGGTGGTCAGGAGGAGTGCGGCGAGGTTCACGCGGCGGCACTCCCAGTCGTAGAGGTGGTCGCCGTGGCGGCTGTGCCGGCGGATGTTTCGACCTTTGCGTGGCTGAACCAGCGGGCCAGGAGAAGTTCAAGGAGGGCGACTGCGCCGGCCGCGATGAGGAGCGGGAAGCTGATGGGCGGCGCGCTGCGGCGAGCGGAGAGCGCGGACTGCGCAGGTGCTTCACCCGTGGGTGCGGATGTGAGGAGCGAGACTTCGCGCGAGAGGCCCGACAGCCAGCGCTCGACGTCCTCCGCTCGCTGCGGGGTGGTGTCACCGGCGGCGGGGTCGTGGTTCACGGCGAGTGTGGAGAGGGTGCGGCCGTCGTTTGCGCGCAGGTTCCAGAGGCCTTGGGAGCGGAGGGGTTCGAGCGGTGTTCCGTCGCCGGCGATGCGGATGAGCGAAGCGCCGTCGGTGGACGCGAGTTCGGTGGCGCCGGTCACGGCGCGGAGTGCGTTGCCGGCCGTGAGCGTGCGCTGGGGGCCGCTGCGTCCAGCGCCTTGGCGGACGAGTTCCTGGAGCAGGGGGACCATGAGGGGCTTGGCGGGCAAGTCAGTCCAGGAGAGCGCGGGCGGGGCGAGCCAGAGGGCGACGAGGGAGCCTGAGGGCGTGCGTGCGGAGATCATGAAGGGCGTGCCGTCGGCGAGGGCGAGGAGCGTCGCGGGGGCGGGTGTGCCGGCGCTTTCGGAGCGGGGCTGGAGCGTGAGCACCTTGCGGACGCGGACGGGCTTCACGAGTTCTTCCAGTTCGGGGCGCACGAGGGCGAGGAGGTCTTCGTCGGGCGGGAGCGTGGACTGGGGCGCAAGAGCCAGTCCCTCGTCACCGCCGACGGAGGTGGGCTCGCGCGACAGGCTGAGGGGCAGAGCCAGCGCTTGGACGCAGGCGTCGATCCAGGTATGGGCGGCCTCGGCTTCCGGCGGCACGATGATGAGGAAGGAGCCGCGTTCGGCCGCGGCGGCGATGGCGCGCCAGCCGCCGGCGTCGAGTGTGTGGGGCTGGGTGACGACGATGGTGGCAGCGCCGGAAAGCTCGGCGGCAGCGCCGGCGGTGAGGCGTGCGGGGTCAACAGTTTCGAGGCGGATGCCGGAGGCGTCGGCCGCGCGGAGGGGGTTGGGCGTCTGCGGCGAGAGCGCGAGGGCGAGCCAGTCCTGGCTCGCGAAGGTATCGATCGCGCTTGCGCCGGCGGAAAGGGTGGGGGTGATCAATGCGACGCGCAGCGTGGAGACGGACTCGATGGGCCGGATGAAGGTGTTGTCGCCGAGGAGCGCATCGGCGTCGGTTTCGACGGAGAGAGTTGCATCCTGTGTCGCGGCGCGGGCGTCGAGCGTGACGAACGCCGTCGCGGTGCGTTGGCCTGGGGTCCAGGCGACGACGGCGGTCTGCGCGGGCGGTTGGGTGCCGCTTGAAGCAAGCCACGCGCGGACTTGCGTGACGCCCTGGGCCAGCGAGCCCGAGCGGGTGAGCTCTATCCGCACGGGGATGGAGCCCGTGCCAGGGCCCGCAGCGCCGGCGTCTCCGGTGATGAGGAGCGGGCGGAGCGGCTGGGCACGGGCGATGGTGACGTTGTCGGCGACGGTCTGCGCCGGGGATTCGGCGATGACGCGCACGGGGCGGCTGGTGGTGGAGAGAGATTCCAGGGTGCGGGCAAGGTCCATTGCGCCCGAGCGGAAGGGTGAAAGAACAACCACAACAGCCTCGGAACCGGCCGCGTCTTTTTCTTCCTGGATGGCCTGGCGCGTGAGGCGGAGCGCGCCCTCGATGTCCGCGCGGCTGGCGGCGGGCTGCGTGCGTTCGACGAGCTGCGCGACCTGGGCTGCGTCGGGCGCGGCGGGGAGAACATCGGCCCGCGCGGGGCCGGCGAGGGTGATGAGTGCCGCGCGGTCGCCGCGCCCTGGGGACAGCGTGGAGAGCAGTGTGCGGGCGCTCTCCTTGAGAGCGGTGAACTCGCCGGAGGAGGCGGTGCCTGGGGAGGTGGAGGTCTGGCTGGTGAGGCTGTTGTCGAGCAATATGTAAACGGTGCGGGCGCGGATGCCTTCGGCAGCGCCGAGGGCGGCGAGCACGGGCTTGCCGATGGCGAGTGCGATCAGGGCGACGATGAGACAACGGGAGGCCAGGAGCAGCCACTGCTCGAGGTTCATGCGCCGCCGCTGCTGGCGGTAAGCGGCCAAGAGGAACTGCATCGCGCCCCAGGGCACGGGGCGGCGGCGGCGGCGCATCAGGATGTGGATGAGGATGGGGACGGCGATGCACGCGAGGCCGATGGCGGCGAGCCCTGGGTTGAGGAAGTTCATCGCTGCTTCCCCCTCTTGATCAGCGCGTTGCGCTGGGCCACGAAGTGGGCGAGGGGTGGACCGAGCCAGTCGTGGGTGCTCAGGCGCTGGTAGTCGTAGCCGAAGGCGCGGACGGCCTTCTCAACGCCCGTGAGGTGGCCGGAGATCTGCTCGAGGTAGGCCTTGCGGATGGCGCGGGGGTCGATGCGGACCAGTCCCTCACCCTCCATGCCCTCGAACGGCGCGGCATCGGTCATGTCAAACTCGAGCTCGGCGCGGTCGAGCACCTGGAAGACCAGCACGTCGTGCCCGTGGAAGCGCAGGCGGGCCAGGGCATCGCGCAACTTCTCGAGGTCCATGAAGAAGTCGCTGATGATTGCGACGAGGCAGCGGTTGGTGAGCTTGGCGAGGGTCTGGTCCACGACGCGAGCGAGGTCGGTGGTGCGGGCGCGGTTGGAGGGTTCGAGCGCGTGCGTGGCGAGCGCGCCCACGATCTGCCGCCAGGTGCCCTGGCTGCTGGAACGCTTCACCATCGCGCGGACCTCGTCGGCGTAGACGACCGTGCCCACGCGGTCGCCCTGGCGCAGTGTGATGTACGCGAGCGCCGCGGCGAGGGCGGTGGCGTGGTCAAACTTGCTCCAGTTGCTGCGGCCGTCGGGGCTGGTCTTGCGGCCCTCGCCGCTGGCGTCCTCGTAGGTGCGGCTGCCGTAGGACATGCTGCCGGAGGAATCGACCAGGATCATGAGGTCGAAGTTGGTCTCCTGCTGGTGCTGCTTGAGCTGCAGGCGGTCGGTGCGGCCGAAGACCTTCCAGTCCAGGTGGCGCAGGTCGTCGCCGTGGACGTACGGGCGGTGCTGGGCGAACTCGACGGAGAGGCCCTGGTACGGTGAGCGGTGCTGGCCGCTGGCGAAGCCCTCGACGATCATCTTGGCACGGAGCTCAAAGGAGCCCAGTCGCGCCAGCGTGTGGGGGTGCAGGTACAGGGACGCATCGACCTCGGGAGGACGCTGGGGGTCGAGGGATGTAGGGCCTGGAGATGGCTCCGCCATGGGGGATGTTATCGGCTGGCGCGGGCGCGCGGTTGCTTCCGGGTGGGTGGAGTTGGCCAGAAAGTATGGGCGGGCGACGGGCTCGCGGGGCCGCTGCGGGGCTATGCGACAAGCTTGCGGGCAGTATCGACCGCTTCCTGCGCGGTGGTCGCGTGGCCGTCGGCCCCGGCTTCTTTCCAGGCCTCGCCAGCACCCGAGAAGGCCGGCCCCCCGACAAGCACCCGCACGGGCTTGGCGTGGGGCACGGCGTGGATGGCGTTGATGGTGGCCTCCACCGCGTGCAGGTGGCTGGGCATGCTGGCGGAGAGTGCGACGAGGTCGGCACCGAAGTGGTCCACCGCCTGCGCGATGTCCTCGGGCGGGACGCTCGCGCCCAGGCAGATGGACTTCCACCCGGCGATCTCAAAGTAGTCGGCCACCATGCGGGCGCCGACGTCGTGGAAGTTGCCCTCCACGCTGGCGGTGATGACGGTGCGGCCGTTGCCGGGGGATCGGGGGAGCAGCGGGTAGAGCTGGCTCATCACCATGGTGGTGGTGCCGGTGGCGAAGTGCTCCTCGGCGACGGACAGGTCGCCCACGTGCCACATGCGGCCCAGTTCGCGCTGCACCGGGATGAGCACGTGCTCGTAGCAGTCGGTGACGGTGAGCGTGCCCGCGCGGACGGCCTGAACGAGCAGTTCGCCCGCGGCGCGTCGGTCGCCCTCCAGCACCGTGAGCAGGTACTTCGCGGCGAGCTGGCCGTGGGGCGTGGCGGACGAGAGCATCGGCGGTGCCGCGGCGGCCGGCGCGTCGAGCGCCGCCCTGGCCTGGGCGATGCATGCGAGCGGCCACGGGCGGTCGGCCTGCGGCAGTTCGTGCGAGAGTTCGTCGCGGAGTGCATCGAGGCTCGCGGCAAGGTTCTGCACGGGCATGTTCCGCGCGCCGAACGCGACGCGGGCCCACTGGACCTGGTCGGCGAAGAGGCCCGCCTCACCCGCGAGGACGGCGGAGGCCAGGTCGGTCGTCCGGGCGGCCAGGTGCTGCGACCACTCGTCGAGCGCGATGGGTGATGCCGACGCCGGCATGCGGCGGGCGGCCTGGCGGCCCAGCCGCTGGGACTCGGAAATCAGGAACTGAGCGATGAAGCGCCGCTCGTCGATGGGTGGAGCGGGGGGCAGGTGGGCGGGAGGACGGGGGACGTTTCCAGCCATAGGGGACAGTCAAAGGCTACCACATATACGACCGGACGCCAAGCGAAGATGCTGTAAAGCGCGGGCCGCATCGGGAGGGTACTGCAAAAAAGAACACACGCCCCATCCAAGAGGGTGGGGCGTGCGGGGAGTCTTGCGCTGCGCTGGTTCAGAAGCTGACGCGCAGACCGATGCCCAACGCAAGGTCGAGCTCCGGTCGCTCGTCAAGGTCGTTGTATAAGGGGAACTGCGCCATGACCTCAAAGGACACGCGCCGGCCCTCGTACATGAGGCCCGGGGCCCAGCGCGACTCGAAGTCGCCGTTGGTCTCGTAGAGGTTGTTGATCTCGGCGGTGATGTACCAGGCGCCGTTGGATTCGCTGGTGAACTGCTCGGGCCAGACGCGGTAGACGTACGCGGAGTTGAAGGAGAGGGCGTCGCTCGGGCCGTCGCCGCCGAGGTTGGTCTCACGCGTGCCGCCGGTGTTCCAGGTGTAGCTGACGTCCTGGTTGAAGCCGTGACGGCCGTTGACAACGGTGAGGACCGCGCCCAGGTGCGGGTTGACGGAGCCGCTGGAGAAGTCGTCACTATCACCGCTGGCGACCTTCGCGCCGCCCAAAAGGGCTGCGCGGACGGTGTCGATGCCGCCGCTGTCGTGCTGGTAGAAGCGCCACTTGAGCATCGCGTCGATGTCGTCGACGCCCTCGTTCCAGTCGTCGTCGCCGGTCGTGGTGTTCTCGCGCTCGAACACGACGGGCACATCAACAAAGAGCGCCAGACCACGGTCCAGGCCCCAGGCAACGGTCGTCATGGCTTCCGCGACGTCCGTGGATTCTTCGTCCGGGTTCAGCGGGTTGGTGCCGTAGCGGAAGTAGTTGACCTGGGGCCGGACAACGCCCGTGCCAGGGCTGGGCATGGTCGCAGCGGCGGTGTACATCGCCTCCTGTGCGGAGGCGGCGGTCGTAAGGCACGCCGTGCCGGCGAGGGCGTACGCCGCGAGCCGGAAACGGTGAGTTGGATGTATGGATGGATCGATCATGGTGTGGTCTCGCGGGGCTCAGGGCTGTTCGACCTTGACGAGCGTGAAGCCCGCGTCGAGGGTGCGTTCGGAGAGCGTGTAGGGGCTGGGGTTGGTCTTGCCGCTCAGGGTCAGGTAGACCTTGCCATGACCGAGGTCGGTCCGGACGCTGGTGACGCCCTCCGTGCGCTTCATTTGTTGGTCGATGTTGGAGGCGCACTGGGGGCAGCCCAGGCCGTTGACCCAGAGGGTCACGGTCTGCCCCTTGAGCGGTTCCTTGCTGTGCGCTTGGGCCACGTCGGCCTCTGTCACTTGGTGGATGATGGCGTTTTCTTTGGACATGCCGGCGGGCTTTGTTGAGCCGCAGGCGGTCAGGATGGCGGCAAAGACAGCGGACAGAATGAGCGTGTGGATGCGCATGGGTGGTTCCTTCGGGTGGGTGGACTGTGGGTGGTTGATCACGCCGTGGATCCGGTTCACACCGGGCCAATCGGCACGTGACCAACGTGAAAGTGATACGTCCGACCGTGCTGGGCCAGGATGGCCGGCGATGATCGGTTGAGCGGGCGCGCAGTGAGGGCGCGGGCTAGGTCAGCCAGATGCTGAGCACCGAGCGGGCCGCGGTGTGTGGGGCGCGGGCGGGTGGCAGCGGCACGGGCACGGGTGCAAGGAACGCGGCTCTGGAACGCAGCACACGTGCTGCGGACTCCGGGCGGCCCAGCGTCCGCGTTGACGCGGGGCGGGCCAGCGATGCTGTTGCAACCACCGTGGTGGGCTGCGCGGCAATGCGGTTGGGCGATGAGGACGGTTGTGACGGCGGACATGATTCCGCCGGGCACCTGCGGTCGCAGCCCGAGGCCATCGGCTCCGGTATCGCGCAGCAGCAGTTGCAGACCGATTCCGCTTCCTCGGCACAGCAGCAGACAGATTGCGGGTGAATCGTCGGCCGCTGGGCCTGCGCGAACGCGCTCATCACTGGCACAAAGACCAGGCAGACGAGCGTGAGGATGGTTGCGGACCAACGGTGCATGGATGACCCTGGGGTGGGGTGCCCCTTTGAATCCGGGCTACGGCCCGACGTTTCCGGTATTCGCTTCTGCCGCGGCGGCGTTCTGTGTTTTTTCGGGTTTTCGGGGGGGTGGGTCGGGGCGTTCGGGGAAGATTGCTCGCCGGAGGGACTCGCTGACGGCGTTCCAGCCCTCCCGGGTGTCGGGGATATTGGCGAACGTCTGGGCGGGGCGGACCTCGATGCGGATCTTGTGCGGGCGCGGAATGATGGTGGTGGGCTTCCACGCCTCAAAAGCACCGATGATGCGGCAGGGCACCACCGGGACACTCGAGCCGGCGACCATCATGCCGATGCCGGGCTTGAAGGGCAGGGGCTCGCCATCGCGGGTGCGGGCGCCCTCCGGGAACAGGATGTAGCCGCACTCGCCGGAGCGGAGGCGCGCTTTGAGTTCGTCGAGGGCGTGACGGCCGACCTTCTTGCGCCACATGGGGAGCGCGTTGATGACGCTCGCGGCGAACGCGGCGATGGCGGGGACCTCAAAGAAGACGTCGCCTGCGGCGATGGGGAATGTCTCGTTCAGCACCTCGTCGGGCAGGATGGCCGCGATGACCAGCGCATCGATATGGCTGGCGTGGTTGCCCACGACCACAAAGGGAGTGGATCGGGGGAGGTTCTGAGCGCCCACGACCTCCAGGCGGTTGTAGAACTTCATCCACCAGCGCAGCAGCCGCAGGGAGACGCGGTGCGCGGTCCACGAGAGGAACCCGGGCTCGCGCCGCTCGCTGCGCAGGCGCTTCAGCGGCGGGAGCGCGTGGTCCTCGGCGGGTTTGTAGTTCCAGTCGGGCATGGGGCGGGTGCGGGTGGAGGAGTGGGGGTGTTTAATGGGGCGGGGGTGTTGGGCGCGGCATTGGGCATTCGTGATTCGGCATTCGTGGTGGTGAAGGGGCTGCTAGGGGGCGGGGAGGAGCGTGCCGGTGAGGACGCGGACCGGGGTTGTGGTGGCGTAGCCGCCGAAGAAGACCGCGTAGTGGTAGATGACCGGCGCGACAAAGAGCAGGCTGTTGCAGCGGTCGAGCACACCGCCGTGGCCCGGGAGGAGCGCGCCCATGTCCTTCACGCCCACGTCGCGTTTCACGCTGCTCATGACGAGGTCGCCCATCTGCGCGCCGATGGCGGTCAGAAGCGCCATGACCGCGAGGTGCGCGGGGTGGTCGAGTGGCGAACCGCGGAATGTGAGCCAGTAGAGGTACGCCGCGAGGGGCGCGGTGAGCAGCAGGGCCCCCAGGTGTCCTGCCAGCGTCTTGCCGGGGCTGGTGGTGGGGAAGAGGCGGGTGGGTTCGCCGGGGATCACCTTGCGGGCGATCTTGCCGGCGCAGAAGCCGAAGACGTCGCTCAACTGCGTGCTCAGGATGACCGCGCAGATCAGGGCGCGGTAGCGGTCGTCATTGGCCATGGCGCCCAGTCGTAGCAGGCCGACGCCGAACAGAAGGAACGCGGCGGTGCCCAGCGCCACGCGCTGGATGTACCCCTTGGGCCGATCCGGGAAGACGCTGAAAACGCAGAGGGTTGACAGCGTGATGGCCTGGATGGCGACCGAGAGACCCTTCCAGTGGTCGATGTGGCTGAAGCTCATGGCGAGGATGCCCAGCACCACGAGCGCCGAGACCAGCCGTTCCCGGAAGAGGCCGGTGACGCGGGCGAACTCGCGGTAGCAGAGCAGCGACAGTGCCGCAGCGATCAGGATCGCGCCCAGCGGGGCCGCGATGACTGGGCCGAGTACCAGGGGGGCGATGACGACCCAGGTGATCGTGCGCGTGCGGACCTCTCGCGCGGTCTCCGGGTCCTTCATCCCCTTGGAAATGAACGGCACGCTAACGAGCCCGGCCAGGATGCCGGCGGACGCGACGCCCACGGTGATGAGCGTGACGGGGTGTGCGAAGGCGCCGGAGGTATCAAAGAGGCGCTGCATGCCTGGGGACATGGCGGAAGCGTACCACGCCCCGGTTGAGCGGATCCGAGTGCGCAGTTTCGTGCTGAAGTGGCGGTGTTACCAGCCGCGGTAGGATGATCTGTACGAGCTGTTGTATGAGCGGTAGTACGTCGAAGAAGAGGTGTAGGAGTCTTCATAGTACAGGTACGTGTCCGCATTCCGCGGGAGATGGAAGCGGTGGTAGCGGCCGCGGTGGCGGCGGCGCTCGGGCCACATTTCGTCCTCCCACTGGCTCTTGATCTCACGGATGTTCAGTGAGTCGTCGCGCCACGCGGCGAGGTGCGGCTCGTTGTCCCCCCGCGCGGCGAGCACGGGCTCGCCATCAAAGACCACCTGCGGCGAGGTGTCGAGGCGGGAGGCCTCGCCGGGCGAGTGCCACGCCACCCGCTTCGCGCTGCATGATGCGAGCAGCACGCCTACGCCGGCAACCACGCCGATGCGCAACGCCCGGGAACACACAGAGACAACACGGTTCTTGAGTTGGAGAGCCATGACAACCCCACGGGTGCAACAGCGGTGCCGTGCCGTCCGTGGCGGTTTGGGCGGTCCCTCAGAAAGATATTCGCGGACGTGGGGTGCTCGGTTGCGGGGCGTGATGCTTGAACGCAACGCCCGTGGTGAAGTTTGACGCTCGTACGCACCCGGTCGCACCGGCACCACTTCACGCCCGTGGCCGCACCTTCACCAGGCCGTCGACCGCGGTGCTGAAGGCCTCTAGGAACTTCTTCTGCTGCCCGCTCGCGGGGAAGGGGATGCGTTCATCCACCACCGGCAGCCCCGCCGCGGTGAGCGCATCGAACGCCACGTCGTACACCACCGACTTGATAAGGACGACAGCCTTGGGCCGCAGTTCCTTGCACCGCGCGATGAGCCCGGGCACGCACGGCGCGAGGTCCCTGGCGCTGGGCTCACTGATCTGGTCCTCGTGCAGGTCGATCATGAAGACGCCCGCGTCCCGTAGCGCGGCGAGGTGCTCGGCCTTGCGCGCGCGGTCGGGCTTCTGTCCCGTCAGCCCCTCCCACACATAGCGGAAGAGCCAGTCGTGCTGGTCTGCGTGCTCGAAGTAGAAGTATCGCTCGGGCGTGCACGGCGGCGCCTCCGCCACGATGAGCAGGCGGACGGTGTCCGGCTTGTACTTATTCGCGGCCTTGCGGCGGGCGGCGGTGGGGGCCGCGGGAGCGGGGTGTGTCGGTGCGGCGGCAGGTGAGGGCATGCGAACAGTGTTCGCCTGCACACCGGGGTGCGATGCGGGGCACCAGCAAAGCTGAGGAAAAAGGCAGTACGCGCACGCCGCCCGTACTGCCCCAATGAGCCGCCACGATCATGGCGGATGGGGATCATCGGCGGCGAGAGCACGCCCACCCCGTCGTGCTGTCCTCAAGGAGCAAGACTAACGAAATCGCGGCATGCACAGACGGACCCGCCTAACCCGAAGTGGGGCGGTGGCAGTTTTTGTTACCTCCACTAGGTGGTGTAGTGAGCCGCACGAAGCGCGTCCGGACAGATTCGAACTGTCGACCTGCGGTTTAGGAAACCGCCGCTCTATCCAACTGAGCTACGGACGCTGCGGCCCAATGGTACGAACGGTCTGAGCAGTACAGATAAAGCGGTACGGGTAGCGTGGAACGGCCGCGGAGGTGCGGTGGGTACTCTCCCCCATGACCATGGAGTTTGCACACGCAGCGGTCGCCGCGGACCACAGGCTGGCGTCGCAGGCGGGGCTTGAGGTGCTGCGGGCGGGCGGGAACGCCGTGGACGCGGCGGTGGCGACGTCGTTCGCGCTGTCGGTGGTGCGGTCGTACTCGTGCGGTGTGGGCGGCGGTGGGTTCATGGTCGTGCACCTGCGGGAGCACCCGCGGCTGGGCGTGACGCCCGCGAACCCGGTGGTGACGGCGATCAACTACCGCGAGACCTGCCCGGCGGCGGTGGGGCCAAGGTACTACGAGACCATCGACGACCCCGACGCCGCGACCCGCGGTGGGCGTGCCGTCGCCGTTCCGGGGCACGTCGCCGGCATGCTGCACGCGCTGGAGCGCTACGGAACTCTGCCGCGGGAGGCGGTGCTTGCGCCGGCGATCCGGCTCGCCAAGGAGGGGTACGCAATCGATGCGCACTACGTGGAGAGTGCGCAGGACGTCTTTGAGTGGCTGCGCGGCGGGTCCAAAAAAGCGGATGCGGCGCTCGATGCGGCCAAACTCAAGCGGATCTCTTTCCTCTGGTCGCGGTTCTTCAAGGACGGCGCAGTGAGAGTGGGGGACCGCATTGCCCTGCCCGAGCAGGCCGAGATGCTCGCCGCTATTGCCAAGGACGGCGCCCGAGCGTTCTACGAGGGCGACAACGCCCGCCGCATGGTGGACGCGGTGCACGACGACGGCGGCGAACTGTCGCTCGAGGACCTTGCCGCGTTCCGCGTGCAGGAATTGAAGCCGTTCGTGACAACGTTCGGTGGAAAGACGTTCCTGGGCATGCCCCCGCCCAGCAGCGGCGGCATTGTCGTGGCGCAGGTGCTCGCGATGCTGGAGCACCGGCGTGCCGACGTGCAGCGCATCGTGCGGCAGCACGGCCACAACAGCAGCGAGTACATCCACTTCGTGGCGGAGGCGTGCAAGCACGCCTTCGCCGACCGCGCACGCTGGCTCGCCGATACCGACTTTGTCGATGTGCCGCTCCACGAACTCCTGAGCCCCACGTACCTCCAGAGCCGGGCCGAGGCGATCCGCGAGGAACGCACCTTCCCGCAGGACGTGTACGGCATGGCGCTCCAACCCAAGGACGGGCACGGCACCAGCCACCTGTGCGTCGTGGACGGCGCGGGCAACGCCGTCGCGTGCACGGAGACGATCAACCTCGTCTTCGGCTCGCTCATCGGCGTGCCCGAGTGCGGGTTCATCCTGAACGACACGATGGACGACTTCATCACGCGGAGTGGGCACGCCAACGCCTTCGGCCTCACCCACGGCGACCGCAACCGCCCGCAGCCCGGCAAGCGCCCGCTGAGTTGCATGACGCCCACGATCGTGCTGGATGGTGTGGGGGGTGAAGGGGGAGCGAACACGTTTGCCCACCCGGTCTTCATGCTCGCCGGCGCATCGGGCGGCCCGCGCATCATCAGCGGCACGCTGCAGGCACTGCTCAACGTCCTGCTGTTTGACATGAATGCTGAGGACAGCGTGTCGCGCCCACGCTTCCACCACCAGTGGAGCCCGCACACGCTGCAACTGGAAACGGCGCTCCTGGAATCACCCGCCAAGAAGAGCCTTGAAGCCCTCGGCCACGATGTCTCCCGCCGCCAGCCCGTGGGCGCGGTGCAGGTCATCCGCAGGAAAAGCAAAGCGTGGCAGCCCGCGTCCGATCCGCGCAAGGGCGGCGCGCCGGCGGGCCTGTAATCTCAGTCTGATGACTCGGCGTTCTCGTCCGCCTCGATCAGTTCCACCGCCGCGTCCAGTAGCTTGTTGAGCGGCACGGGCTTCTGCAGATACATGTCCACGCCCAGCGTCTCGGCGTACGCGCTGTGGCGCTTGCCCTCGTTGGCCGTCACCATGATGACCAGCGGGCTGTCCTCGTTGCCCTTGATCTTCTCGAGCGCGAGGAACCCCGACCGCTTGGGCAGCATCATGTCCAGGATGACCAGGTCCGGCGGGTCGTTCTGGCAGATGCGGATCGCCTCGTTGCCGTCCATGGCCACCTGCGTGAGGGCCCCCTCGGCCTGGAACGCCGCGTCGAACGCCTCCAGCACGTCCCGGTCGTCGTCCACGATCAGCACCCGCACGTCGTGCAGGCGGCCGAACGGCTCTTCGCCGTCCCCGGACTGGTCGTCGTTGGGCGCGTTCTGCGGGCGTTGGGGGTGTGTGACCATGTCCTCAAGGTACGCAGGGGTGGGGGGTGGGGTTTCCATGAGCCCCGAGTGTCACCGCTTCGTCCACGAAAGGTCCTTCGCGTCCCGCTCGCTGCGGTCAATAACCGCCTCCACGTCGGCGTCGGTCATCCACGGCAGGCTGCGGAGCTTGTCCTTCAGGGCCTGTGGGAATGGCTTGCCGTGGCGCTCGTGCGCGGGGCGGCTCCTCCACACGCGGTGCATCCAGAAGTACTGGTCCGGGGCACGGCGGACCATCATCTCGATCGCGCGCCGGTAACGGGCCGTGAGGTAATAGAGGGGGTCGGGCTGGTTCTCCCAGTCCTCGGGCCCGTACATGTCCACCACCTCGACGCTCATGCGCAGCCCGGCGTCCTGGTGCTCAAAGCGGGCGAGTTCCACGGGCTCCATGAGCGAGTTCTGCCACGCCCCGGGCGGCGGGGCGTTCTGCGCGCCCAGCCGGCGGGCGTAGCCGCACACGATGGTGGCGCGCGACTGCATCGCGAGCAGGCCGATGGACTTGTACGTGCTGGTGAGCCGCCCGAAGAACGGCGTGAAGACGCCGCGGTCGCCGCCGGACTGGTCCGCGACCAAGCCGATCGGCTCGCGCCGCTCGAGGCAGCCGGGCATCACCTTCATCGCGCCGAACTTGGAGACGAGTGTGAGCCCCCGGCGCTTGCGCACGGAATAGACCCAGTCGTCCAGCGGGCGCAGGTCAATCGGCCGGTAGATGGCCTGCATGGGGAAGCCCAGCATCGACATCGAGTAGCCGATGAGCTCCCAGTTGCCCACGTGCCCGGAGAGCAGGATCACGGGCCGGTCGCTCAGCAGGGCACGCACGCCCGTCGAGATATCCGTGAACGTGAGGTGCTTCATGCACGACTCGAGCGTCATGAGGCGCGGGATGAACACAAACTCCGCCGCGAGCTGGAAGAGGTGCTCGTAGGAGTGCAGGGCATACTGGTGAACCTGGTCGTCGCTCCACGCGGGGTACGCGTCCCGCAGGTTGTGCACCGCGCGCGCGAAGCGGCTGGGCGAGATGCGCGGGTAGACCTGCGCAAAGCCGCGGGCCCACCGCGCGGAGCGCTCGTACCCCGCCAGATGCATTGGCGTGGTCATCAAACGAACCGCTCCAGCCACGGGTGACTGGAGCGGGAGGGGGAGCTTGCCGAGTTTCATGCCCAAGACCGAGCGTACGGCGGCTTACTGGCCGTTGGCGCGGGCGGGCCGGCGGGACGCGGCGGGCGTCTTGCCGATCAGCGTGTAGAGGCGGTTCTCGTTCAGCACCGGCACGCCGGTGGAAGCGCCCTGGCGGAAGAGCTGGTCGTACTTCTCGACCTCGGCGACGCGGTTCTTGTACTCAAGCTGCAGGGCCAGCGCCGCGTCCTCGGAGGGGCGGGGCGGCAGGCTGGGGCGCTCGCCCAGCACCACGAAGTCAACATCGCCCTGCACTTCGGCGACGACCTGGCCGCCCCAAGAGCGGATCATGGCGTCGAGCGCGTCCTTCTCCACGGGCGTCGCGACGCCGTCGCGGTCCGCGTCAAAGGAGCCGTAGACCACGAACTTGTAGACCTTGTTGGGGTCGTAGACGGCATTGGCGATGACGTCGCCGCGGATGACGGGGTTGCCGCGCATCTCGCTGGTCACGCGGCAGGTGCTGCTGGACTCGCCGACGTTGATGACCTCAAGGGTGGCCTTGCCGGGGGAGTAGACGCCGGCGTCGTCGGGTTTGATGGCCTGCGCGGAGGAGTAGACGGCGAAGGTCATGCCCAGGACAACCTTCTGCTTGCGGCCGAGGTTGATGGCGACGGTGCGCTCACCCTCGTTGAGGCTGATGACGCCGCCGTCCACGAGGGCGGCCTCGTCCTGGCCGCGGAAGAGCTGGCTGGAGCGGTCGTTGCGGAGCTTGGCGATCTGGGCCTCCAGGATCAGCTTCTGCTCGGTGAGGCGGGAGACCTGGTCCTGCAGGCGTTTCTCGTTCTCGTTCCACTCGGTGCGGGACGTGTCGAGCTGGGCCTGCGTCGCGGTCTTGTAGTCGTCCGCGCCCTTGCGGTACTGCTCGATCTCGTCCTTGTAGCGGCCGATCTCGGCATTCAACTGCGTGAGCGTCGTGCGGTGGCCGTCCTCGATCTGCTTGATGCGGGAGAGCTCGTTGGTGAGGTCGGTGCGGGCGGCGTCGCGCGCGGCGACGGCCTGCTCGGCCTCGGTCTTGAGGCCGCTGATGGCGGCGTCGCGGGAGCGGATCATCGTGAGCAGCGGCTGGTCGTTGCCCTCGACGCCCTGGAGCTTGTTCTCCAGCGTGGAGAGGGAGTCGCGCTTGTCGCCTGTCATGCGGAGCATCATGGCTTCGCGGTTCTCGGCGAGATAGGTCACCAGGCTCTTGTTGTTGGCGGCGCGGGCCTCGGTCATCAGGCCGCGGATGTCGTCGCGGTTGGCCTCGCCCTGCTTCACGATCGCCTCGTTGTCCTTCTTGTACTGCTCCAGCGACTGGCGGGCGTCGCTGTACTTCCCGTAGAAGATCGCGAACGCGACGAAGAGGCCAAGAGCGCCCACCGCCAGAAGGACGATGGTGATGCCCGTGCCGCCGAAACCAGTGTTCTTGCCCGCCATGCGTGACTCCAAACAAATAGTCCGACACAACCGCCCGCCGCAACGGAGCGGCTCGACAACGATGCCGCAGTGCCCGCTGCACGGGCACCGCTCCGGGGGAGACGGTTGGGACCGACCGGACGTCCAGTGTCGCAGGCCAAACCCTTGGCGTCAAGCAGATACCAAACAAGAACCTGCTGAATTGCCGTCCCGCCGATCTCCGGTCATCCATGCTTTCCGGATGCCCGCCGGCCCCGGTTGCACCGATCACCCGCCCGCCGTCCGGGTATGCTCCGCGGCGTGAGCAATGACCACCATCTGGGGCGACTCAACGCGGCCCGCATCGCCAAGCTGGCCGCAGGGCCACTCATCGGGGTGATGGTGTGGCTCGCCCTGCGCACCTGGGCACCCGGCCTCGCTCCCAACGCCGCACTCACCGCCGGCCTCGCTGTCTGGATGGGCCTGTGGTGGATGACCGAGGCCCTCTCGATCGAGATCACGGGACTCCTGCCCATCGCGCTCGTGCCCGTGCTGGGTCTGGGCACGCTCAAGGAAACGTGCGCGCCGTACGCCGACGAGGTCATCTTCCTGTTCCTGGGCGGCATGATCATCGGGCAGGCGCTCGAAAAGTCCGGCCTGCACCGGAGGTTTGCCCTCGCGGTCATCACGGTGGTGGGGGCGAGCCCGCGCAGGCTCATCGCCGGGTTCTTGTGCGCCACCGCGTTCATCAGCATGTGGGTGAGCAACGCCGCGGCGACGGTGATGATGATGCCCATCGCCATCAGCGTGTGCCTCCTGCTGGACCGTGAACAGCGACCCGCCAACGCCGAAGAACCCACGGCCCGGCAGGGCTTTGAGGCTTCGCTCCTGATCGCCGTGGCGTTTGGTGCATCGATCGGCGGCGTCGGCACCCTCGTGGGCACCCCGCCCATGGCGCAAATGGCCGCGTTCCTCAAGAAGGAACTGGGCACCACGCTCTCGTTTCAAGAATGGCTCTCAATCGGCGGGCCCGTTGTGCTCCTCATGCTCCCCCTCGCGTGGGCGGCAATCACCATCCGTGGGCCGCGGATGCCCGACCACAACCTCGCGGGCGTACGCCAACTGGTGCAGCAGGAAGTGCGTGACCTGGGCCCCATGCGCTGGCCGGAGTGGGCGGTGCTGGCGGTGTTCCTGCTCGCGGTCTTCGCGTGGGTCTTCAGCAAGCAGCTCGGCGTCGGGGACGCCACGGTCGCCATTACCGCGTCGCTCGTGCTGTTCATCCTCCCGTGGGATGGGCGGTGGTCCAAGCAGCTCATCACGTGGGAAGACGCTTCACGCCTTCCCTGGGGCGTGCTGGTCATGTTCGGTGGCGGGCTCAGCCTCGCCGCGGCCATCTCCCGCAACGGCCTGGACAAGGCCATCGCCGACGCCGCGCAGGGTTTGCATGGAGCCCCGTTCCTGTTGGTGCTCTTCGTCCTCGCGCTGGGAGCGGTTGCGCTCACCGAGTTCGCGAGCAACACCGCGCTGGTCGCGGCGGGCCTCCCGGTGGTCGCCGCTCTCGCGAAAGCTCTGGACGTGCCGCCGGTCCCGGCGTGCATGGTGCTCTCGCTCGCTGCGAGCTTGGGTTTCATGATGCCCGCCGGCACCGCGCCCAACGCCCTGGTCTTCAGCACCGGCCGCATGACAATGGGACAGATGATGCGTGCGGGCGTGCGCCTGGACCTCATCACGGCGGTGCTGGTGCCGCTGGTCATCTGGGGTGCGTGGAAGCTGGGGATGGTGCCAGGCTGAAGCAGCGAGCGATCTGATGCAAACTACTCGTCGCCAACCTCGACAAAGCCACGCATGCCATCACGGATCACGTTGACGCGCACGCCGCGCTGCAGGTCGGCCCCGTGGAGCGCGTCGATGAGCGCCTCGGCCGTGTTGACCGTCTGGTCGTCTACCGCGACGATGACATCCCCCTCGCGGAGCTTCCCGGCGCTGCGCCCGTCCGCCGTCACCTCCGTCACCACCATGCCCCGCAGGCGCGCGTTGTAACCCAGGCGCCGGGCGGTCGCGGCGTCGAGTTCCTTCACCGACACACCCAGTTCTTCGATCGGGGTCATGCCCAGGCTCTGGGCGATCTGGGCCTTGTAGTCCTTCATGTCGCCCAATGTCGCGGCGATCGTGCGCGGCTTGCCGTCGCGCTGCACCTCAAACTCCACCTTGCTGCCCGGGCCCGCCACGCTCAGCGCGCGCCCGAAGCGGACAGGGGTTGCCGGCTGGCCCTGCACCTTGGTGATGACGTCCCCTTCCTGGAAGCCCGCCTGCGCCGCCGGGCTCCCCTCGATGATCGACTGCACGACGATCTCGTTGTCGTCCTCGCGGCTGCGGTCCCACTGCACGCCCAGCCACCCGCGCACGAGCTTGCCGTTGGCGCGGATGTTGTCGTAGATGCCCTTTGCGACGTTGGCGGGGATCGCGAAGCCCAGCCCGTCGTACCCGCCGCTGCGGGACGCGATGGCGGAGTTGATGCCCACGATCTGGCCTTCCAGATTCAGGAGCGGCCCACCGGAATTGCCCGGGTTGATGGCCGCGTCGGTCTGGATGTAGTCCTCGTAACTGATGTTGCCCATGCCGGGCGTCACCGTTCGGCCCTTGGCGCTGACGATGCCCTGCGTCACCGAGTTGTCCAGGCCGAAGGGGCTGCCGATCGCGACGACCCACTCGCCGACCTCGAGCGCATCAGAATCGCTGAAGGGCAGCGCCGCGAAGCGCACGCGTTCACCCTTGGTGTCGATGCGCACGACCGCCAGATCATTCTGCGGATCGGCGCCCACCAGCGTGGCGGGGAACTCTCGCCCATCGGCAAGCTTGACGGTGAGCTGCTTGGCACCCTCCACCACATGGTTGTTCGTCACGACGTACCCGTCGCCGTCCACGATCACGCCGCTGCCGACGCCCGCGGGCACCACCCGCGAGGGGCCGACCGCGCGCCCGAACCAATCCACGTTCTGCACCTGCTTCATCTGCGTGATGTGCACCACCGCCGGCTCGCACGACTGCGCCACACTGCGGAACACGCGCGAAAGGCGGCGCGCAAACTGGAAGTCCTCGCTGGTCGCGCCCTGGTCCTTGGCATCCGCGCGGGGCTGGGCCCACACGCCGCCCGCGACGAGGGTGAGAGCCGCGACGCCAACCGCAAGACGAGCCTTCCGCATGAGAGTCCTCCTGGAGTCGTTCGGTAGAATGTTGTTCATGCCCGCACTCAGACGCCGCACGGGCGGGCCGGGTTCGCGCCCGCCGTCACGCGCGCCCGTACTCGGCCCACGTCGTGCTGGTCTCAGAGACGCGCACGCGCTCGACCACCAGCGACGCCGGGAGGTGGTACGTGACACCATCCCCGGCGAACGTTGTGCCGATGCGCTGACACACGCTCTCATAGATGTGCTTGGCGAGCACTTCCGTCGTCGGGTCCTGGTTCTCAAAGACGACGAGCCGGTCCTTTGTCTCCAGCAGCCCCTTGAGTGAAGGGTCCTGGCTGTTGATCGCCATGGCGTGGTCCAACCGGTCCACGCACTCCAAGACCGCCCACTTCAATGCCTTGAAGTCGCACACCATGTCATTGGTGTCCAATTGTTGGGCGCGGACCACTACTTCCACCCGGCGGGTATGCCCGTGCGGGAAGCGGCACCGCCCTGGGTGCTTGTGCAGCATGTGCCCGGAGGCGATCTCGAACATCTTGCAGACGCGGAAGACCATGAACAAGAAGGATAGCGATCAGCACGTGGCCCCCATTGCGGGGAGTCCGGAAACCCGCTGCTCCCTCGCGAGTTTTCGCACCCGCCGCGTGACTTGCCGGTACGCAGTACCAACGATTGACCGGAACGTGTTTGGGTCGCCTTTGGGGAGTTCTTCGATGAGTGACAACGCGCCCTCCACGCCTGCGGAGCCGCCGCAGCCCGCCCAGCCCGCGCCCCAGAACGGCGCGCCCGCGGCGGTGCTGGACCGGCCACCACCCCGCAACCTGCCGCACTTCAAGGTCTTGCTGCACAACGACGACGTCAACAGCATGGACCACGTCGTGCAGTCCCTCGTGGAATTGACGCCCCTTGAGCCCCAGCGCGCCGTCGTCGTCACCAAGGAAGCCAACGACACCGGCCTCGCCCTCGTCCTCGTCACGCACCGCGAGCGGGCGGAGCTCTACCAGGAACAGCTCCAGAGCAAGAGCCTGACCGTCACCATCGAACCCGCCTGAGACTGCACACAGTATCGCCGGGTCGCCGACCCGCACCGGATATCCGGACCACCCGCCACTGCAATACGCGCGGCGTGCTGTCAACCCGACCCGTCGGTTTTTCTCGCGCGCTCCCCGGCCTCCCCGGAGAGTCCGTCGCGCACCGCGCGCTGCGCCCAACCCGCGTGGGTGAGCGCCCGCCCCGCAATCCGCGCCCTGCCGCGTGCAGACACCGCCCCGCACCGTCGATGCTCCTGCACGCCCCGCCCATGGCGGAGCGCACTGGAGCGTGGTCCCATGAAGCATCTGCACCTCGGCGAACTCCTCGTCCGGCACAACATCATCACCCCCGCGCAGCGCGATGAGGTGCTGGCCGCCCAGCGCGACCGCGGCGGCGCGTTCGGCGCACTCGCCGAGGAGATGTTCGGCGTGAACCCCGAGGCCGTGGAGCGCGCCTGGGCCGAGCAGTACGCCGGCATCGCCCCCACGGTGGACCCGCGCGTCATGCACATCTCCACGCAAGCCCTTGAGGCCATCAACCGGCGTCAGGCGTGGCAGTTCCGCATGCTGCCGCTGGAGCTCCGTGGTGACGGCCTCATCGCCTGCACCACCCAGGAGAGCCTGGTGCGCGCCCTGCGCTTCGCCGGCTGGCGCCTGGGCTACTCCTGCCAGTTCGTGCTCGCCGACCCCGCCGCGCTGGGCGAAGCGCTCTGCGCCCACTACCCGATGGCTGGCATGACGCCCGCGAGCGTGGCGTAAGGCAGCATTAGTCAGCGACTTCGCTGCCCTCGCGCGTCTCGTAGTGCTCGCGCATCGTGGCGCGCCACTCGCGCCACGACATCGCGCGGCCACCGTTCGCCATCCGCCACGCACCGATCGTGAACAGGTGCCGCCACTGCGCGAACAGGATGCGGTACGCCCACAGAGGCCCGCGCGAAGGGTCGTACAGGTTCGTGGATTCCGCCGTGCTCCCATTGACCTCGACGATGGCAAAGCCCCTGCCCTGCCGCAGGAGCTCATCGCTCTCGTACCGCACATCCAGGCGGCAGAAGTCCAGACCACCGGGCACGCCCGTCGGCGCACCAAACCCATCGCACAACGCATCCACCACGCGCGACAATTCGGGCGTGATCAGGTCCGCGCCGTCACGAAAGAGCGTCCCCTGGCAGTGGTTCCCGGACACACTCAGCCGCACGCGTTCCCCTGTGCCCGGCACACGCCCCAACTGCCCCGCGTGCCTCGCAAAGAACACGCGCCACTGCAGCCGGTACCGCGGGTGCTCCAGGATCAGATCGCGCAGCGTCCGCACCCCGTCCCCCTCCACCACCGGAAAGTCCTTCCGTGTCACAGAAAAGATGAACCCCGTCCCTTCCCCCCCGTGCGATCGTCCAATATCCCGCACCCAAAGGATGCCGCACTCGCACGGTCCCGGGTGATACGGCTGCGCCACCACCGGCGTCGAAACCCCCTCAAAGTACCTCGCGACATCCGCGTCCGTGCGTGCCAGCTTCACGCCAAAGCCGCGCTGCCCCGCGTTGGGCTTTAGGATCACCGGCAGCGCCACGCCACGCACCCTCATCTGCTCCATCGCGCGTTCCGCCCGCTCCGCCGCCGTCCCGCCGGCATCCACGAACACCGTGGGCAGCGCAAAGGGTGACTCCCCCAGCGACCGCATGATCTTCTCTTTGCTCTCGCCCACCCAGCCGCCGCCGTGATCAATCGCGGGGTTGCACGCCGTGGGCGTCATCAGCCCGCGCGTCCGCACGCTCAGCCACAGCGCATACGGAATAAGCGGCGCGTAGAACACCCACGCCGGCCAGAACTCATGGTGCCGCGCACGCCCCCACGAGATGCGCAGCCGCAGAGCAAGCGGGACATGCCAGTGCGAGCCATCCACGGCGGCCAGCGTACGCCCATGGGCACGGCCACCCGGCGCGCATCACCGCGTTTGTGCGCGCGCCGTGGCGTCAAAACGGGAAACGGCCCGAATTCTCCCGGATTTTTTTCGCCCTGTGTTTTCAGGCCATTTCCGCCAACTTTGCCGTCCGACCACCCCGGTCCGCGCGCACAAATCGGGTCGCGGGGGGATTGGGTAGAGGCGTGTGCGTGGCCCGGCCCGGGACAGAAGGGCGGGCCCACCACGCTCTCCCAAAGGGGTGCCCCATGTCCTACCGGCTGAGCGCGTTTTCCGATGTCCGCCTTGACCAGGCAAAGCTGAACCTCGTCATCGACGAGCACGAACGGGGCCGCGTGCCCCGCTTCGACACGCTGTGGACGTACTACAGGAATCCGCTCCAGCCGGTGGGCGTGGGGCGCGGCGCAAGCGGCCGCTGGTACCGCCAGCCCCAGGAGCAGGGCCTCCCCGCGCGCCTCCGCGCCGCCGCCGCACACGCCCTGCCCGACGACCGCGCCCAGCGCCGCGAGGTCGTCATCGAGAACGACATCGCCTGGCGCATCCAGGCCATGGTCGACTTCATGTTCGGCAAGCCCGTCGCCATCCGCAGCACCGCCCAGCAGGCCAAGCGCACGATCATCGAGCGCGTCCTCGATCAGGTCTGGGAACAGTCCGGCGGCATCGCGCTCCTCCAGGACATCGCCCTCATGGGCCACGTCTTTGGTCACGTGGACCTCCTCATCCGCGTCGATGAAGACCGCCTCGCGCGCACCGCGGCCGTACCAGCAGACGCCGATGCCGCCCTCGCCGCCGCGTCCGCCATCACCATCGAAGTTGTCGAGCCCCGCCGCGGCATCCCGCTGCAGAACCCGCACGATTACCGCCTCCTCGACGCCTACATCATCCGCTCCCGCGCTGCACAAGCGGAAAACACCGACACCGCCCTCAGCCTCCGCGGCGTGATCCGTGCCCTTACCGGCAAGCCAGGCTCCGCTCCCACACACACGCAGCCCGAAGTCCTCGAGGTCATCTCCGCTTCCGCGTGGCACGTCTACCACAACGGCGAACTCGCGTGGGAGCAGTCCCGCGCGTGGACCGCCGGCCGCATCCCGATCGTCCACATCCAGAACACCGCCCAGCCCCTCACCTTCGAGGGCGCGGGCGAAGTCGAGCCGCTCATCCCTCTCCAAGACGAACTCAACACGCGCCTCTCCGATCGCGCCAACCGCGTCACGCTCCAGTCCTTCAAGATGTACCTTGCCAAGGGCATCGAAGGCATGGACCACGTGGGCCCCGGCCAGATCTGGTCCACCGACAACCTCCAGGCCAGCGTCGAGGCCTTCGGCGGCGACGCCGCCTGCCCCAGCGAAGAGTCCCACATCCGCGAAGTGCGCGAAGCACTCGACAAGGTCTCCGGCGTCCCGCCCCTCTCCGGCGGCGTCGTCCAGGGCCGCATCGGCAACCTCACGAGCGCCACCGCCCTCCGCATCACCCTCATGGGCCTCACCGCAAAGACCAACCGCAAACGAGTCACCTACGGACGCGGCATCGCCCAAGCCTGCGAACTCATCCTCGCCGTCCTCGACACCGCCGGCGTCCTCGCGACCGACCCTGCCGAACGCACCATCTCCCTCGACTGGCCCGACCCCCTCCCGGCGGACATTCGCGACACCGTCGCCGCCGCGCAACTCCGCGAAGCCGTCGGCGTCCCTGAATCCGAAATCGCCCGCGACCTCCGCATCGGCGCCACCGACCACGGCGTGCAGTAATCGCCGCACCCATCACCCACACCCCGCGCCTCCACCAACGCAACGACCCTCACCAGGAGCCACACCCATGACCACACCCGACCCGTCCACCCCCACCGAACCCACGAGCCCCACACCCGAGCGCCTCACCGCGCTCGAGACAGAACTCTCCACCACCCGCACCGCCCTCACGCACGCGCAGCAGCAGCGAGACCTCGACCGCGCCCTCTTCACCGCCGGCGCGACCGACCTCGACGCCGCCCACACGCTCGCCGAGAAGGCACTCACCGAAGGCCACGACATCCCCAAGGCCGTCGCGCACGTGCGCCAACGCACGCCGTCCCTCTTCCGCCCACCGATACCACCCAGCCCCGCCCGCGGCGCCACGCTCGCCCCCGCTGCGCCGCACGCACCACCCACATCAGACCTCGAATCCGCCCAGCGCGCCGCCGGCACCACCGGCGACCGACGCGACCTCCTCCGCTACCTCCGCCTCCGACGCAACGCCTGATCCTCCAGTCCCGTTCCTCCCGTCCCGTTCCTCCCACCCGCCAACCACGCGTCAGCGCCACCACCGGCGTGTTGCCATCGGTGCGCACTGACCGCATCCCTCCAAGGGGGTTCCCATGAGTTTCTCCGGTAAGGCTTCATTCAGCGCAGGCGCAGACCTGCCCGAACTGCTCGAAGACGTCAGCGACATCATCGGCCTCGTCAGCCCGTTCGAGACCCCGCTCCTCGCGCACCTGGGCGACGCCAAGCGCCCCGCCGCCAGCACCGTGCACGAGTGGATCGAGGACGCACTCCTCCCCAACACCGACACCATCAACCAGGGCTCCTTCTCTCCCAACGCCCAGGACGCCACCAGCATCACTGTCAACAACGGTTCCCGCTTCCAAGTGGGGGACCTCGTCCGCCCCGGCAACGCGCCGGAGGTCATGCAGGTCACCGCCGTCGCGGGTAACGTCCTGACCGTCGTCCGCCGCTACGGCACCACCACCGCCAGCAACCTCAGCAACACCCTCCGCCTCACCATCCTCGGCAACGCCGCCCTCGAAGGCGCCGACGCCGCGGCCGCCCGCTTCACCAACCGCGTCCGCCGCGCCAACTACACCCAGATCTTCGCCGCCACCGTCGAGGTCACCGGCACCATGCAGGCCGTCCGCCGCCACGGCGTCAGCGACGAGCTCGACTACCAGAAGCAAGAACGCATCCGGGAGCTCCTGCGCGACCTCGAGAACTGCGTCATCAACGGCACCGCGCCCGCCGCCACGCCCCAGGGCTCCGCCGCCGTCCGCCGCTCCATGAACGGCATCGTCCGCCAGATCAGCACCAACCAGTTCGTCCCGGGCCAGTCCGGCTTCCCCGCCGGCGGCGGCGCAGGCACCGACCTCAACGAAACCCTCATCAACCAGGCCCTCCGCACCGTCTGGGACCAGAGCAGCGGCCGCGTCGACACCATCGTCGTCAACGGCTTCCAGAAGCGCCGCATCAACTCCTTCATCGGCAGCACCGCCCGCACCTACAGCGCAAGCGACCAGCGCTTCATGGACGGCGTGGGCGTCTATGAGAGCGACTTCGGCGTCTGCAAGGTCCTCCTCACCCGCTGGTGCCCGGCCGACACCATCCTCCTCCTGGATTCCAGCCGCGTCGAGGTCCTCCCCCTCGCCGGCCGCTCCTTCCACTACAAAAACCTCGCCACCATCGGCGACGCCACCGCGGGCCAGGTCGTCGGCGAGTACACCCTGGAGTTCCGCAACGAGAACGCCCACGCCCTCATCCGCGGCCTCTCCACCTCCTGATTCCTCTCCCTCCCTCCTCGCATCGCCGCGGGTGACCCACCGGCCACCCGCGGCCTTCCCTCTTGCACTTGCACTGTCTCCTCTTCTCTCCTCACTCCGTCTCTTCGGAACTTCGTCTCTCCGTCTCTTCTCCCAAGGAGCCCCCCATGCCCTTCGCCCAGGACCGCGACCTCGCCACCCTCGACCCCATCATCTTCCGCGACGTCCTCTGGACCGGCCAGACGCTCACCCGTGGCGAAGGCCTCATCACCGGCACCGTGCTCACCACCGTGGGCTCGCCCGAGGTCCCCTTCACGCAGACCACGATCACCGAGGGCCACATCGTCAACATCGGCGGCTTCATCCTGGAGGTGGAGGCCGTCGTCTCCGCCAGTTCGCTCAGCGTCTCGGTCCTGCGCCCAACGACCACAACACCCGCCGAGCAGCCGCGCCAGACCGACACGCTCCCCTTCACCATCGTCACCTTCCGCCCGCAGATCGCGTGGGTGCACCGCCAACTCCTCCACGCCCTGGGCCTGCGTGCCGAGGGCGAGCCCGGCGATGGCCCCGCCGAGTCCGCCGTCACCAACCCCGCCGACCTCGCCCGCGTCGAGGCCCTGGGCGCGCTCGCGCTCATCTACTCCGCCGCGGGTGCACTCGAAGCCGCCGACAGCCCCAACAACCAACGCGCCGCCATGTACCGCCGCCGCTTCACCGACGAACGCGCCCGCACCACCGCCCTCCTCGACACCGACGGCGACGCCCTCCCCGACTCCTCCCGCCGCTTCACCACCTTTCCCCTCACCCGCGCCTGACTTCTTCTCGCCCTCCCTCCTCACTCCGTCTCTTCGGAACTTCGTCTCTCCGTCTCTTTCTTCCGGATCCCCCCATGCTCCTCCTCCACCCCCGCGAAGTCTCCTTCCTCGGCACCCCCTGGAAGTCCGTCTCCACCATCGCCATTGATCGCACCGCAACCCGCGTCATCGCCGAGCACGACGATACCGGCCCGCACGTGGTCTTTGCCGATTGCCCCGAGCAGCGTGTCACCGTGCGCGTCACGATGGACCTGGCGGAGGACTCTCTCGCCACGCCCGCCGTGGGCATGCAGGGCGCGCTCGAGTTTGCGACCGCGCCAACCGGCGTCCACGCCACGCGCCACCGCGTGAGCATGGAGGCTGTGATTCTCTCCATCACGCACGAAGTGTCGCTGCGAAAGGGCGCAGTCCGCACCGTCGAGTTCCTGGGCGTTTCGTCCGTCGGCGGCGCCGACCCCATCACCATCACACAGATCGGAGGCCTGTCATGAGCTCCTTCAAGGGCCTGAACCTCTTCGGCAGCGGGCCGCACCGCTTCCGTTTCGCCCGCCAAGGCCACCTCGTCACGCTCGATCTTTTCAACGGCGGCTCGGGCCCCGGCTCCACGTCCCACGGCACGCGGGAACTGGACATCATCGCCTCCGGCCGCCTCGTCGCCACCAGCGAGGCCGCGCTCTGGACCCTGCGCAACGCCATCCGCGCCCAGCTCACCGCGTCCCCAGCCGCCGGCACCCTCATCGACTCCGCCGGCCGCTCCTGGACCGGCATGACCCTCATCACCTACACCGAATCCGACCGCCGCGACCAGAACCGCGTCTTCTCCATCACCTACGAAGCCCACTTCCGCCAGTTCTAACGCTCCCTCCCCCCCGGGGGGAGGGCCGGGGAGGGGTTGGCAAACCCACCCCAACTCCTGCAACCCACAATCCACGGCCGACGACGTTGAATCGAGGATTCTCCCCGTCGCAACGGACGCATGCCTGGAGCCATCGGGGGACGGGTGAAGCAAGCGAGTCTTCGAGTGTCTCGCCGCCCGTGGTAGACTGAATTCCCCAAAACACCGCCCCGCGAGGGGCGGAGGAGTTTCTTGTGTCCCCCCGCCGCGCTGCAACCATCCGCTGGACACTGACGGCCATCGCGCCGCTGCTGCTCATCGCCTGGTACGCGAGCCTGCGCTGGACCATCGACTGGACCATCACCGACCGGGTCCGCGTCTCGCTCGTCGCGGGCTGCCTGCAGTGGGAGCGTGCCCCCGCCCGTTTCTATGAGCACGCGTCCCCTCTGAACATCCAGCGAGAGCGCGTCCGCTACCCCGCGAGCTGGAACCCGATCGGCCACCGCCCGTGGGGCAAGTGGAGCGCGCACCGCATCGCCTTCTGGGCTCTCGCGCCTCTCCCCGCCGCGGCGATGGTGCTCGCGTGGGTTCAGTGGCTGCGGGCGCGTCCACTACGTGCGCAGGCAAGGCGCCTGTGGGAGGTATCGCGCCACCCCGCGGCCATCTGCGCGATAGTCATTGGAAGCTGCACGGTGCTTGGCTCCATCGCGCTCACGGGCGTCAGCCTGTGGTGGCGGGTGGAATACTGGGGCACGGACCTGAACGATCGGTGGATTGCGCAGCTTGGGCGCGGTGGGTTCCATGTCTCGCACAGCGCGTGGGGTTTCAGCACGGGCCCAGCTCAGCCGACCGGGCTGGTTCTGCAAAGGCAATCAACCGCTCAGTGGATGCTCGTGCCAACGTTGGACCTATCCCAGCGCTCGTCGACGGGGTGGTGGGGCTCCACGACGATCCCGTTCTGGCTTGTTGCCGTGGCGTCAGCACTTCCGACCGCCTTGGTTGCACGCTGGTACAGGCGGAGTCGATCACAAGGCCTCTGCCCCACCTGCCACTACCCCCGCACCGGCCTCACACCCACTTCCCCCTGCCCCGAGTGCGGCACACCCGCCCCTTCTTCGCCCCCAAAGGGGGCGCAGGGCTGTAGCCACGGGCGGCGAGACACTGCTCGGAGTGTCTCGCCGCCCGTGGGAGACTGAATTCCCCCGAACACCGCCCCGCGAGGGGCGGAGGAGTTTCCTGTGTCCCCCCGCCGCGCCGCAACCCTCCGCTGGCTCTTCACCGCCGCCACGCTCCTCCTCGCGGCGGTGTGGCTCGGCAGCGTCTTCGTCCGAGTCTGCTGGCGCGTGCAGCCGTACGACGACTACGAGATCAGCGCCGGCCGCCTCACGCACGGCGAGTGGGGACAGCCCCGCCCGATCGACACCCTGATGAAGCCAGGAGTCTTCATCGAGCGCATGCCGCGCCCCCTCATGCGCTGGCACTACGACCCTGCCAACTTCAACTTCGGCTCCCTCGACCTTGTCGAAACAAGCTACCCCCTCTGGCCCGCCGTCGCCGCGCTCCTCATCCCAACCACCATCCTCTGGCTCCTCCACCTCCGCGACACCCGCCGCACCGATCGCTGCCAAAACTGCCACTACCCCCGCACCGGCCTCGCGCCCTCATCCCCCTGCCCCGAGTGCGGCCAAACTCCAACCACCGGAGCGCACCCATGACGCTCCAGCCACGCACACGCCGACTCCTGAAGTGGTCAACCCTCGCGGCCGCGCTACTCCTGCTGATCACGTGGGCTGTCTCAACCCGGGTTCGTGTCGCGTGGCATGAAGCATTCAACTACTCATGCGCATTCGGAGAAGGATGCCTGCACGTGGTCATCGATACCTCTTGGTGGTGGGATCAACTTCCTCCGCCGCGATCTCCCATTCCGACAGGTTGGTACACGCATGTCACCAACGAAGTGACCATTCAATGGGGGCCGGAGTCGAATACAAAGTTCAATATCAAGAGCTTCAGCATCCCACTCTGGATGCTCTTCGTACCGCTCTCCGCCCTATCCGTCGCACTCTGGCGCTTCGACTCCCGCGCCACGCAGCGCGAGGCCACCCACCGGTGCCCCGCATGCACGTACCCCCGCACCGGTCTCACCCCAACCTCCCCCTGCCCCGAGTGCGGCACAACCCCCAAACCCATAACCTCCCCCACATGACCCGCGCCCTCACCATCCTCGCTGGCTCTCTCGCGTGCGGCCTCCTCGCCTCCTGCACCATCGACCGCACGCCCACCGCCACGGTCGTCCTCTCCCCCTCCGTCCCCGCGGCTGAAAGTGGGGCGGAAAGTGCCCCCGCGCAGCCCGCCGACGTCATCGCCTTCGCCCCGCGCTCCCTCCGCGTCCACCCCCTCACGCATGTGGACATCCAGGACCCCGGCGGCGATGGGCTGCTCATCCTGCACGTGGAACTCCGCGACCGCTTCGGCGACTCGGTCAAGGGCATCGGCCAACTCTCTGTCGATCTCTCCAGCGGCGAGCCCGGCACCGGCTTCGCGCAGGGCAGCGAAACCCGCGTCCGCTGGGACGTCCCCGACATAGCCGACCCCGAAACCAGCAGCCGCCGCTTCGACCCCGCCACCCGCACCTACCGCATTCCCCTGAAGAGCCCCGCATGGGTCAGCCGCTGGCTGAGCGACGAGAACGAACGCCGCGGCGGCCCCGAAAGCCTCACCCTCCGCGTCACCTTCACACCCACCGCCGGCGAAGACCGCCGCGTCTTGACCGACGAGTACCAGATCGAGCCCTAGGAGAAGTGAACAGTGATCTGTGACAAGTGAAGAGTGCGGACCTGCTTCTGCCACTATTCACGCTTCACTCCTCACCATTCACTTCTCAATGTCCCCCGTCTGCCTGTACCGCTCCAGGTACTTCTTCGCAAGCTCCGTCTGCTTGTTGGACAGGTCAATCTCGCGCCCGTCAATGAACGCGCCCAGCACGATCGTCGAGACCTCCATGGGGTCCGCCGTCGTCACGATCAGCGTCGCCGACTTGCCCGCTTCAAGGGAGCCGTACATGTCCGCCACGCCGAGCACCTTCGCCGCGTTGATCGTGAGGCACTTGAGCCCCTCGTCGTGCGGCAGGCCGTGGGCTACCGCCGTCGCCGTGCTGTACGGCAGGTTGCGCTCGTGCGCCGTGTCGTCGCCGTTGCTGATGGTGAACGTGAGCCCCGCCGCCAGCAGCCGCGCCGGCAGCGTGAACGCGTCGTCGTACGCCGCGTCATCACGCCGCGGCATCGCGTGCGTGCCGTTCACGATCACCGGCACGTTGTGCTGCTTCAAGAGGTCCGCCGCCTGGTCCGCGTCGCGCCCGCCGACAAGCACCATCTTCAGCCCGCGCTGCGCACCAAACTGCACCGCCGAGTTGATCTGGTCCACGTCGCTCGCGTGCAGGAACACCGGCAGCTGTTGTTCGTCCTTCGCCGCAAACAGCGGCCGCATCGCCTCCCACCGCAGGTCGATCGGCGTCGCCGCGTCCGTATCGCGCAGGTCGTCGTACGCCTTGGCTGTGTCGAACGTCTTCTCGATGGCCGCGAGGTTCTCGCGGACCTCCTTCATCTGGTCCTCTTCGCTCCGGTCCATCCACCACGCCGTGAACGGCCGCACGTTCGGCCAGCGGACGACCATCCCCACCGACGGCGCGACCGCCATGTCCTTGACGGTCCAGCCGTCGAGCCGGATGACGCCTCCCTGGCCGCTCACGCTCCCGCCGCCGGGGAACACGCCCGCGAGCAGCACGCCGTTGCTCCGCGTCACCGTCAGCAGGTTGCTGTCGGGGTTCACCGCGCTGGTCGCCAGCACCTCGGGCGTGATGCCGCCGGTCTCCGACGTGTCGTTGGTCGCGGCGACCGCCTGGATCTCCGTCAGGCCAAGCTGCGTGTACGGCGCGATGAGCCCCGGGTACACGTGCGCGCCCTTCGCGTCGATCGTGCGTGTGCTGGCGGGCATGCCGCGCCGCGCGATCTCCGCGTTCCACGCATCCGCGCTGTACACGCCCTTGATGACGCCGCCCTCAAACTCGATGACGCCGTTCTCGATGGCCGGGCTCGTCACCGGGTGCACCGTCGCGCCGGTGATCACCACCGGCTGGCTCTGCGGCGGGGCCTTGACCGTCAGGTCCTGCGCCAGCGCCGGCGCTGCGCAGGCCGCGAGTGTGAGAACGAACGAACGTGAAAGAAAGGGGGTCGTCATGGCTTGATCCGTGGTGTGTGAGGTCGGAGAAGTCGTTCCGGGCGGCGGGGTTCAGTACGCGTGCAACTGGCCGCAGCCGCAGACGCCGGGCGCGAAGCGCGGGTCCTTGCCGCTGGTCATGAGTTCCATGTAGAAGCGGCGGAGTTCGGCGCGTTCCTCCTCGGAGAGGTCGTCGATCACGCTGGTCGCGCCGGCGTATTCGTCGCTGGGCGGTGTCGGGCGCGTGTCAACGCCCGGGCCGCGCCGTCGGCGGCCACCGGCCGGGGCCGCGGCGGGTGCGTCCTCGCTGGGCTTGTCACCGTCGGCCTTTTTCTTCTTGTCGCCGGAAAGGAGTTTCTGGATGAGCCGCGTGCGTTCGGCGGAGTTCCTGGCGCGGAGTTCCTTGTCCTTCTCGAGGCTGAACAACTCGCGGCCATCGACGAACGTGCGTTCGGCGCGGGCGAAGGACGACAGCGGGTTGGCGGTCCAGACGACCAGGTCCGCGTCCTTGCCGGCCTCGATCGTGCCGACACGGTTCTCGACCTTGAGCTGGATCGCGGGGTTCAGCGTCACCATCTTCAGGGCTTCTTCCTGCGAGATGCCGCCGACGAGCTGGCCGTACTTGATCGCCTTGCCCGCCTCGGAGTTGAGGCGGCGGGCGAGCTCGTTGCTGTCGCTGTTGAACGAGACGGTGACGCCGGCCTTGTGCATGAGCGGGAACGCGAAGGGGATCGCGTCCTGCACCTCGACCTTGTACGCCCACCAGTCGGTGAAGCCCGATGCGCCGATCGCGTGCTTCTTCACGAAGTCGGCGACCTTGTACCCCTCGAGGGCGTGCGTGTACGTGCCGAGCTTGAAGTTGAACTCGCCCGCGACGGTCGCGAGCATGACCATCTCGTCCTGCCGGTACGAATGGGCGTGGACCAGGCGCGTGCCGGCGAGGATATCGGCGAGGGCTTCGAGTTCGAGGTCGCGGCGGTGCTTGGCGTCGGCGGCGTACTCCTTGGCCGCGGTGAAGCGGTCGCGGATGAGCATCTCGACGCCCATGCGCGTGCGGGGGTACTGGCCGGTGGCGGCGTCCCAGTTGACGCTGCGGGGGTTTTCGCCCAGCGCGAACTTGATGCCGGGGATCGCGCCCTCGAAGTGCATGTCATCGGGGTGCTGCACGCCCCAGCGGACCTTGGTGGTCTGCGACTGGCCGCCGATGCTGTTGGCGCTGCCGTGGAGCTGGAGGACGGCCGTGACGCCGCCGGCGAGCTGGCGGTACCAGTTCACGTCGTCGGGGTTGGTGACGTCCTGGATGCGGACCTCGGCGGTGCAGGCCTGCGCGCCCTCGTTCACGCCCTTGCTGATGCCGGTATGCGAGTGCGCATCGATGATGCCGGGGGCGATGTGCTTGCCGGCGCAGTCGATGGAAACGACTTCGGCGTCGGGGCGCGGCAGGGGCAGCGACGTGCCGGCGGGGAAGACGCCCGCGACCTTGCCGCCCGAGAGGATGACGGTGGCGTTCTCGAGTGTGCCGCGGTCGGTGTTGGTCCAGACGGTGGCGTTGGTGAGCTGCACATAGCCCTGCGCGGGGAGTGCGTCCATCGCGTAGGGTCCAAAGGGGAGGCCGAGTTTCTCGGGGATGTCGGTGGGCGCGGCCTCGTCGTCCTCGTCCTTCTTGTCGTCGTAGACGGGGCGCATCTTGTAGCGGTGCTCGGCGCCGCCGGGCTCCTTCGCGAGGCCGTGGAGCTCGCCGTCCACGCGCGTGATGACCTCGTTCGTGTCGCCCTCCTGGCCGACATCTTTGTTGCTGTACTTGAAGGTGATGGTGACGCCCTCGGCCTTGAAGTCGTCGGCCTTGATGCTCACGCGATCCTTGCCAGCGGGGGGCGGGGCCCAGGGCTGGTTGATGAACTCGACGGTCGCGCCCTTCTCGGTCATCTGGACTTCGACGTTGTCCTTTGCGTCCTTCTCTTTGCGTTCGCCGTCGAACTCGTAGACGCGCCAGCGGCCGACCCACCACTTCTTCGGGTCCACGCGGCGGGCGGTGAAGGACTGTGACGGGAAGAGGCCGTCGTTGACCTTCATGGTGCCGCGCAGCGTGTGCGGAGTCGTGTCACGGTCAACGGTGGCGGTGACAGGAGTGTCAAGGTCGTCGCCTGTTCCGTGCGAGATGGTGGCGGTGAGGGTCTTGCCGTCCCATGCCGCGTCGGGCACGTTGGTGACAGTCTCTTTTCCGTCGTCAGCAAACTGAACAAGGTCGAGTTTGAACGCGCGGTTGCCCTGGTCGTCTTCTTCGGTGATGCGGAGGACGCCGCCGCGTTGGTGGGCGGGGTCGTCGGTTTCGAAGAACATGGGCCACTCGCCGGCGATGCTGGGGGGGCGGCGGGTGGCGGTCCAGGTGAAGCGTTCGCCGTTGGCGCGGACGCCCTGGCCGATGAGGCGTGCAGGTGCGCCGGCGGCGTCGCGCTCGATGGAGGCGGACATGAGGTAGTGGCCGGTGAGGGCGGGGGGGGCGGCGGGGGCGGGGGCGGCGTCTTTGGTCTCCGCGCCTTCCGCGTCCTTGTCTTTCTTGGGTTTTTCGTTGATGGCTTCGTGGTCGAAGGAGAAGCCGACGGTCATCTTCTCGACGCTGGTCTTGGCGGCCTTGGTTTCCTTGTCGCCCATGTGGACGGTGATGCCGTTGTCCTTGTCGATGGAGAGCCAGCGCTTGGCGGGGGGCGCGCCGGGGATGGTGACGTCCCACTCGCCTTCGAGGGTCGTGGGGGGCGTGAAGAGTTCGTGCGCGAGGCCGTCGATGAAGAGGGTGCGGAGCTTGGTCTTCTTGCTGAACACGTCGCCGTCGGTGAGCAGGAGGTTGGCGCGCTTGCCGGGCTCGATGGTGCCGAGCTGGTCGGCGACGCCGAGGGCCGCGGCGGGGCGCGTCGTGAGCGCGGCGAGGGCGGTGTCGGCGGGCAGGCCGTGGGCGATGGCCTTGCGGAGGTTCCCGAGGAAGTCGCCCTTGCGGCGGAGCTTGGCGGTGGTGAGGGAGAACTCGATGGCCGCGGCGTGGAGGCGGCGCGGGTTGGTGGGGGACTGCTCCCAGGTCATCATGTCGCGGAGCTCGACGCTCTCGGCCTTGCCGGGCGTGGAGACATCGGGGGCCTTGGGGAAGTTGAGCGGCAGGAAGAGCGCCTTGAAGTTGGGCTCCTGTGTTTCCTTCTTGATGGCGTCGAGGCGTGCGAACTCCTCGCCGCTGCCGAGGACCATGAAGGGGCGCTCAAACTCGCGGGCGATCTTGGCGGCGCGGAGGAACTCGAGCTCATCTTCGGACTGGAAGAGGAGGATGGGGGCGGGGTCGGAGGTGTCGGCGGTGGCGTGCGGATCGAGGAGTGCTGGCGAAGCCTGCGCCGGAACGTCCATGCGGTCAAGAAAACTCGTGATCTCTGCATCGGCAGGCACCATCGCGAGTTGTGTTTCTGCCGGGCGGCTGTTGTAGAACGTCGGGATAGGAGCGGGCGGGGTGGCATCGGGCGCGTGCACGATGACAATCGGCGCGGTGTCGCTGCCGGAAGTGGATGTGACTTTGGGGATGTCCACCGGGGGATTGCCGCTCAACGCGATCCAGGTGTTGGTTGGTGCCGGCTGGGGCTCGGCCGTGTAGAAGTTCATTGCCTCGGCGAGGTCCGGCGCGATGCGCGGGTCGGCCGCGTGCTCGCTGTCGATCGGGTGCAGAGTTTCTGCGTCCCAAAGTTTGAATCGCACGAGCGGGTCTGTGATGCCTTGGACTTCTGACGCGTGTCTGTACCACGCGGCGATCTGCGGCTCAGGTGTGTTTGGGTGGAACTGCACACGCGCGGTCGCGTCTGCGGCAAACTCCGGGGTGTCGTTCGGAGCATCTATGGAGGCGATGGAGCGGCCGCGCTTCGCGAGCACGTCGAGGGCGTTCTCGGGTTCGGTGAACGCTCCACTCTTGCGGGCTTCCTGCTGCCAGTCGGCGTCGCTCAGGGTCTGGCGGATGAGGGCGATGGCGCCCATCTGGCTGTCGGGGTAGCCGCCGGCCCGGGTGTTGAACGCGATGTTCTGGTAGGCGTCGTCCCTATATATAGATGGGCGCGCGGCGGAGGCGTCGGGGCTGGGCTTGGCGAGGGAGACCACCGCGCTGCTGCCCTTGATGACGCCGCCTTTGGGGGCGATGGCCGCGGCGGCGAAGCCGAGTTCGCGGAGGGCGTTGGCTTCTCCATCAGGGATGCCCGCGCCGTCGAGGGCGGAGCGCTGGGGGGTGACGTTGGGGCTCCAGTGGGCCTCGGCGCCTTTGGTGCCGCCGTCGCGGGCGACGGGGCTGGCCGCGTCTACCTCTATGAAGGGCTCGATGAAGGCGGGGTAGAGGTGGAGGCCGGCGCCCGGGATGATGCGTGGGCCGACGGGGGTGCGGGCGGGGGTGTCGTCCTCGGTGCCGGGCGTGCCGTCGGGGCCTGCGTCACCCTTGAGGACGGCGATGATGCGGCCCTCCTGGAAGATGACGGCGGCGCGGTGGAGGGTTTCGCCGGGTTTGGTGTGGATGGTGGTGTCGGTGATGGCGACGAGGGTGGGGTCCACGCGGCGCGGGCCGTTGGCGGGCGGCGCGAGGGGGGACGTGGAGGAGGGCTGGCCGTGAGCGGCGAGGCTGGCCAGGGACAGGACGATCACGCCCGCGGCAAGGGCGGGGGCAGCGAGGGGCTTCATATGGCGGAGAGCATACCACGGAAGGGAAGCGGCGCGGTGGTTGGGGTGTGGTAGGGTGAGGTGTTGAGTGAACGGTCAATCAAGTGGGGCTGTGGGGCGGGAGGACTGATGGTGTGGTGATCGCCGTCGATGACGCCGGTGAACGTTGAGTGGAGTGGCTGTCGGTGTCGTGGTGGGATTGTGGTGGATTCAGTGCGCGGGGAGCACCGAGATCGCAGAGCCGATCTCGGTGGCACGATGTTGGTGCCACCGGCCAACGTCTTGAGATTGGCGGTTCATCGCCTATTGAACGCTTTGTCAATCTGCTCTAGAACAGTCACCATCGCGGCTCTTTCTTCACCCGTCAGTGCGCCGTTCTCTTCATTCAAGATGCGCCGTAGCGCGATCCTCGATTCGCCAAGAAACTCCGTGCTGGACGAGGACGCATGACCGATGGCAACGTCCAAGATGTCGCTCATCTCCTTCAAGCCGCGCAGCTTCAGCACCGACGAGAAGGACGATATGTACTCGTAAAGATCGCGATTACTGGACATGTTCTTCATCACATCACCTCTCAGGGCATCGCGAATAACTGAACTCCGACGCCGCTCTGCAAGGTAACCACATGAGCCCCGACTGCAGGCATCATAGATTTCCTGTCGTGCCACCGAGATCGGCTCTGCGATCTCGGTGCTCTTGTGTCACAGTGAATCAGGCCCATACCGCAGTTCATTGTTCATCCGTGGACGCGTGCACGCTCAAAGGTACCCCTTCCACCGCTCCCAACTCTTGGGGTCTCCGGGTGGCGGGTCGCACTCGACTTCGCCGCCCTTGTGGCCCATCCACCACCGGACACTGGACCAGTGCCAGTCCTGTGGCTCGATGACCAGTTCACGCTCCACGGGGTTGCGGTGGATGTAGTGTACTTCGCGGCAGAACTCGGAGCTGTCCCGCACGTTGCGGTCGAAGCCGCCGCCCTTCTGCCAGAATCGGACGGAGTTGTCTTGCGCCATGATGTCACGGAGGATCGGCGCGTCGAGCTCGCGCCAGCGGGCAACCACGCGCTTGGCGACCGAGGTCTTTAGTCCACGCAGTACGGCGTCGAGCCGGTGGTCAGGGCGCGGCCGCACCAGAAGGTGGACATGCTCTGGCATCACGACCCATGCGTAGAGCGAGAAGCCGTGGCGGCGTCGGGCCGCGTCGAGGGACTGCGCGAAGACGTCGCGGATCGCGGGGTTGCCGAGGAGTGGGAGGCGGCGCTGGCACGAGAAGGTGATGAAGCGGATGTCACCGGGCACCTCCCAGCGGCGCATGCGCTTGCGGATGTGGTGGACGGGCTTCGGTGTCACTGCGCGATCATAGTGGAATCAGTGCGCGCGAAGCACCGAGATCGCAGAGCCGATCTCGGTGGCACGATGGTGGTGCCACCCCGCCGGCGGTGCCCGGGCTGGCGCCCGGGCCTCTTTCAGAGGATGCAGGAGCCGCCGCCGAAGACGTTGAGGAAGGCGTCGATGTCGCTGATGTCGGGGAAGATGCTGTCGTTGTTGAAGTCGAGGTCGTTGCAGTAGGCTGTGGGGCAGGGGGCGCCGCCGAAGACGGCGATGAAGTCGGCGACGTCCTGGGTGTCGGGAAAGATGTTGTCGTTGTTGAAGTCGATGGAGTCGCAGAGTTCGGCGGGGAAGAGCATGCCGGGGCAGGAGGCATCGGGCAGGCAGTCGGGGTCGCTGCCGCAGTCCTGGCCGATGTCGAAGAAGTACGTGAAGTTGGCGACGGGGACTTCGGTGGTGGTGAGCAGGTCGGCGCAGACGAGGGGCGGCGTGCGGCCATCCGCGGCGGTCCATGGGGTGACGCGGTAGGTGCCCCAGGGCAGGATGTAGCCGGGCGCTGGCGCGATGCGGACTTGGCGGCTGCCGGCGGGTGTGGCATTGTCGATGGTGAACGTGCAGAACTGTGTGAGGTCGGTGTTGGCGATGGTCTGGCCGCCGGGCGTCTGCACGGTGCTGAGGAACTCGACCTTGAGGAGCGGGGCCTGGGCGAGCACCTGCGTGCTGCGGCGCACGGGGCCGTAGAACTCGACGATGACGGCGGTGTTCTCTGTGTGGCAGGAGAACTGGTCGGACCATTCGGACCACAAGATGGCGGGCTGCGCGCCCAGGGCCTGCGGGGCGGAGGCGTCGGCGTAGTTGTGGGCGTTGCTCGCCTGCGCGTGGACGGCGAAGGGCACTTCGCCCGCGGAGCCGCCGCCGAGGATGGTGGGGAGTTCGGCGTATCCGCTGGGGAGGAAGTAGAAGGACTGCGCATCCTCGTTCCAGACGCCGACGTGCGTGCCCGGCTGCCACCAGGGTTCGCCGGAGGGCGCGGGCTCGGTGTGGGCGAGGGCGTTCACGGTGACCTGGCCGTGCATAGTGCGGTTCTGCGGGAAGTCCACAGCAACATACCCCGCGACGGGCGAGCCGCGGATGGCGCCGCCGATGCGGACGCGCGTGCCGCCGAAGGGGTCGCCCAGGGGCTGAAGTTCATCCACGACCACGACCATGCCGGGGTTGACGTCGCCGTCGATATCGATGGAGAGGCCGGGGCGCGCGCCGCTGAGCCAGAGGAGTGAGATGTCGGCGTCGGTGACTGCGTCGTCTTCCACGGGGTTGACGCTGCCGCGGATGCGGAAGGGGCCGTTGATCATCGCGGGGCCCCAGGCGGGGTTGCTGAAGTCCACGATGTCGCCGGTGAACTCGCCGACATCGATGTTGTCGAAGCGCGGGCCGGAGAGGACGAGGCCGTGGCGGAGCTTTTGTGGCGAGCCGCACCGGCCGCCGACGTAGATCGTGCCGAAGCCCTCGGTGGAGCCGATGATCTGCTGGACGGGGTCCTGGCCTGGGGTGCAGGCGGGGTCGTGGCAGACGTTGCCCGCGACGTGGAAGTTTTCGACCCAGCCGGTGGCGATGAGGCGGCCGTGGAAGTCTCCGGTGACGAAGACCCCGTTGCCCTCGCCGGTGATGCCGCCGACGAGCTCGATGATGGCGAGGTCGAGCATGGTGCCCATCTC
>DATAKA010000019.1:0-6422 GCA_036261855.1 Phycisphaerales bacterium | reverse complement strand
CAGCACAGAGACGCAGAGATGTGGAGGGGGATGAGGGGAGGTAAGGGCGGGAATAGCAGGGGCTTAGGAAGGGAGTGCGGGGGGTGAAAGAAAAAGTTGGAAGAAAGTCCGGCGTTTCCGGTTTTGGAGCCACGGCGCGCGCACAAACGCGGTGATAGGGGGCTGTGGGATCGCTCTTTGAACCACAAAGGCACAAAGAGCACAAAGGAGGAAAGGGGGAGGATGAAGAGTGAAGAGTGAGGAGTGAGGAGTGAAAAGGCGGAGCCTACCCCGGGCCCCTCACTCTGGGAAGGGGTGATCGGTGGTGTGCCCGTGCTGAAGCACGGGGCTCTGAGGGGTGGCGGAAAGTGTGGTACGCGGGTGCGGGTCATGCCACGCTGTGCATGTGCCGCGGACCACAGGGACCACCGCTCAGAGCAGCGATGGACCCCGTGGCACTTCGAGCAGTGGGTGCTTCGTGGGTACCAGTGCCACCCTGCCAGCACTGGTCATGAAGGCTGGGCCTTCGTCCTTGGGGCGAGAGTTGCGGTTCGCTGGCACGACGGGGCGTCGTGCCGCGTGCGCCGGGGTCGTACTGTGGGGCGTGCTGAGTGAGACTGCGCATCTTCTGGTTCGGGCGTGGCGGCATCGGTTGCTGAAGGACCGGTGGGAGGTGGCGTTTGTGCGCGGGGCGCTCAGGGCCGGGGATTGCTGCCTGGATATCGGGTCTCACAAGGGGGCGTACGCGTATTGGATGGCGCAGCGGGTGGGGGCCGCGGGGACGGTGGTGGCTTTTGAGCCGCAGCCGGGGTACGCGGCGATGCAGCGGCGGCTGTGGGAACGCCGCGGTGCGAAGCAGGTGAGGGTTGAAGAGATCGCGCTGTCGGATGGCGAAGGAACGGCGACGCTGTGGGTGCCGGCGTGGGGGCCTTCGCCGGGTGCTTCGCTGGTGCGCGGGTCGCTCGGGGAGGGCGCTCAGGAAGTGAAGGTGCCGATGACGACGCTGGATGCGTACGCGGATCGCACGGGGCTTTCGCGGGTTGCGCTCATCAAGTGTGATGTGGAGGGGCATGAGTTGGCCGTGTTTCGTGGCGGCGAACGCGTACTGCGGCAGGGGAAGCCCAGGTTGCTCTTTGAGTGCGAGGCGCGGTTTGGGGGTGCGGCTCGGGTGCGGGAGGTCTTTTCGTTCCTGGAATCACTTGGATACCGCGGCTGGTTCATGCACGGGGGCGTGAAGGTGCCGGTGTCGGAGTTTCGGGCGGAGGTGCACCAGGCGCAGGGGATGAAGCACACGTGCAACAACTTTGCGTTTGAGGCGTGATTGTGTGACGGGTGATTGGTTTGACGCGCGATGTTGGGGAGATTTCGTCGGCATGGAACTGACGCCGCTGCGTTACTTTCGGACGATTGCCGCGACCGGGCACCTGACGCGTGCCGCGCGGGAGCTGGGCGTGACGCAGCCTGCGCTCTCGGCGATGCTGAAGAAACTGGAGCGCGAGCTGGGTGCCCCACTGCTGCACCGGCATGGGAAGGGCGTGGAGTTGACGGAGGCGGGGCGGGCGTTTTTGGCGCACGCGGAGCAGGCGGTGCGGCACGCGGACGCCGGCCAGCGGTCGGTGCGCGAGGTGATGGGGCTGGAGGTGGGGACGATCCGCGTGGGCGGGGGCGCAACGGCGATCACGTACCTGCTGCCGCCGGTGGTAAGCGCGATCCGGCGGGAGCACCCGGGGCTGCGGTTTTACATACGAGAGGCGGGGAGCACGCAGGTGGCGCTGGCGGTGCTGAGCGGCGAGCTTGACCTGGGCATTGTGACGCTGCCGATTTCGATCGCGGAGAGTGACAGCCTGGTGCGCGTGCCGCTGGTGGAGGACGAGATGCGGCTGATCGTGCCGGAGGTAGATTCACCACAGAGAGCACAGAGGGCACAGAGGAGGAAAGAGGGGGAGAGGAAGCAGGAAGATTCGGCGGGGTTGGTGGTTGGTGCGGGTGGCCACTTCCGCTGGAAGGACATTGCGGGGCAGCCGGTGATCGGGTTTGAGGGCGGTTCGGCGGTGCGGGAGGTGATCGACACGGCGGCGGCGAAGGCGGGGGTGACACTGAACTACGTGATGGAGCTGCGGTCGATCGAGTCGATCAAGCAGATGGTGTCGGCGGGGATCGGCGTGGGGTTTGTGAGCCGGTTTGCGCTCGCGGACGGTGAAGGGCTGGTGTGCAAGGATGCGCGGCTGTCGCGGCGCCTGGCGATCATCAAGCGGCGTGACCGGGCGCTGGCGCCGGCGGCGGCGGCGTTTGAGCGGGCGGTGACAGCGCGGGTGGGTGGGCAGGCAGGCGGGCAGGCAGGCGGCCAGGCGAGGGGGAGGTGAGTGATGATCCGTGCAGCACGGCCCGAGGACGCGGGCGAAGTAGCCGCGTTGTGCGGGCAGTTGGGGTATCCGACGAGCGCGGCGGACGCGGAACGACGGCTGCGGGAGTTTGCAGCGCGGGCGGATGTGCCGGTGTTTATCTATGAGCTTGGCGGGCGGGTGGTGGCGTGGATGCAACTGCGTGAGGCGGCGACGCTGGAGAGCGGCGCGGGCGTGGAGATTGTCGGGCTGGTGGTGGATGAGCGGGCGCGCGGGGCGGGCGTGGGCGCTGCGATGGTGGCGTTTGCGAAGCGGTGGGCGCGGGAGCGTGGGCACGCGAGGGTGCGGGTGCGTACGAACCAAGTGCGAACGCGGACGCACGCGTTCTATGAGCGTGCGGGCTTTGCGCTGACGAAGGTGCAGCGGGTGTATGACGCGGGCATCTGACCGGGGCGTGTGTTTTGGGGAGAGTTCCTCTACACACCGGGGGTGCCGTTGCCGCTATGTTGTTTGCGTAAGGATTGGCAACTCCGCCCGTCACCACCGCATACTCAAAGGAAACACCTATGAACACATCTCACCGCATCGCGATCCTCGTGACCGCATCCGCGGCTCTCGCCGGCTGCACGCAGTACGAATCCTGGCGTGATGGCCGGCGGAACGCCATTGACTTGACTTCCCGGCGCGACGCCGGCACGGCGTACAGCAACAGCGGGCAGGGTGGGGGATTCTCCACGCAGTGGCAGGCGACGTCTGCCGGGCTGATGCAGCCGGATCGGCTGTCCACCGACCGCATCCATGACGACCGGCGCACCTGGCAGGATGACCGGACGGTCGCGGATGCTCGCACGAGCGACGAGACCGGCAAGAGGACGTATGAGGACCGCACCCAGCGTGCTGTGACGTCGGCGGACCAGCAGATTCTCGCAACGCTGCACACCAACAACCAGGAGCAGATTGCGCTCGGTCGTTTGGCGCAGTCGAAGGGCGCGACGGAAGAGGTCCGGGCGTACGGCACGATACTGGCACGCGACCACGCGCAGAACGACGAAAAGCTCGCCCGGGTGGCCAAGGAGACGGGCTTCAACCTGAACTCGACGCAGTGGCGGGCGACGGAAACCACCACGTGGAGCGAGGGCAAGCGCACCACGGAGCAGCAGCGGTCCATGACCGACCCGGTGCGGACGGATAAGGCTGCGGGCATGCCCACCGACACCCACCACCGGTTGCAAAGCCTCTCGGGCAGCGACTTTGATCGACAGTTTTCGCAGCACATGGTGCAGGGCCATCGTGACCTCATCACCACGGTGGAGCAGGCGATCTCCACCGCATCCGACCGGCGGGTGCGGTCGTACCTGGATGCGACGCTCGACACACTGCGCGAGCACGAGACGCGGGTTACCCGCCTCGTCAGCACGTTGGACAACACCAGTGGGACACTTGGGCAGGCGCCCGGCAGCGACCGTTAATCTGGGAATGAACTGGACAGTTTGGCCATGGCCGCGCTCCGTGGGCGCGGCTGTGGTCATTTAGGGCTTCGCGCGGCGGAGTGTGCGAGGCGAGCTTTGTGCGGCCGGCCTTTCAGCCGCAGGGGCCGCCGGAGAAGACGGAGAGGAACGCGTCGATGTCTGACGTGTCGGGGAAGAGGCCGTCGCCGTTGAAGTCGATGGTGTTGCAGGATTGCGTGGGGCACGGGCCTCCGCTGAAGACGGCGAGGAAGTCGTTGATGTCCTGCGTGTCGGGGTAGACGCCGTCGTTGTTGAAGTCAATGCCCGCGTCGGCGATGAGGGTGGCGAAGTTCATTGCGGGTGTGGTGCCGACGCTGGCGAAGGTGCCGGCGATAGCGAGGCGGCGCGGGGCGGGGCCGGGGCCGTCTGGGTCGAAGGCGCAGAGATCTTCGATGGTACCCGCCGCGATGCCGCCCGCGGGGCAGGGGAGCCACTGCGTGCCGGTCCACTTGGCGAGGCGCTGGGCGGGCTGGCCGTCTGCTGTAGTGAAGGTGCCGGCGGCGTAGAGGGCGGGGCCGGAGCCGTCGTCGAAGGGTTCCAAGGCCCGTACTTCGTTGTTGAAACCGGTGCCGAGGGCGGCCCAGCGTGTGCCGTTCCAGCGGGCGGCGTAGCGGGCGCTGACCCAGTTTGCCCCCGGGCCGACGCGGGTGAAGTGGCCGCCGACGACGAGCTCGGGGCCTTCGCCCGAGTCAAAGACTTCGCAGGTGTAGCCCGGCCCATCGCGCAGGCCGCCGCCGACGGGCAGCCAGGCGGAGCCGGTCCACTTGGCGATGCCGAGGGAGTCCTGGAATGAGCCGCCGTTGATGACGAAGGAGCCGACGCAGAAGAGGGCGAGGCCGTGGCCATCGTCGAAGAGTTGAGAATCGTGCGTGACGGAGGCGAGGCCGTCGGCCATGCACTGCCAGCCCGTGCCGGTCCACTCGGCGATGTACTCGCAGAAGTTCATGTGGGATGGGGCGCTGACGACGAGGCGCGGGCCCGCGCCGAAGTTGTAGCTGGCCATGTGGCCGGTCCAACTGGTGGGGCCGATGGTGGAGCCGTAGGTCTGGAACTGGGTGCCGTTGAGTCGCGCGTAGGCAAGGTTGGAATTCTGGGCGGCGGGGACGCCGAAGAAGCCGGTGACGTAGAGACGCGGGCCGGAGCCGTCGTCGTGGGTGATGATGTCGAGGACAGAGCCATCGAGGCCGTCGCCGACGGGGGCGAAGGAGGTGCCGCTGAAAGAGGCGATGTGAGAAGCGGGCGTGGTGAAGTCTCCGCCGATGTACAGCAGGTTGTCTGGAGCGCGGTAGAGCGAGGAGGCGGGGCCGCCCAGCGCGAAACCCTGCCAGCGTGGCGGGCAGGATTGAGCGCGGGCGACGCCGACGGGAAGGCCGAGGATGAGGCAGGATGCAGGGATCCCGAACGGGCAGCGCATGGAAAGAACCCTCCGTTGGCCCCAGCGATGGGGATGGATGTGGCGGTGTGGAGTGTGCCTTGCGAAAATCGCGGGCTACAGCAGCAGGTCCGATAGGGGGAAGAGCCCGGCGGCGGGCAGCAGGACCACGGTGCCACGGGCGAACGAGTGCTGCGGGCTGTCTTCATCCCACAGCCAGTGCGCCGCGAACGCGGCGATCGTGAGCACCACGACCGCCGCTGTCGTGGACACCATCCCCATCCGCATGGACGAGAGCGGCAGCAGAACGAAGGCGGGGATGCGCACGACCGCGTAGGCCGCGGCTGCGCGGGCGGCGGTGAGCCAGAGGGGTGCGTCGTCGGCGTCGAGCACGCGTTCGGCGCACCAGACGAGCATTGTGCTCACGGCGGCGCCGACGAGGAGGCAGAGGAGTTCAAGGCCCACGCGCTCGAAGCCGCCGGACCTGCGCGCCATGCTGAGCACCAGCAGCACGAAGCAGGCGATGAGGCCTGCGACGAGCGGCCTGCCCAGCGCGTCCCGCACTGCTGCATCCGGGGTGGGGTTGACGCGGAGCCTGGCTCGCCCGAAGAGTGCGCCGCACTCGGGGCACTTGCCGGTGTTGAGGCCGGTCACGTCGTAGACACACTCCTCGCAGTGCACGTCTGCACCGCCTGGAGCGCGGAGGCCCAAAGCGAAGGAATGGCCGCAGAAGTTGCAGAATCGTGAACCGTTCTCGACAAGCTTGGAGCAGGAAGGGCACGCGATGCGTGGGCGCCTCGGTTCCTTTGCGGCGGGCTCCAAGGGGATGGTCGGGCCGTGGGCCACGCGTTCTTGTACGGCCACTGGCTTACGGGGTTGCTTGGAACCGTGCCCTTTAGAAGCGCCACTCGGGCCTGAGGAAGTTGCCGTCCTTGTGGAAGAGTTCGCCGTCGGCCTCGATGGTGCCGCCGGTGATGGGCGTGCCGCTGGCGGCGGTGCGGGGGCGGAGGTCGCAGACCATGTCCCAGTGGAGGGCGCTCTGGTTGGAGTTTCCGGAGATGGGATATCCGGCCCCCACCGCGGCGTGGAAGGTGCCGCCGATCTTCTCGTCGAAGAGGGTGTTGCGCATGAAGTTCTTGATGGCGTAGTTGGTGCCGATGGCGATTTCGCCGAGTGTGCGTGCGCCGGCGTCCTGGTCGAGCATTTTGATGAGGTAGTCCT
>DATAKA010000016.1:0-14662 GCA_036261855.1 Phycisphaerales bacterium | reverse complement strand
GGCCACACCGCCGCGGTGGATGGCGTTTCGTTCACGCTCGCGCGCGGCGAAACGCTGGGTCTCGTCGGTGAATCCGGCTGCGGCAAGACCACCGTCGGCCGCAGCATCCTCCGACTCATTCCGGCTACATCGGGCAAGGTGACGTTCGAGGGCGAGGATGTCCTGGGGGCCACGCCCTCACGCCTCCGCACGCTCCGGCGGCACATGCAGATCATCTTCCAGGACCCGGGATCCTCCCTCAACCCCCGCATGACCATCGAGGCCTCGCTGACCGAGCCCCTGCTCGTGCACCGCGTGTCCACGACCGCCGCGGACGCCCGCGCCCACGCGGCCCAACTGCTGGACCGCTGCGGCATGCCCGCCTCGGCGCTCTCTCGCTACCCCCACGAGTTCTCCGGCGGTCAGAAGCAGCGCATCGCCATCGCCCGCTCGCTCTCGCTGAGCCCACGCTTCATCGTTTGCGATGAGCCCACCAGCGCCCTTGATGTCTCCATCCAGGCGCAGGTGCTGAACCTGCTTGCCGACCTGCAGCGCGACCTGGGCCTGTCGTACCTGTTCATTAGCCACGACATGGGCGTCATCCAGCACTTGTGCAGCCGCATTGCCGTCATGCAGGCGGGAAAGATCGTCGAGACCGGCCCCCGCGACGAGGTTCTGAGCAATCCCCGCCACCCCTACACCCAGCGCCTCCTGGCCGCGGTGCCGAGCCCCTCGCCCGCCGCGGCCTGACGCACTATCCCCGGTCCGCCGCAACCGCTGCCCGCTCGTTCCCAACGACCTACCGTCCACATTCACTCAAAGGGGTACCAGCATGTCCCAGCAATCCGGCTCGCCCTTCGCCACCCAGACGATTTTCGCTCAGCCCCAGCAGCCCTCCTCCGGCAGCAACGGCCTGGGCATCGCGGGATTCATCATGTCCCTGCTGGGGCTCCTGACGTCCTGCTGCATGTGCTTCGTGCCGTGGCTGGGCCTGCTGTCCGTTGTGGGGCTCGTGCTGTCCTTTATCGCGGTGTTCCGCAAGCCGCGTGGGCTTGCCATAACGGGCATTATCCTCGGGGCCATTGGTGTCATCATCCTGTTGTTGGCGTTGCTGGTCCACGGGATGGCCAACAGCGTGGGCGGGGTCATGCAGTTTGGCAAGGCGCTTGGCACCGGTCAGGCGATCGCCGACTATCGCAACGCGAACGGCAGCTACCCCGCGGACCTTACGGCGATCCATGGCCAGTTCCCGCAGGAAGCCACGCTCGACAAGTGGGGCAACGCATTCGTCTATGAAGTCTCCGCCGACGGCACCAAGTTCACGATCCGCAGCATGGGCGAAGACGGAGTTGATCGCACGGCAGACGATGTTCTGTTCAACAAGGAGTGGTTCCAGGATCCAGGCTTTACCCGCGAGCCAATCCCCCAAGATGAACTCCTCCAGCCCGAGATGCCGACCGATGCCCCGATGGACTCGGACGAAGAAGCCCCGGGCCCCGGCTGAGCGCGCGGCGCGACAACAAGTGCAAACAAACAACCCCGCGAGTACCGCGGGGTTTTTCCTGCGCCGGACACGAAGCCTGCGTGCCCACCGCTCATGCGCTCTTCTTCAGGAGTTCGTCATACTTCCGGCGCTTCTCAGGGTCCTTCAGCACCAGGTACGTCTTGTTGATCGACTCAAACTTCTCCGCCGCGCCCTCCGTGCGGTTGCGATCCGGGTGGAACTGCATCGCCAACTTGTGGAATGCTCTGCGGATCTCCCCATCATCGGCCGTGGGCTGCACACCCAGCACCGCGTACAAGTTTTCCACCTCCACCTTCGCCGCCTGCTGAGCACCAGCACCGGAGGCCCCCGGCTCTGCGCCCATCGTTGCGCCGAAGGACGACGTGTTCACGCACCCAAACTTGGCCATCTGCTCAATCGCCGCGGCCAGGCTCGCCCGCACATCGCGGAACCGAACGCCGACCTGGAACGCGCCGCTGCCGAACGTTGGCTTGCGCACCCACACCACCTCGCCCTGCACGCGCACCGTCTGCCCGCCGTTTGAAATCACCAGCGGCAGGGACTGCCCCACTTCCACGGAGCACTTGCCGCTCCCTTTCACGCGCATGCCGGTCGCCGACAGGTCCTCCAGTTCACCCAGCGCGCACCGCAGCCCGTACGCGTCGTGGCGCTCAGCGGCACGGGCACGCAATTGCTTGGACTGCTTGCCAAAGGGGGTCCACGCCATCACACCCACTGTCGGCCCGTGCGTTGCACTGATACAACAAGACCCCCTGCCGCCACCTTCTCCGCCACACTGATCGGGGATCACGCGCACCGATTGCACCGGCGCATCGCGTTTATCGGGCCGACGCCCGGTAGGCCTATGCCCACCAACGCCGCTCCCACAGCGCCAGGTTCGCCATCGGCCACGCCAACCGCCACGATGCACCGGGGGCCGCCGCGACCAATTCCACACACTCATCGCGGAAGAGCCCGCGCACCAGCCCGCTTCCGCGGATGAGGTTCGCCACGCGCCCGCCCTCGCTCTCGAGCCACGCGCCGAACGGCAATGGGAAGCTCGCCTTGGCACGCTCCAGAGCCACCCGTGGCAGCACCGCGCGGAACGCCTCCCGCAGCACGAGCTTCGTCCGGATCGGTCCTTCACCCGCGCCTGCACGGACGAACTTCGCACGCATCGGCAACGACTCCGCCAACCGCACCACCTCACCATCCGCAAACGGAGTCCGGCCCTCCACGCCCTCCAGCATCATCGCCGTGTCCAACCTTTGCAGGAGGCCCACAAGGTTGATCTTCCGCTGCCACCGCAGGTGCGCCTGCAGCGGGTCGTCATCCTGCCGCTGGAGGCCCGCGAACTGCTCGCGGTAGTAGTGCACGAGCGCTGCGTCTTCCTCCAGCCCGCGCCACGCTTCCTCGCGGAGCAACTGCGGCTTCGCCGAGAGCGGCGCCCACCCCACGTGCTCCAGTTCATGCACGCCCGGGTCCTGCCCGCCCCGCTCCAGGTACGCCGCGGCACCGTCGAGCGCCTGGTCGTACCCGCCAAAGACCTCGTCCGCGCCCTCGCCGCTCAGGGTCACGACGCACCCGCTCGCCCGCAGCGTCCGCGCCACCTGGTTGATCGCGACCTCGTTGGGCGTTGAGAGCGGCAGGCCCAGCCGGTCCACCATCCACGCCCACCGCTCGTGGAACATCGGCTCGTCGATGATCGCTTCGCTGTGCCGCGTGCCAAAGAACGCTGCGCACTCCCGCGCCGCCGTCAGATCGTCGATGCCGCGAGCGTCCGTGCCCGGCGCGGCCCCCGCCGCGAACGTCAGCAGGTCGCCCTTCTCCCGTCGCGCGATGCACGTGGTGATCGAACTGTCGAGCCCGCCGGACAACAGCGCGCACACGGGCACGTCGCTCCGCAGGTGCCGCCGCACCGAGTCCTCCACGCACGCCCGCACGATCGTCGCTGCATCCCCCGCAGCACGCGGGCCGTCTGCCGGTCGCCCGTCCCAGGAGTTCGTCACTCGCGCGGGCAACCGCTCTGCCCGCAGATCAATCTCGATCCACTGCCCCGGTTCCACGGCGCGCACGTCCTTGAACAGCGTCCGATCACCCAGGGTCGTGCGGATTGTCGTGAGGTACGAACTCACGGTGACCAGGTCCGGCCGCGGCGAACTGCCCGTGGCAGCGCTCATCAGCGACACAAGAGCGCCCACCTCGCTCGCGAATCCAACCTCATCCCGCCCAGCCACCCGCCACCGGGCCCAGTACAACGGCTTGATGCCGACAGGGTCGCGTGCCAGCGTCAGCACCTCGCGTGATGGGTCATACGCCGCGAAGGCGTACATCCCTCGCACGCGGGCCGCCGCGCCCGCGCCCCACGCGAGCACCGCCCGCCCAAGCGTCTCGGTGTCGCACCCCGACACAAACCGCTCGCCCGCCGACTCCATGCCCGCGCGCAACTGTGCCCGGATCTCCGCGTCGTTGTACACCTCGCCGTTGTACGCGATGACCAGGCGGGCCAAACCGTCCGCACCGCCGCCCCCGCCCCGCAGCACCATGGGCTGCGCCCCAGCGTCCGAAAGATCGACCACGGCGAGCCGACGGTGCCCGAGGGCGACGTGCCCCTCGCGCCACACGCCCGCGCCATCCGGCCCGCGGTGTGCCAGCACATCGCACGCGGCGCCCAGCACATCACCGCCGACGCTCACGCGCCCGCCGACCGACGTGACAATGCCCACAACACCGCACATGAGCGAGAGTATCGGCGAGCCACAGCCAATCGCAGGAATTCAGATCATCCAGCGGCCACCGGACCATGCTCGGGCTTAGACCCACACCAGCACCACCAGGTGCTGTTCCTTGCCGAGCTTTCCGCTCCACTCGCCGATGTTCGACGTCACAAACTTCACCTCGTACTGCGGGTGCGCATCCAGCCACTCGTTGATCTGCTGGTCGAGGTAGCCGATCGCGTCGTCGCCGAGCTTGCAGTGGAACGTCCGCATGTGGATCGCCCCCGAACCCGTGACGTTCGGGGTCCGCTTCCACACTTCCTCGTGACGCTTTGCCCCGATGCGGCTTTCAAAGGCCTGAATCTTGTTCACAGGCTGCGCGGCCGCTCCCGCTGCTGCGGGGCCGCCGGCCGCGGGTGCGGACGAGCCGATCGGGCCATCGGGCGACAACTCAAGACGTGACCGCATGAGCCGCTCCTTTGTGGGCCCGTCGTGACCCGGGCCTGCGCATAGGGTACCACAAAGCTCGGCCCACCCCACCAACAAACTGCGATACTCCATCCCCTAGAAGGCCTGAAACTCCCACCGGTCACCCCCCATGTGCCGCCCCCGCCACTGTTTCACCACCCCACCAAAGCGCACGACGACCTCAAAGTCCGCCCCTTCCGACAACCTCTCCACAACGCCCGCAGCCACCCGCTCCACCCGCCCCCGGCCGCCACTCACGTCACCCTCAAAGTCCAGGTAGACCCGTCGGTGATCACCGATCCGCTGGGCCGCAAACGCTGAAATATCCGCGGAATCCGGCCGGTCCTGCACGCGGAACGTCACCAGAGGACCCACGCCGTCCCGATCGACCATCCAATCAAAGTGCCACGTGCCATCTGGCAGCGTGTGGCGCAGCAGGACCGTCCTTCGGGGTGTCGCTTCGCTCTGCACGGACCATGGTTGGCCACCCGCCCACGGCACGGAGCGCAACTTCCGCCTGTCACTTGCTGACCCGCCGCATTCACCCCACTATCATGGCTCACCGGGCACGGAAGCCACACCCCCGGCCACTGGAAGGAGCCAGCATGACCCCCCGAAACGCCGTCGCCGCCTGCACCCTCGGTCTCACCCTCATCGCCGGGCTGGCCGCGTGCTCGAAGAACCGCCCGCTCAACATCGTCCGCCGCGACGCCGACTGGTCCATGCAGGCCAAGGACTACGTCGCCGCCGAACGTGACTACCAGGCATACCTGGACCGCAAGCCCGAAGAGAACGCCGTGCGCGTGAAGCTCGCGCAGTCGCAGCTCGCCCAGGGCAAGGCGCGCGAAGCATCGAACAACCTGTACATCGCGCTCGACGTTGAGCCGCTCAACGACTCGATCATCGATGCGTACGCGCAGTCCCTGTATCAGGCCGGCGACCGCGACAACCTCACCGCGTTCGTGAACCGCGCCGCGAGCGAGCGTCAGCGCGTCGTGGACTACATCCGCGTCGCGAAGTACATGCAGGCCATCGGCCACCCGGACGAAGCCCGCGTCGCGCTGCAGACCGCCGCCAAGCTCGACGACGGTCGGTCGTTCCCCGTGCAGATGGCACTCGCCGACTTCTACAAGACCTTCGGCGACCGCGAGCGGTACGTCCGTCGGCTGCGCATGGCCTACTTCCTGAACCCCGACAACGCCGACCTCAACAAGACCATCCGCGAAGTCGGCGAAGTCCCCGGCCCTACGTTCGCCCTCGCGCCGGAGGAGATGAGCGTCCCGACGATTACCGCCGTGCCCGAGAAGTAGCTGGCAGCGTTTCCCGCGCATGAATGTAAGAACATCACGCAGTGATGCAAGGTGATCGCGCGCCTTACTGACCGAACGCCTTCTTGTAGTCCGCGAGGAAGATCTCGATGCCCTTGTCCGTCAGGGGGTGCTTCATGCAGTCCTGGATCACCTTCAGCGGGCAGGTCGCGACGTCAGCGCCGGATAGTGCGCAGTGCAGCATGTGGTTTGTGTGGCGGATGCTCGCCGCCAGGATCTTTGTCTGAAAGCCGTAGTTGTCGTAGATCGTCCGAATGTCCCGGATGAGTTGCATGCCGTCCTGCGAAATGTCGTCCAGGCGCCCGATGAACGGGCTGACGAGGAACGCGCCCGCCTTGGCGACCATCATCGCCTGGAGCGGCTGGAAGCAGAGCGTGAGGTTGGTCTTGATCCCCTGGTCGCTCATCGCCTTGCAGGCCTTGAGACCGTCGATGGTGCTGGGCAGCTTGACGACAATGTTGGGGGCGATCTTCGTGTGCTCGAGCCCTTCCTTCATCATCCCCGCGAAGTCGGTCGCGATCACTTCCGCGGAGACGGGCCCGCTGCACACCCCGCAGATTTCGGTGAGCCGCTTGGCGTACGGCACACCCTCTTTCGCGATCAGGCTGGGGTTGGTCGTGACGCCGTCGAGCACGCCCAGATCAAGGGCCTTCTTCACGTCGTCGAGCGAGGCGGAATCGAGGTAGATCTGCATGGGCCCAGCGTAGCATCCCCCTCGCAAATAGGCAGAGTCCGCAACAAAGCCGCAGTCTCTTTTCCTATGATCCCCCGTGCCAGTCCTTACCGCCACCAACCTCTACTTTGCCCACGGCGACACCATCATCCTTGACGGCGTCTCGCTGTCCATCGAGCCGGCCGACCGCATCGGCCTTGTCGGCCGCAACGGCACGGGCAAGAGCACGCTCATGAAGATTCTCGGGGGCATCGTGAAGCCCCTCAAGGGTGAGGTGGCCCTCCTGAAGGGCTGCCGCGTCGGGTACCTCCAGCAGGACCCCAACCTGGACCCGGAGGACACGCTCCGCGACGCCGCCGAGCGAGCCTTCGAGGAACTGCACGCCGCCCATGAGGAACAGCACCAGATCTACGACCAGATGGCCCACGCCCAGGGCCACGACCTCGACAAACTCCTGAAGAAGCAGGCGGCCCTCGAAGCGCGGATCGAGTCTCTGGGTGGCTACGCCATCGACCACAAGATCGAGGAAGTCCTCCACGGCCTGGGGTTCACCGATGCGCAGTTCGCTCTGAAGGTGAAGCAGCTCTCCGGCGGCCAGCGCGGCCGCCTCGCCCTCGCGCGGCTCCTGCTCGAACAGCCCGACGTCCTGCTGCTCGACGAACCCACCAACCACCTCGACATCGAGGGGCGTCTGTGGCTGGAGCACTTCCTGAACGACGAGTACAAGGGCGCGGTGCTCATGGTGAGCCACGACCGTTACCTGCTCGATAACGTGGTCACACGAATCATCGAGACCGAGCAGTGCCGACTTATTGACTACCCCGGCAACTACGGCCAGTTCCGTGAGATCCGCGCCCAGCGACGCCTGACGATGCTCCGGGCCTTTGAGGCACAGCAGAGCAAGTTCAAGAAAGAAGAAGCGTTCATCCGCCGGTACAAGGCCGGCCAGCGTGCCAAGCAGGCCCGCGGCCGCCAGAGCAAGCTCGACCGCGCCAAAGAGAGCAGCACGCTCGAACGCCCGATGGAACTCGACACGTTCGGCTTCACGCTACCCAAGGCACCACGCTCGGGCGATATCGTCGTTGCGCTCCGCGAGGCTTCCAAGAAGTACCGGCGGGAGGACGGCACAGACAAGGTGCTCTTTGACTCACTGAGCCTTTCGATCGGCCGCGGCGAACGCTGGGGCATCATCGGCCCCAATGGCGCGGGCAAGACCACGCTCGTGCGGTGCGCACTGGATGAACTGCCCATTGACTCGGGCAAGCTGCAGCTCGGTGCCAGCCTGGTGATCGGCTACTTCCGCCAGACCCACGAAGAACTCAAGGCCGACGAAACGGTGGTCCGCTACCTCCAGGGCGTCATCCTGCGTGAAGCACCTCAGGCCGCCCTCAGCGAGCAGCAGGCCCGGGACTTGGCCGGCGCATTCCTCTTCAGCGGCGAGGAGCAGGAGAAGAAGCTGGGCGTGATGTCAGGCGGTGAACGCACCCGCGCGGTGCTCGCGGGCCTGCTCGCCAGCGCCAAGAACCTCATCATCCTCGACGAACCGACCAACCACCTCGACATCGAGAGCGCCGAGCGCCTTGAAGATGCCCTCGACATGGAAGGCGGCTTCGAGGGCACGCTGATTCTCATCAGCCACGACCGCGCCCTCATTGATGCGACGTGTGAGCACCTCATCGTGCTGGACGGGCACGGTGGCGCAGAGGTCTTCCACGGCAACTACTCAGAATGGGCCGAGAAGGAACGCCAGCGCAAGCGCCAGGAGTCGGCCCGCGCCGCCGAGGAGCAGGCCCGGCGCGACGAGCAGGACCGCAAGCGCCGGGAGGCCGAAGAACGCAAGAAGACGGAGGCGGCCCGCCAGAGCAGGCCCGCGCCCCGCACCAACGGGAGCAACCCTTCCGCCAACGCCCTCGCCCGGATGAAGACCGAGCAGATCGAGGCGCGGATCGAGAAGATCGAGACGCGTATCAAGCAGATCGACGCCGAACTCTCCGACCCCGACGTCTGGCGAAATCAGGCAAAGGGTGAGTCGCTCAGCAACGAGCGCAACGCGCTCGCGGCCGAGATGGAGCCGCTTGAGTTTGAGTGGTCGCGGAGGGCGAACGAATAATCGCTTACCTGCCCATCGCCGCGATCAGCCCGCCCAGGATGCAGATGCCGATGCCCGCAGCGATGACCGCGAGCCGGATGGTCTGATCCCGCGCGGACGCGACGGGCTTTGCCGGCAGCAACTGCGAAAGCACCTGCAGGTTCGCGTGGGCGTGCTGGGGCGTTCGCTGCGGGATGGCCGCGTCCTCGCCGCGACGTGCCGCTTCCTGAACAACAGCGATAACCAAGTTGGCGTCAAAGGGCCGCAGGCCCAGAGCATCGGCCCGAGTCATGAGGTCGCGCCGACGCTCGGGGCGGAGGATCGCGGCGCGGCCGCCCTCGATGGACGTCCGGACGATGGATGCGAAGTCGAGGCGCGGATCGGCGGCGGGCATCGTCGCAGCGCTGTGGTTCTCTCTCGCGATGTCGCGCCGGGCCGCACGCTCGGCCGTGCTGACCGGGCGTTCCGGCCCGGCATGCCGCGGCGGCGTGCGCGGCTCGTCGCGGCCGACGAGGCGCAGGCGGGCGGCGGTTGGGGCGTTCTGGTCGTGTCTTGCGTTCACAGCGAGAACATACCACGTGCCCAGCCTCCGGCAAAGAAAACGACAGGCTGTTGGCGGGGTTTTTGTCTTGTGGTTACAGTTACGCCGTCTGGGTTCGTTATTGACACCGCACGGAAGCACAACACCCCGGGGCTTTGCGACAGGCACGGTTGCTGAATGAGCGAACCCACAACACCCACTCCCAGCGAGCCTGACGTCTCGGCCCCGCCTCTGCCACCCGATGGCGTGTGGGGCGAGTTCGTGTCGCCCTGGACTCCGCAGCAGATTTCCGAGGCGGCGCGGACACTTTCGCGCCGCGGCAAGTTGCCCGGGTACGAACCGGGCACGGACGACGCAGCATTCGCGTTCACGGCGTTCGGCGCACCGATGGACTACCGCGTTCTCGCAATCGCCCGCGCGGAGAGTGCCGGCACGCGTGTGACATTCCACGCGAAGATGCGTCCCAAACTGCCGGTAGCGTTCGGTGTGGTGACGGCGCTGAGCATCTGGCCCGGCGCGCCGATCACGGACTCGCTCATTCGTTCGTACTTTCCTTCGTACGACTACCCGCAGTGGGTCACGTGGGCGTGGTACCTGCCGCTGACGGTGGTGCCGCTGCCGTTTATGCTGGTGCGGATGTTGCGGAACTCGCGGGCAGCGGCGTTTGAGCACTGCACGGAGACCATTGACATCATGCGTGCGGCGTGTGGGCTCGGTGAGGCCAGGAGGCCGTAGCGTGCAGCGCGAACGATCACCACATACGCCGGACCTGGGTGGCCATGGCTTTGACGTCGCGGACATTCACGGCGTGCTGATCGATGGGCTGCGCGGGCGGGCGGGCGCGCTCGATGAAGAGCAGGCGGTGCAGGGCATCGATGCGTTGAGCGAGGTGGCGCTTCACGCGGTGCTGGCGGACGTGCTGCGTGAACGGGGCTTTGGCGTGCTGCGCGAGCGGCCGTACCCGGGGCACAGGGACATGGGGAGGCCGGGCGAACGGCCCACGCACGCAGCTCGCATGCGGTGCGACCTGGTGCTGACGCCGGCGCCGGGCGTGACGCTGGGCGATCCGGTGGCGGACCTGCGTGAGCGCGACGCTTTGGAAGGAACGCTGTTTGCTGGTGCGGAACTCAAGCCCGTAAAGCCGACGCTGCCACCGGAGGACGCGCTGTGGCTTGAGGTGAAGACGCTCGGCCAGTTCTGCTTCAAGCGCGGCGTGCCGGTGCCGAACACGACCTATGCGGCGGAACTGACGCAGGCGGTGTTCGACGACCTCGCAAAGCTCTCGCACGAGCCGCTCATCCGGCACGGGGCGCTGGTGCTCGTGCTTTTTACGTGTGACAAGACCACAGCGGAGCATGACGTGGGCGTCGCGATGCACAGGGCCCTCGACAAGGGCGTTGTGTTTCGCTCACCCATCACCGGCGGGTTCGAGATCAGCGATCGGATCGGGAACGCGTGGTGCGCAGTGGTGGTTGTGGGGAGTGTTGGGGTGTGATGCTTGGCAAGCACATCGGTTACCCGCACTGCAAGATGAGCCACACCTTTGAAAAGTCCGCGGCCCGCAGCGCTGCCCGAGGTATCCAGTAGTAGAGCTTTCCAGCGTCGCCCCACATCCATCCAGGGCCGTCTTCATCCGTCCCAACCTGAAAGAGCAACTGCCATTCGAGGTCCTTTTTGAGAGAATTCTCTGGGCTGTTCCGCCACGGTTCCAGGTCCTTGGTGACGCACCGCACTTGGTTCTCCATCGGACCTTGCTCGGGCTGCGGATGACCCAGCAGGTAGTGCTTGCGCGGCTTCGTGAGGTCGCAGTGCAGCGTCCAGAACTCCTCGTTCTCAACAAGCTTCTTGTCCTGAGCTTGGTATGCCCTCAGCCATTCGCCATTGGGGATTGTCCACCCTTGCTCGAACTCCACCTTGCATGGATGACGGTCAGTTTCGCGGATGCGGTCGAGGTCCGCGTACTCGTCGGCCCGGACCATCGGCATGGCCTGCAACGTGAGCGGAGTATCTTCATCGGCGACGTAAGTCACCAGTGCAGACCCAGCATGCGACTCCCTGTAACCCCACGGCTGTTCGGAAAGGTCATACCAGAAGTACAAGAGCCCTTGCCGCGGGAGGAGTCCGGATGCGTCGTACTTGCTTGCCGCGGAAAGTCTGACGGTCGCAATGTGTCCGAGGGGCACGCCGCTCCAGAATGGCCACTCAAAACCAACGGGCAGGTGGGGGTCGCCACCCAGGCGAGAATCGAGCGGCGCGAGTTCCGCTTGCTGCACGCGGCAACGTGCCAGACGCACGCAAGGACGCGAGAGAGACACGATGCGATCTTCGAACGGTTGCAGGCCGACAGCCTTGATGCGTTCGCGGAACTGGTCGATGTTCATGCCGTGCGTTCCTGTCTCATCGCGCATATCGATGCGGCGCTTTGATCGGCGTGGCTACTTCGCCTGCTTGCCCAGCACCTTTGCAATGTCGAAGTCGATGAAGTCGGCGTGGTGGAAGATCCAGGATTCGATGGTGCGTTCGACCTTGTCGCCCTCGTGGCTGTGGGTGGCGACGATGTGCATGACCTCAGGCGGGACGCCGTGCTTGTAGCAGAGGGCGACGCCGCTGAAGGGGTGGCGGAGCATGTCGCCGTAATGGCCCTTGATGACGCCGCCGGTCGGGTTCTTGTCGAACTCAAGCATCTTGCCCACGTCCGCCAGCAGCGAGCCGGCGATGAGGTAGTCCAGGTTTACCGGCACTCGGCTGCCGAAGACTTCGTTCAGCACCTTGGTGATGGCGATGCACTGCTTGCAGCAGGAATTAAGGTGCTCGACGAATCGCAGGTCGATCTTGCCCGCGAGGAGCGTGAAGGGGATGGCCCGGATTTCGTCGAAGGTCCAGCCCTTGCCGCCGCAGCCGGTGGTCAGGGCTTCGTTCCACACGGCCGCGACCTTGTCGCGGAGCGCCGCGTCCTTGATGTCCATGAGGTTGGGGAAAAGCGTGGCGATGTCCTTGGTCGTGTGCTGGCTCATGGCGAAGCGTACCACGGGACGGGGGTGGTGCGGACGTGGGTATGATTTGTGGTTATCGCCGAGCCTAGCGGAGAGACAGCCGCCGGGGCGGGGGACCCAGTCAGGCCTGCTTTGCAGGCGGTTTGTGGGGCGAATCGCGCTGTTGCGTAGGGCAAACCTTTCGGCCCGAGCCCGTCAGCTAACCCCGTAGGCGTCGGAAGGATGCACTTACCGGGAGCACCGGAGGTCATCCTCTGTCTGCTTTCGGAGGTTCTGCATGTCAACGTCACAACCCGGTCCGCATGATCTCCGCGCTGTCGGTGCGCGCGGAGATGAGCCGTCACTCGCGCAGCGCGTGCGACGGACACTCTTTGGCCCGCCGCGGCGGCTGGACGATGCGCACCTGTTCCACAAGGTGTCGCTCGTTGCGGTGCTCGCGTGGGTGGGGCTTGGGGCTGATGGGCTCTCGTCGTCGGCGTACGGGCCTGAGGAGGCGTTCCGGGCGCTGGGGGAGCACACGTACCTGGCCGTGGCGCTCGCGGGGCTCATGGCCGGCACGGTGCTGATCATTTCGAAGGCGTACTCGCGGATCATCGAGAAGTTCCCGCACGGCGGCGGTGGGTATGTCGTCGCCTCAAAACTCCTCGGGCCCAAGGTCGGGCTTGTGTCCGGGTGCGCGTTGTTGGTGGATTACGTGCTAACGGTGACCATCTCGATTGCCGCGGCGGGTGACGCCGTGTTCAGCGTGCTGCCGCCGGAGTGGGCCGCGTGGAAGTTGCCGGTGGAAGTGGTCCTGCTGGCGGGGCTCATGGTGCTGAACATCCGGGGCATCCGCGAGTCCGTGCTTGTGCTCGCGCCGGTGTTCTTTCTGTTTGTCGCGACACACGCGGTCGTGGTCGGGTATGGGCTGCTGGGGCACATACCGGAAGTGCCGGCGACCGCGGCTTCGGTAGCGGATGGATTCCGTACGTCATTCTCGACGATGGGGGCACTGCCTCTGGTGCTGCTGTTGTTCCACGCGTTCTCCATGGGCGGCGGCACGTACACGGGCATTGAGGCAGTGTCGAACGGCATCCCGATGATGCGGCACCCGCAGGCGGAGACGGCGAAGCGGACGATGCGGTACATGGCGATCTCGCTGGCGGTTACGGCGACGGGCCTGCTGGTGTGCTACCTGCTGTGGCGGATCGAGCCGGTGGCGGGCAAGACGATGAACGCGGTGCTGGTAGAGCGGCTCACGGGGGGTTGGGCGATCGGCGATGCATTCACGTTTGTGACGATGGTGTCCGCGGCGGCGTTGCTGGTAGTTGCCGCGCAGGCCGGCTTTGCGGATGGTCCTCGCGTGCTGGCGAACATGGCGTTGGACTCCTGGGTGCCGCGTCGGTTCGCGTCGCTCTCAGACCGACTGACCGCGCAGAACGGCATTGTGCTGGTGGGGATGGCGGCGCTGGCGGCGTTGCTGTATGCGAAGGGCAGTGTCGCGCTGCTGGTGGTCATGTACAGCATTAACGTGTTTCTGACGTTTTCGCTGTCTCTGCTGGGCATGACGGTGAGCACGTGGCGGGAGCGGCGGGTGCCCGGTGCGCGGCGGAGCGACCTGCTGCTGTTTGTGGTGGGCCTGCTGTTGTGCCTGACCATTTTGAGCGTGACCACCATCGACAAGTTCTCGCACAGCGGCTGGGTGACGCTGGTGGCAACCGGTTGCGTGGTGCTGCTGTGCGTGCTCACCAAGCGGCACTACGGCCGCGTGGCCCGCATCACGGACGAGGCCTTCCGCGGTCTTCATGCGCCGGAGGCGGGGGCGGGCGGGTCGGCCCCCGAGTTGGACCCTGGCAAGCCCACGGCGGTGGTGCTGGTCGCCGCGTACGGCGGGCTGGGACTGCACACGATGCTCAACGCGTTCCGGGTTTTCCCGCACAGTTTCCGCAACATCGTGTTCGTGTCGGTGGGCGTGATCGACTCGGGCAGGTTCAAGGGTGCGGACTCTGTGGATGCACTGCGTGTCGAGACGGACCAATCGCTGCAGCGGTACGTGAGCGCTGCGCACGCGATGGGCATCGCCGCGACGTTCCGGTCGGCGGTGGGCACGGACCCGGTGACGGAGGCCGAGCAGATTTGCAGGGAAGTCGCGCGTGAGTTCCCGGGCGCGGTCTTCTTCGCCGGCCACTTGGTGTTTCAGCGGGAAACATGGGTGCAGCGGCTGCTGCACAACCACACGGCGTACGCGATCCAGCGGCGCTTGCAGTGGGCGGGGCTCAACATGGTGATCCTGCCGGCGCGAGTCACGGCGTAAGCATTCGCCTGCGCGGGTGAAAACCCGCGCGGGCGCTTTAGACATCGACGCGCTCGAAGACGATGCGTCCCTCGACG
>DATAKA010000012.1:0-5506 GCA_036261855.1 Phycisphaerales bacterium | reverse complement strand
CTTGTCGCAGTACTCGACGATCGGGTCGCCCTTGACCAGCTCCATGACAAAGAACGGCCGGCCCGTCTCGGTTGCGCCGGCATCCAGCACCCGTGCAATGTTCGGATGGTCCATCATCGCCAGCGCCTGCCGCTCCTGTTCGAAGCGGGCGACGACCTGGCGCGTGTCCATGCCGAGTTTGATGATCTTGAGCGCGACCTTGCGATGGACGGGTGCCGTCTGCTCGGCCATGAAGACTGAGCCGAAGCCGCCCTCGCCGATGAGCTGGAGAATCTTGTACGGCCCGATCCGCGTGCCGGGGCCTTCGCGGAGCGGCGAGAAAAGGGTCGGGTCGCCCGCCGACTGGGTGCGAATCGTGGCGCTGGGATCGGCGGTCGGCGAGGAGAGGAATGTCTCGTCCGCGGCGGCGGCGATCATCGCCTCCACCCGGCGGCGGAGGTCGGCGTTGCCCGCGCACTCGTGGTCCAGCAGGGCGGGGCGATCCTGAGGGGCCGCGGCCATGGCGAGGTCAAAGATGCGGCGGAGCAATTCGTGCGGGGACGGTGCCATCGGATTCTCCCACGAACATCAGAAGCTGTCTGTTTCCACGGCATTCCTCAGCCACGCCCGGGCGAATGCCCACGCGCGCTTGACGGTGGGCTCGGAGCAGCCCATGGCCGCGGCGGTCTGCTCGATGGTGAGGCCGGCGTAGTACCGGAGCCTGACGACTTGTGCGGATTCCGCGTCCACGCCCTCCAAGCGGGCGATGGCGTCCGCGAGGATCAGGAATCCGGCATTTTCTGTTTCGGAACTGGGGCTGGGGAGGGAGGTGAGGGCGATGGCGGCCTGGCGGGCCTGGGGCCCGCCGCGGATGGCGGCGGCCTTGGCGCGGGCGTGGTCGATCAGGATGCGTTCCATGGCCTGGGTTGCGGCGGCGTAGAAGTGGGCGCGGTTCTGCCAGGGGAGGTCACGGGGGCCCAGGAGTTTGAGGTAGGCCTCGTGGACGAGGGCGGTGGCGGAGAGGGTGTGGTTCGGGCGTTCGCTGGAGAGGTGGAGCTGCGCGGCACGGCGGAGTTGGTCGTAGACGAGGGGGAGGAGTTGGTCGCGCGCGGAAGAGTCGCCTGCTGCGGCGGCGGTGAGGAGGAGGGTGGGGTTGGGGGGGTGGGGAGGGGGGACGGGCAATGCGGGATGGTAATGGTGGTAGGGGGCGGTGGTGGTGGTCGCCCGTGTCGCACAGAGACGGCTACCAGTAGAGCCGTTGCTTCGATTGGACGCGCAGGTCAGCCTCGCTCCAGATCTTGCCGCATTCGGGGCATCGCGCTTGGTTATCCGGTTGCGGTGCTGGCAGCGGATACTCGCAGGAGGGGCAAACGCGTGACGTTGTTCGGAAGTGCGTGGCGAGCGCGGCGCTGATCAAGACGCCCACGAGGGCACCGGCGGACCAAGCAGCCAGGACTGTCGGCAAAGCCATCGCGAACGGGAAGGGTGGGCATGCGCCCATGATCGCCGTGCCACCCTTGGTGTGAAAAACCACAAAGTACGCGAGAGTGGCCGTGAGGTTAGCCGTTGACATCCACACCCAGAACTTCCAGTAGACGATGATGGTGAAGCCTGCCAGGGCGACCAGGGCGACGGAAGCGCACATCATGAAGTAGAGGGCGGCGTCTGCGCGCGGTTCAAACGCGGCTGCTCCAATCGCGAGGATGCACCAGAGTGCGCCGGACCATTGCTTCGCGGTTCGCGCGTGTGTCACGTTTGTCGCTCACGTTGTGCACCGGTGGTCGCGGTGAGGAGGAAGGTGGGAGCAGGACGGACAAATTCATACGGGAACGCGCGATTGTTGAGATGACGCGACGATGCGATGGGGTGCCGAGGGCGGGGACTGTGTGGTTGCCACTTGCAGCCTTTCAGGCTGCTGCGGTCTCTTTGTGCGTTACCGGGGGTGTCGTCGCAGGGCCTCCTCCACCCCCGGCTATGAACGGCCAGCCCTTCGGGCTGAGGGCGGAGGGCAGAAGGCAGAGGGCGAAGGCTGAGGCGGAGAGGGCTTGGTTCACGCGTTCGCCGGCGAGGATGAGGTGCGCGCGGCGGGCTGGGCGAGAGCGGTGGCGGATCAATGGCTCTTGAAGATGTTGCAAGGCCGGCAACGACGATGGTGCCGCATGGGCTGGAAGCCCATGCCACATATCACGGGCTGGAAGCCCGTGCTACTTGCGGGCGGCGTCGAGGATGTCGGCGACGATGATGTTGTACTCAAGGCTTGAGAGGGGGTCGATGGGGCATTCGTTGCGGACGACTTTGCGCAGGTACGTCCATTCGTTCTGGAGAGTGTCGGGCATGGGGGGTGGTGACACTTTGGTGGGCGGGGCGTTTTCGGCGCGGGTGGTGAGGTCGTTCCACTTGGCGGCGTGGATGGAGCCTTTCTCGGTGTAAACGTCCATCTCCTTGTTGTCGTGGGTCCAGGCCCAGGAGGCCTGGATGGTGGCGGTGGCGGTGGGGTACGTCAGGAGGATGGTCGCGTCGTCGTCCACGCGTGGGTACGTGTCGGGCTTGAGCGTGCTGGCGGAGGCGGTGATGGTGGTGGGGCGCTGGCCGTTCATGAGCCACGTGGAGAGGACCGCGCCGTAGCAGCCAAAGTCCACGAGGGCGCCGCCGCCGTTCTGGTTGGGGTCGGTGAGCCAGTCGGTGAACTCGGGGGCGCAGCCGATTTCCTTGGGGCCTTTGTGGCCGTGGCGGAAGACCATTTTGCGGATGGGGGTCATTTCGCCCGAATCGACGAGGCGTTTGGCTTCGCGGAGGGAGGCGTACCAACTGGTCTCGAAGTTGGTGAGGACAAGGACGTGGTGCTGCTCGGCGAGTTGGGCCATGCGGGCGGCGTCTTCGGAGGAGTACGCGAGGGGCTTTTCGAGCAGGGTGTGGACGCCGCGGGGTGCGCAGGCTTCGACGGCGGCTCGGTGTTCACTGATCGCACCCATGACGCTCGCGGCCTCGGGCTTGGCCCTGTCGAGCATGGCGGGGAGGTCGGCGGAGTAGAGGGAGGCGTCGAGGTTGTACTTCTCTGCGAGGCGGTCGAAGAGGGCGCGGTTGGGCTCGTAGATGCCGACGATCTGGATGTCCTCGCGTTCGCGGTCCTGCCAGAGGAGGCCTTCGACGTGGCCGTGGGTCATGCCGATGACGGCGATGCGGAGGGGGCCGGTGGGGGTGGAGGGGGTGAAGGTGGGGGTGGGGGAAGGCGGTGCAAGAAGGGCAAGGGCGCACACGAGGACAGAGGAGAGCATGGGGGACCCCCTGGTGCAGTCTGATGCGTACGACGCGTCGGTTGGTTGAAAGGCATGATGTGCCAAAGGCCCACCAACACATGCACGGGCCAGAGGCCCGTGCTACTGGAGCGGCACGAGATCGACGACGACCGGCATGTGGTCGGTGGCTTCGGCGGTGTCGGTGGCGGTGAGGCCGGTGCGGGCGAGGGTGGCGTCACTGAGGCGCACGGTGTCGAGCACGAAGGCGTTGGCGGCCTTGGCGGTGGAGTCGCTGTAGAGGAGCCAGTCGAGGCGGCCGGGCGCGAAGGCGTTGCCGGATTCGCTCCAGGTGAGGTAGGTTGCGTCGCCGAGCGTGCGGGTCGGTGCGGGGGTGAGGGCGGAGTTGTCGTTGTCGATGGCGGCGGCGAGGACTTCGAGGGGCTCGCGGCTGCCGACGAGGTTCATGTCCCCGGCGATGATGCGCCAGGCGTCCTTGGGTGCCTTGGCGGAGAAGATGGCGTTGAGGGCGCGGGCCTCGTCGTTTCTGCGGATGTCCTCACTGCTGCCGGCGGAGCCGCCGGACTTGAGGTGCGTGCTGCAGAACATGATGGGGCCGTGCGGGCCGTCGGCGAGCGCGATGGCGGCGCGGATGGGCTTGCCGGCGTTGGCCGCGCCCGCAGGGACAGTGGGGCGGGGGGCGTCGTCCGAAAGGAGCGGGAACTTGCTGACGATGGCGACGCCGCCGCCGTTCTGGACGGTGTCGGCGATGGCCGCGACGTTCCAGGAGTTGCCGCCTTCGAGCGGGAGCATGGAGTTGAACCAGTCGGCGAGTTCGGACTCGGACTGGGCTTCCCATTCCTGCACGAGGACGACGTCGGGCTGGAGTGCGCCCAAGACGCGCTGGAAAACTTGTGGTTTGGCGTTGGGGCTGGAACGGAGGACGTTGTAGGAGACAACGCGGACAGCGTTGGCGGGCTTGGCGGGGAGGGAGGCGTCGAGCGTGGCGGCGGGCGCGGCGGGCTGGTTGTCGATCGTGAAGATGGGGCTCCAGGCGTCGGGCGTGCCGGTGGCGTCGAGCGTGGCGATGGCGCCGCGCGACGTGCCCGAGGAGAGGAGGCCCTTCTTGGTGCAGGGGACGGGGCCCTTGGGCGTGCGGGAGATGCGGGCCTCGTACCAGTCGCTGGAGTAGGTCGGGGTGCAGGAGAAGTCCCAGTCGTAGGCGGTGAGGCGCTGGGCGTCGGCGTCGGGCTCAAAGGCGAAGACGGCGACGCCGCGGCCGAGTTTGCCGTTGTCGTTGCGCGGCGTGAACTGGGCTTCGATGTCGACGCCGATGGTTTGTGCGCCGAGGGTGACGGGCTTGCCGGTGGAGGCGTCGCTGTCGGCGTCGAGCATGATGGAGGTGGTGCGGTCGGCGGCCTGGAGGGTGTAGAGCTGATCGGCGACCATGAAGCGGACGTAGGCGTGGCTGGCTGTGGAGAGGGCGACGGTGGAGGAGGGCCAGTCGGTGATGCTGCCATCGAGGACGATGGTGCCGGGTGGATCGATGAAGGTGGGGGCGGGCGGCGGGGGAACATCGGGCTCAGCGGCCGCGGCGGTGGTCGTGGTGGGTGCGGGCGTGGATGTGGGAGCGGGGGCGGCGTCGCGGGTGATGGGGCGGTGCTCGGTGCGGCTGGGGATGGCGACGGCGGCGCGGGGCTGCGTGCGGGTGTTGGCGCCTTCGGGGGATTGGCCCGCGCAGGCGGTGAGGAGGGCGGCGGTGAAGAGGATGGTGGCGAGGAGGGCGTGGCGGGTGGTGGGGTAGGTGGTGGTCATGTGGGGATTATCCGGGGGGTCGACGGGTGACGCGAATGAGGGGGCGTGGGCGGGCGTGGGCGGGCGTGGCAGGTCGGGGAGGCGGTGCGCAAGTCGTGTTTGTGCAAGATTTTGTCCAAGTGACCCGATCCGAGGCCTTGGGCACGACGATAGGTTTATAGGGCCGCGCTCGTGCTTGCGCGGGCGTGCCCGCCAGCGTCGCGCGTGCGTCGATGCGTTCGCGCGGTCTTGCACGGACGCCTTGTCGGGCCCCGCCGGTCAGAAGCCGGCGGTGGGCGGCACCCCGGTGCTTCCGTGCAGGAGGCTCTCATGCTCAGCACGCTCGCACGATCCCATGCGTTGCTCAACTTCAACCCTGAGTGGGGCGCACACCCGCTGCGGTCGAGCTCCGGTGACCTGTTGAGCGCGATCGAAGCGCGGCTGGACCGGAGGCGGTTCCAAGACCAGCACTGGACGGGGTCGTTCGCGGAGTATCTGGA
>DATAKA010000162.1:0-104576 GCA_036261855.1 Phycisphaerales bacterium | reverse complement strand
GGCCGTCCGAGGAGGGGCCGGTGCTCACCGTTGTGTTTGATGGAATTAACCAGCAGCCGTCGGCTCCGTGGATCCGGCTGCTGCAGATTCTACAGGGGCCCGTATTCGGTGGTCGCGTGCGTGTGGTGCTAACAAGCCGCGAGCACTTCGTGCACGATCGCATGGGGAGTTTTCGCAGGCTGTCGCCGCCCCCCACAGTCGTACGCGTTGACATCTACGACGACGCACCCGGCGGCGAGTTCGATCAAGTTCTGGCCCTGGAGGGACTGCGTCGAAGTGATCTCAGGCCGGACCTGCTCGAACTTGCTCGAACGCCGCGGCTATTCAAGCTCGTGACCCTCTTGCGCCATCGCTTGGGGGACGTGCAAGCCGTCACCGTGCCGCGGCTGCTATGGGAGTATGGCCGCGACAGCCTTGGTGTGCGCGCGGGCGCGGAATTCGGTGAAGTCGATTGGCAGGAATGGGTACGTGATGTCGCCCGCACTTGCCGAAGCGGCATGCCGCGTTTTTCCACACGGGAACTTAGTGATTCGGCATCCCGCTCCGACTTGTCGCCGGAAGCGATCTACCGCCGACTGAGCGAACTGGTTGATGGTCACTTTGTTCGCCAGAGCAGGTCCGGTGATTGGGAGCCGTCGCAGCCCTTTGTGTCGCTTGCGCTGGCGGTCACGCTGACCGCTCACCTGGAAGACATGGCGGAACAGTCGCCGCAAGCGATTGCCGCGGCGCTCGCGGAATGGCTGGAACCGATATCGGGGATGGACCAGCGTGCCGACGTATTACGTGCCGCGAGCACTATCGCGGTCGCGCGAGGCGCGAGTTGCTCCGCCGCACTGCGTTCCGAGCTCGTTGTTGCCTGGGTGCTATCGCACAACCTACCGGAGGAACACCTGAGTGAACTGCTGTCCATTGTGCGGGGGGAGCCTGACCTCCTTCTCGACATCGCAGAGGGCACGCGCAGCGACGACAGAACGCCGGCCCGTAAGTGGGCGCTGCGCACGCTGCGGACCGCCTCGACAGCAGATCATCGAGTGCAACGCGCTATCGTTAATCGTGTAGCAGCCTGGTGCCGACGAATATCCAGAGGTGTCGATCGCGTGCGCAGCCTCGATGCCCAATACGCCGAAGCGAGGCTGAAGCAGCTTGGCAGCCGTGTGGGAAGCACAGCGGTTGGACCACGCGACATACTCAGTGTCAGGTGCACGCTCGTGGATGACCCGGATCGGCTCTTGATGAGCTATGCGCCCTCTCTGCTGGAATCCTGTCCGCTCGATGAGTGCGGTCCCGTCTTCGAGGCGGCGGCGATTGAGCTTGCTGTTCGTGGCGAGTGCGACCAGTGGGAAGAACTGAAGTGGCTCTGCTGGTTCAACGAGAGGAGGCCTGACCAGGCCGCGACCATGCTTCGGCATCTGGCTGCGGACATCCGGCGACGGACGCCGGAACCGGGCGTTCATCCACAACTCCCTGAAGCGGTTGCGTCGAACCTGCTGTTGCTGAGCGGCGTGGAGACCGATGAGCGCCTGGCCGCGGGCATCACACCGGACTTCGCCAGGCCATTCAATTACGCCACGGACTACGAGGCTGACCCTGCTCGCTCCATGTTCGCGCTCGAACGGCGCCATGCCGTCGCGGTGTTAGGGAAGTCGGACATTCCGCTGCATGCGCGAGTGCAAAGGCTTGGCGACCTTTGGTATGACCCGACGTTTCTGCCTCCGGCGTCGTTCGCGACGGAACTGGTCGACGCAGTTAGCTCGCTTGCTTTGAACAACGTGGATTGCCATAACGGCGTGACGTCCGAAGATCACTGGCTGGAGACGGTCGAGCCTGCCCTGGCGCGCGTCGCGCCGGATGCCCTCGCGACTCTCGCCCAAAAAGTGTTCCAGCAGTCCTTAGCGCAACCCAAGGCAAACGCATACTGGCGCGCGGTTCGCGCGGCGGAGCCTCTCGTGCTGGTGGATCAGACTGCCGTTTCGGTTGCGGCGTCCCTTCGAGACGGTGGGTTCGGCATGAGTGATGGCAGTGAATTGCACGCCGCGACGGAGTTACTGCTGCTTGAGCTCGTTCAACTGGGCGCCCGCGAGCAGCATCGCCGCCTGGTGCTCTCAAACCTCCCCGCCATTTATACGCGGTTTGAGCACATCCTCAAGCCTTTGACCGAAGAGGATGTCGACGCACTCATCAGCGAGTTTCGTTTCGGCTCGCCGAAGCAGCACCAAGACCTGCTCGATCTTCTGTCCCTACAGAACGTACCGCTCAGTGAAGTGGCGTGGATGTGGCTAAGTGAGCAAAAGGACCATCAGAATCCCAACGTCCGTGGACGGGTGTTCCAGCATTTGGCCGACAGCAACGCAGTGCGGTTTGGCGCGATTCTCAGGGAATCAGGCTGGAGCTGGGATCAAGGGTCCCACCTCTTTGTCAATCACTACGGCTCCGTGGCCCTCATTGCGGCAAGCATGGGGTTGGCCTTCGACCTCATTGCGCCGCGCCTGGCGCCGTGGAAAGTGCTCTTTGCGGCGAGGCAGCGTGGTGAGAAGTCCGAGGAGGTACGGCTGGCGGCCGCCATTCTCGACCACGTGCTGATGCGGCCCTCCGGCGACGGGTCCGATCCGGGCGTCGAACTTGAGGTGCATTGCACCGATCTCCAGTCCCCGTCAATCCTCGTCTCCGTCGCAACGCCCGACGGCGAGGGTGACAACCCTATTGCGGCCCTCGAAGCCGCTCTCAACCCCGAAGCCCGCCAGCAAGCATACCAGCGTGCCCTGCGAGCGGCGGTGAAGCACATACAGCGCACGCAACGGTCGGGGCATTCGCTGTACCTCATCAACTACCAGCAAGCCGACATGGACGTCGTTGCAAGGATTGCCCCCGACGTTGTAGACCGTTGGTTGCGAGGAATGGAGGAATGCACTCCTGAGTTTCGCGAGCGCGTGTGGCTCGCCGAGCGTGTGTACCTGGCGCTCGCGGCGTCGTTGTTGCAGCACAACCCAGCTCGCGGCGTGGCGGCGTGGCGAGCGCTGCGCGTAGCGTTGAGGACTAGGTATATCGGCGAAGCGGGCATCGATGAGTTGATTCACATGGTGTTTCAAGCCGCGGAATCGGAGGATGTTGCCCACTTACGCAGAGAATTGCTCGATCCAAGCTCGTGCAATACGGATCAGGACTTGCAGGACATCGCCATCGCCGCGATGCTGCACGGCAAGAGGGAGTGGCTGGAGTCGGTCATGCGCGAGGATGCGGCGTCCAACGTGGTGTGGCGACAACGTCGCGCAGTTGTTCTTGAGGGGTACACCACCGGGCACACGCTGCCGGTGGAGCGAGCGTGGCCGCGTTGCGGCCTTGCGACCAGCTACGAGCGGCTCGCGCAGCGAGCTGCCTGCCGCAAGTCGAACGATGCGTGCGCTCGGCATTGGTGGCGGCAGTACATAGGAGCCGAAACACCGGCAGCGGCCTACGCGGCTTGGGTTCTGTTCACTCGCTCGGCGGACCGTCGGCGTCGGCTGTGGATGACGGCAGACAGCCGCGAGGCACGGAAGAGCAAGGAGATACCGCACTTGACCAGTGCGCATCTCGAACTCAATTCCGAAAAGCTGAAGCGGGCTGTCGCGAAGCGTGAAAGAAACCGCGAAAAGCAGTTTCTGGGACGAGACATTTCCAAGCACATCAAGCCGTGGCGAAGCGATGACTAGAGAACAAGGCAGCCGGGCTTTCGCCCCCCGGCCGCGATTGGCCGGAGTGGGTAACGGTGCGGGTGGCGCAGCGGCATTAGCACGAGAGCTTCGTCGGTCGGGGAATACTACGTGCCGGTGTCACCGCCGGACGAGCAAACACGGTAGAAAGCTGGCTTTGGGTCGAACGGGCGTACAATGGCCAGTCTTTCGGATAACGGGCGATTATCAGATCGGCGAAACCACCCCAGGACCGCTCGAAATGCCTCCGGTTGCCCGAACATACCGCCTGCGGCGCTTCGACTCGCCGCGCGACCCCGACTTTGAGGCGGCGATCGGCCTGTACATCACAAATATTGGGCCGAGCGCGTGCACGGACTCCAATGACATTGTGGCGTGGCTTGAACGCACCTACAGAGAGTACGGAGACGAGTTGTGTGTGCTCGGGTTCTACGTAAACAGGCAGTTGATCGGCTACTCGCAATGCGTGCTGTTCAGGCGCGAGCGCGTGCTCTTTTTTGACTATCTGGTGCTTCACAAGGAGTATCGTCGTCAGGGTGAGTACTTCCAGTTTGTAGAACGGCTACAGGAGTGGGTTGACGAGCAGCAGTTCGAGTTCGACTTTGTCGTGGCCGAGGTCGCGTTCGAGACATCTGGCACGGTGCCGAGCAAGCAGAGCGTCATGCTGGTGGACCTGTTCCGACGAGCGGGCTTCCACGTCGCTGATTGCCAATACTGGCAGCCTCCGCTGGGCATCAACCGCCCCGAAAGCGATACGCGTGCCCATCTCTTACTTGCAGCAAGAGAACCTGTATCGGTGATCCGCGCAGATACACTACTTAACGTGGTGCATACAGTCTACTTCCGTCATTATCAGCGTTGGTACGACTATTGCCTGCTCGATGATGATGCCAAAGCGAAGTACCGGGCGTGGCTTCTCGACCGCTATAAGCGGTTGCAGCGCGATATGGAGGGTCGTGACGTGATCGCACTCAACGGAGCAGAGGTACTTCCGGAGCAGGTCTCGAAGACACGCAAGCCTCCCCTCACACGACATCCCGGTGTCATTGCACCGCTTGCCGCGTTAGCCGCAATGGTGCTGGTTGCTGTGCTCTTTGCGATACTCTTGTCTCGGCTGTTGCCCTCTGCATGGTCATTTATCGCAGCGGTTGTCGCTGCATTGCTGTGCGTGGTGACCGCATTTGCGATCTTCAAGAAGTCAGCGCAACGCACGTTGGACGCTTGGCTTGGCGTCATCAAAGTCGTCGCACGCAGGCGCAAATGACGTTGCTTGCCCCTGCACGTGCCCAGTTCCAGCGGGCTGCCAGATTGTCGAGTACGTGAAGTCGGGCAGCCACGTTGGGAGATCGACAGCCTAGCAGCGCGATGGTAGACAAGCAGTGCTTGTAGTCCTGGCGGATGATTGAGAACCCATTGTTGCACAAGAGTCGTCGGATGTACTCTGGAGCATATGCCCATAGCCGAATGCTCTGTCCTTGATAGAACGTGTACATGACCGCCGCGTAGTTGCGAAACCCTCGCTGCCACAACAGTTCCCAGCTTCCACTGCTTTCAAACTCCAACACGAGGGTGCCGCCGGGCCTCACGACTCTGGCGACCTCGCCGATCACCCGGGCCGCATCGCAGTAGTTGATCACACTGCCAACGCACAAGCAGCCGTCAAAACTGGCGTCTGCAAACGGAAGTGATTGCACGTCGGCAATCACGTACTGCTGGGCTTGTGTGAACCATCGCGGCTGTAGGTCCACATGGAGAAGGTGGCGTTCGCGAATCCCATGGGATTCGCCCGCTGAACCAAGATTGAGCCAACGACCAGAGCCAGACGCCTGACAAACTGCCCACTCACGTTGGACGAACGACGACACCCAACGGTGCGTAGCGGCATGCCATCGATCGCTCTCTGGATATACGGAGGACACCGCGCAGTAGAAGTTACGCACTTCATCTGGAGTCGGTCCCGAAGTGTGTGCGTTCTCATCCACGGCGCTGTGGTGTGACGGTTCTGAAACATTCGGCGATCTGATAATCGCCCGTTATCAGTGATGCCGGGCTCAAGGCGAGCTAGATCGCTGCCGATGTCTGGCACCCTATGGGGATACGTAGCGACATTCGCCAGGCACGAACGGAACACCGCCAGGTGTGGCGACGGCGATTGGCCCAGTTCTGTGACGGCTGGTTGCGAGCCACTAACAGGTCACAAAGCACTGTGCGCGCGTACCGCACTGACCTTGTGCAGTTCATGCGGCATGTGCCAGCCTCTAGGTCGCTGAGCGAGGTGGAACGTGGCGATGTCGAGTCATGGGTGCGCGAGCTTCAGCGAGGTGAGTACGAAGCAGCGTCCATTCGCCGCAAGCTCGCAAGCGCACGGGCTTTCTTCGGTTACCTTGTGGAATCACATGTGCTGCGTCGCTCACCCCTTCGAGATCTACGAATCCCGCTGGCGCAACCACGGCGTCTCACGCGGGTGGTCACTCGGGGCGACGTACGAAGTCTCGTCAAGGCGACCGACAGACAAAACAATCGCAAGGGACGCGCTTCGGGAGAGTGGCAACGGTACGTGGCCTTGCGAGATGCTTTGATGGTGCGGTTGCTGATTGTGACCGGCGTTCGCGTGGGCGAGCTTGTGGCGCTCCGGCTCGACGACGTCCGCATCGCTGAGCGCACTCTGCTCGTTCAAGGAAAGGGGAATCGCGAGCGGCTCGCCTATGTCGCCGACTTGGTAACTGCTGATACGCTCGGACGGTACATGAGGCTGCGTTCGGTTAGTTGGCCAGACTCACCGGCCATGTTCGTCGGCACCGATGGTCAGGCATTGTCTACAGACGGCGTGCGGGCGATCGTGGCAAGTGCGGCAAAGGCCGCTGGAATTGCTCGGCGCGTCACGCCCCACATGCTCAGGCACACTGCCGCCACGACATTGCTGGAAAACGGTGCGGATCTTCGTATCGTCCAAGAATTCCTTGGTCACAATTCGATTCGTTCGACTGAGCGGTACACGCATGTGGCACGCAGACACTTGTTTCGGGTGCTGAGGAGCAAGCATCCGCTGCGGTACATCTAGCATCGAATGCAGCACTTGCTCAGCAGCCATCCGCCTTTCATGATGTGAATTGGGGGTGGCATTTCACACGGTCGTCCGCATGGAAAGGAAGCCGCCGGGCGGTAACCCGGCGGCCTCGGTTGATTGAAGAATCGCGCCGACCGTCAGGCGGCGTCGGACGCCGTCGACTCGTCACCCACCTTCGGCACCCACGCATTCACCCGCTCGGCGAACTCCTTGTCGGCGAAGTGCTTGGGGTCGCTGGCGGCCTTCTCAAAGACAGCGGCCAGCTCTGCGACCAACTCCGACTTCTTCCGCCCCATGGCGGCATTGGCGGCACCGGGCCGCAGCGTGCCCGCGAGGTGGGCAAGCTGGGCCTTGGTGTAGCCGGAAAGCCAGTCCGCATCCGGCGTCCAGTGGGTGCGGAGACTCACCCCGAGTTCGGCTGCCAGCACGTCGATGAGCGGTGTTGCTCTGCCGCCATGCCCGGTCAATGCCTCGACGATAAGGACGGCGATCAGGACGTCCAGCTTCTTCTCGGTGAGGCGGGAGAGTTTGGCGTACGCCTCGGCCTCGTCCACCGGCCGGTCGCCTTTGAACGGGTCGAGCTTGGCAAGGCGTGCCTGCTGGGCGTCATGCAACGGTGAATGTACCGACTCCTTCTGCCCGGCCACCGTCACGGTGCCGTTGACGTCTCGCCGCACGGCGATGGCGTCGTGCATGACGTTGGCGTGCAAGGCCAGCACGATGAGTCGCTTCTGCACCAGCTTGTGACCGGCGACGGCTTCGCGGACGGCAAGGGCCTTGTGATGATGGAGGGCCGCCCGCTGGCGGTCGGTCAGTTCATCGGAGGTGGGCAACTGCCCGGATTCACGCGTGCCACTGCCGCCCCCACGCGAGTGCTCTCCGTTTTCCCGTGCCGTGGGGCGGGGTAGTCGGTACCGGCGCTCGATGCGGCCGTCAGGGGACAGCATGAGGAACACCGTGCCCGCCGCCTTGGTCGCCTCGCCGTAGCTGCCGGTGGCGTCCTTCAAGATGGCCTGCTCCCGCTCATCCAGCTTGCTGAGCAGCCCGGCGATCCGATCCTCGGCGGCTTCGTCCTTGGCCGGGGTCTTTTCCAGCTTCGCCCGCGTCTGGGCGATCTTCGCCAGCTTCCGCTGGACAGGGGCCGGGTAGTCCGGTGTCGCCTCCTCCGTCGCGTACAGCCGATCCTGCACCTGCTCCCGCTCGGCGATCACGGCGTCCTTCCAGCCCTCCTCCAGCAACCGACCCCGTTCGGCCTCCAAGGCGGATGCCTGGGCCTGCATGAAGGCGGTGCGTTCCACCAGCACGTTGCCGCCGAACAGGTCGTGGCTGACCACGCCCGAATCCAGCGATGCCACGTCAAACGCCGCGTGGGTTGCCGGGATCCACCGGTGCTCGATCAGGTTGCGGACGTGCTGGGCGTGCCGGGGCCTGCCGCCCGTCTCCCTCCACAGCTCCTCCTGCCGGTCTTCGGGCACCGCCGCGAACGCCTCGGCGATCCCAACGCCGATCTCACCCCTGCGGAAAGCAGCCTTGACCACGTCCGCCAGTCCTGCCAGCTTCATCCGCTGACGGACGTAGGTTTCGCCCACCCCGAACTCCTCGGCGATGGCGGGGACACCCTTGCACTTGTCGCTCGCCAGCCGGGCGAAGGCCTCTGCTTCATCCAGCGGGTGCATGGGTTCGCGGGCGAAGTTCTCGGCAAGGCTCATCGCCGATGCCGTGTCCTCGTCTACCCGCTTGGTGACACACTCGACCTTGACGTCCTCGCCGCGGTGGACCTCCCGCAGGGCGGTCAGCCTGCGGTTGCCGGCGATCACGTGGTACTTGTCGTCCCCGTTGGGGCGGACCACCAGCGGCTCCAGCAGCCCGTGGGCCTCGATAGACGCGACCAGCCGCTTGTGGGCCTCCCGCTCGGGCTTGACCCGGCGGGGGTTCTGCCGACCGGCAACCAACTGGGACAGTGCGATCTTCATGGCGTTGCTCCTGTGCAGGGGCAACTTCCGGCCTGGGCTCACTCGGCCCCCGGCATGCTTTCGGAGCTGCCGCCTACGGGGGAGTCAGGCGGCTGCTCCAGAAAGCGGTCTTCCCTCTTGGCGGACGACGGCGCCGCGAGCAAGCGAGAGGAGTGACAGGCGGTAGCGGAGGTCTTCGGAGCGCTTGGCACGACGGCAGCGCAGCGAGCAAGCCGGCGGCGGCGATGGATTCCGCTGGGGCAGCTTGACAAGCGGGCGGCCCGTGCTATTTGTGCATGGCGTAGACAGGCAATCGAATATGACCGCAAGTAACGAGAGACTGAAAGCAATCGAGCTATGGCTGAGGGAAGGCCGGTCTGATGACGTGAACAGTTGCCTCAAACAGATTCACGAGGTGCAGCAGTTGCTCTTCCAAGAGTGCGCGGCGCGGCTCGAGCCATTGCTCCAGGCGCACGTCAACCAAGAAAATCCAAGCAATTACCGTGATAAGGCAGCGATGTGCCGGTGGATCGGCAGGGAATTGTCACGCGTGCATCTCGGAGTGGTCTGTCCGCGCACCGGCGCGGTCGGGGCACTCTTCGGTGACCCCGGCCGGAACCCGGACGAGGGCAGATGGCGGCTGCGGTACGTTGATCGTGAACGCGGCCCCACGGTCACCTATTCAAGCCGGGAACTCGCTTCGCTGCGCCTCGGGCCACTCGTTGTTCGAGACGATGGGCGGCGGCGTGGCGGCTAGCCGCGATTCCTTCACCAAACCTTCACCGTTAAATTTCAAGCCGTAAACACGTGGCCCCGCTTTCCCTAGGAGAATAGTCGGAGGTACGACGTCGTCACACACGGAGGTTGCCGCATGGTTACCGACAAGGCACCAGGATCCGCAGGCGGGTTGCGCAACGTTACCCGGTTCTGCTCCCACCTAGGAGGACTTCTCCTTGTTCACTGGGTTGCGGGGCCGATCTCCGCCATCGCTTTCGGATTGGCCGGCTGGCTGGCGCAGAATTGGTTCACCGGCTTGGCCGCCGCGTCCTTGGTGCTCTCGGGATGGGTGATATTTGTCGCGACGCTGAAGCGGCGCAGTCGCGTACCAGGAACTAACGGTACACATCCGGAAACCAGCAGGACGAGCTCGATCGGGTCCGTCTTGGTCTGCATGACCGTGGCGATACGGCGCGTCGCTCTGACGCCGCAGTGCTATCGCACGGTGCTCCAGCATGTGGCCGCCGGCGACGTTCCATCCTTGGTGATCCAACTTCAGAACGAATTGGTCGCCAGGCACAATCACCCGCCCGACATACGGATTGAATGGTGGTCACTAGATCAGCATGACGCCGTGCTGCGTCTTGCCGAGAGTGCCGGATGGCCATGGCCGGTTCGCCACCGCGTGTGCCCGATTCCGGGTGTGACACTCAGCGGCGGCAAGAGCATGGCCGGCACATCGATCCGCACGGGGCTGGTTTGGGCAAACGACACTGAACACGACCAGCGCTTCCATGATTTCGCCGACGCGATTGACCAGGCTTGCGGCAAGTCTCGCAGTATCGCCTGCTATCCGACCTACGCAGAAACACACGCTCGTGGTGTACTTGCTATCGCCTCTTCGAGAGCGTGTGAATTCACGCGCGCTGACGTCGAGTTGCTCATCGCGTTTGCGGATGCTGTCGGGGCTGCGCTAGCGAGGCGGCCCGCCGCGTAGTAGACGATACCAGCGACGCTCTTTTCCTACTTATCAGCTTCGGAATCTGAGACATCTATAGGCAGATCGATTCGGTCGATCGTGAGGTTCCTAAGACGCAGGTCCTTGGCCTTAAGCGGGTCTTCATTCTCGGCAAACGTCCCCAGCACCAGTTCCATGTCGAATTGAAAGTGCGTCGGCCACGCATAAGGCGTGGGCGCCTTCTTCTCCCAGCGATCAGTAGGTTCCGGTGGCGCGGTGGGCACAAAGTCTACCGTCATTCGTACCGTTTCGCCGGTTCCGATCGTGTCGAGCGAGCCAGACCAGTACCGCTTGTTCTCCGCCCACAGGCCTTCACATTTGGCCGCGGTGCGAATGGCATCAACAATACCGCCCGGATTGCTTTGCGCGAACGCCGCCGTGGTAGTGTCACTTCCGTTCGTACTGCCAGTTTCAAACGCGCACACGGCAGAAATGCCACGAGCATCAAGGAGTCGCCACCTGTTGCCTGCCGAATCGACAACTTCTCCGCGCAGCCCAGCCATGGTCGGCAAGTTATCGTAGTCATAACGCATCTGTCCGAGCTTCTGATTTGCTGCAAATACCACTGATCGTTGAAGATCACGATTCGTCAAGTCAAAGGTACAGCGAATGGATGGTACGGCCTGAGAGTCACTTGGGTCGCGTGTTTGAGTATGCGCCACATGTTTAACAACGTTCCGTAGAGTAACTGTCAGTGGACCGACTTCCCGTACTGCGATTTCATCGCCTTGGGTTGCCGTCAATCCGGACCCTGCGGCACCATGGCTTATCGCTTGAGCGACGCTTAGTCCGAGCATCTTTCGGAGGTCGTTGGTGACTGGAACGTTGGCGCGTCCGGCGGCGACCAGTTCGGCCGTCTCGGCGGAGATGACGCGCACGGTGAGGACGACGTTCTGATTAACCTCGGTCATGCTACCGATGACGATGGCATCCACACCGGCGAATTGGCCGAGCTTCTTGGCGTTCTCCGGTTTGACCAGCCCGTCGGCGGTAAGCTGATGCTCTGCCATTATGCTTGCGATGTTGGCGCGGTCGAGAACGGTCATCCCCTTGATGCCAACCAATTCAACCGCTAACTGCTCCGCCCAGTACCTACCCAGCTCGTTGGGCCGCCCCTTGATGTCGGTGAAGTCAATGGCGGTGACCTTTGGCTTCTGCTTCTCGATGAGCGGCGTGGATAGCTTAGTGGCCAGCTCGGCCAGCTCCTTCTCGCCAGCCTGAGCATGGGCGAGGGAACAGGCGCGTGCAAGAAGGATTAAAGCCAAAGCAATCTGTGACAATCGTGGGAGCATGGGAGCGTCCTTCTGTGGTCATTCGAGCCAGGCTGCAATGTGGTACGTCGGCGATCGCGATCTATTCCTGGAAAGCTGATTGAAAGACCGCTTCGTTAGCGATGTCGTCAATAGCGGCTTTGATGCCCTGTTCGATAAGGGATGCCTGTGTCTGATCCTTTACCTTTGAAGAAAGATACGTTTGATTGTTGGGTTTCTCGCTCGACCACAGTACTTTAAGCGACGAAGCACTCCGAACTGTCACCAAGACTGTGACTTCGACGACGGTTAGGGGTGTGTCTTCGGCATTTGCGGGTGCCCGTGTGCGAACGGAGGCGGTGAGAAGCTTTGCTGACACCACCTTGACGTCGGCGTTGCGAGCCACAAGTTCCAAAGTTGTCGATTTTGACGTATCGATCACCGTGCTCTTGCAACGGGCCTCCAGATGCTCGCGCAGAACGGTCGTCGAAAGGCTTGACCCGACAGGAATCGAGCTCAGATTCTGAAAGGGCTCAAGCTCGGTCAGATTTCCCTTTGAGCGAGCGATCAAGTCGTCAAGAAACTTCTCCCTATCGACTCGGAGCCGCTCCGCTTCCCTCGCGTGCTCGGCGATGCGCGCTTTGGCAATCTCGCTTCGCACCCCTTCTAATTCGTCCTGTGCATCCAGTACAGCTTCGCGTTCCATAACGCTCGATTGGCGCTCCAGGACATCCGCGGCTTCATTCGCGGCTTGTTCGGCTCCAGCAAGTTCACCGCCTGCCGTCAGATTCCGTGCTTTGTCGCGATGGCGCACGTAGTCACTTTGCGCCAGAGCCGCGGCTTCGAGTCGGCGAGCTTCCGCTTGCTTGGCCGTTTCGGCGTCTATTGCATTGGTTGGCGGTCCTGGTGCCTCCGATGTGTAGGCGCCTGTTTCATTTGGCCTGGCAGAGACAGGAGAGGAATTCAGGGAAGGTGGGGCAAGGTCATGCTCTTGCGATTGGACTTCAGACGGCGAGGCTGGAACCGGAAGACTCTGAACCGTAAGCGCGGACGGAGTTGCGGGGTTGCCGCCGATTACGTTGTCGCCAAACAACCACGTCAGCAGTGCCAGCAGCGCAACGACGATTGCGGCGATCAGTTCAATTTTCACTTTCAGGAGAGAGCGGCGCCGCTTTGGGAGTGGTTTAGCCGAAGGTTGCGTTGTTTCAGGTTCGACCAGCATGTAGGCTCTTCTACTCTACGGAATTCATGCCCGCCTCGCACTTGATTAGTGTACCGTAGAGCCACGATTAGACGTGTGTCTCGCTCGATCTTGAACGCCGGCTGCATGCCTTTCATTGGCACACAACCACGCGCCCGCACGAATGTGGATTGGACGGAGAACTGAAATGCAGAAAGGATGCCCAAGTATCCGAACGAAACCTTGACGGGATTATGCCAGTCGTTACCCTAACAGACACTGGTGGTCACGGCAGCTCAACTCGGCCATTTGCGGGCGCTTTGCGAGGGCAAGGATGCCGCACTTCAGGGTGCACGACGCCGACGGCGGTCGAGGCAATCGACACGGTGTTGCCGGGCGGCGGGCAGGTATGCGGTGCGGTGCATGAGTGGCTTGGCCTTGGCACGGTTGATATGCAGCGGCAGCGCCGCACGGGATGGTCGCCGCCGCTGACGCTGCTGTTGCAACTCGCACGCTCCGCACCTGACGCACGGGAGGAATGCCAATGGGTGGTATGGATGGCTGCGCGGCGAGCAAATGCCGCTCACGAATGGTCTCGGCAGGAGAGTGGGATTGTTCACAGGGAATCGTCGGACCGAGACAAACGAATCCATACGAGTCAGCCCCAGCGTCTCCGCTGGGGCTGGTGTGTTGACTGAGTTGTCTATACGACGTCTTACGCCGCCTTCGCAGCGGGTCCTTCCGCGCCTTCGCTCTCCTCCCGCGGTGTGATTGCCTCGATGATCTTCGCCGCCGTGACCTGGACGGCTTCCAGCGAAGCGATGAGCGTCTTGGCCTCACCGTCGTAGAGTTGGATGTAGTCCCGGGCGGCGCTGCCCACGTCCAAACCGATCGCGCTGCTCACCACGTACGCCACGGCCTCGGCCTGGGTCTCGCGGAGCGTCTTGCTGGCCTTGTCACGCCCGCGGCGTTCTTCGGCCCGGTGCAGTAGTTCGTGGGCCAGCTCATGGACGGTGACGGAGAATTCTTCCGCCGCCGGCAGACCGGTCCGGATGCTGATGCGGCCCCCGCGTGACACGCCGTCGCAGCCTTCGGGGACGTCGTCGTGGTCCAGCGTGATGCCGCGGGAGCGGATGGCGTCCTGAAGGCGGGTTAGGGCCTCGCCCGGATCGCCGCTGGTGCGTGCCAGTTCGGGCAGCGGCTGGCCGTCGGTCTGGCTGATGTCGAAGACGAAGGCGCCACGGAAGCGCATGATGGGCTGGGCGGGCTGGCCGTCGGCCTGGCGGGTCTCGCCCTCCTTGGGCTGGATCATCATCGGCGCCACGATGACGATGCCCTTCTCGCCCGCCTTCACATAGCGGCCGAGCTGCTTCCATGTGGAGAACCCGGCCACGCGGGTGGCATCAGGCTTCTGCATCGCAATCAGGCAGACGTTCCTGAACGAGTAGTGCGAGAACTTCCCCATCATCGCGAGGTAGCGGGTGAGGGCCTCACTCTTGCCCTGGGCGAGCGCTTCGGTGAGGGTGGTGAGGGCTTGGTCGGCGATCTTCTTGGCTGCTTCGGCTTTCATGTCTTTGCTCCTTGTTCTTGGCTCCCGCGACGTGCGGTGCCTTCACCGCAACAGGCACCCACTCGCGGAGCCGCAAGGAGCCCGGCACGGGGATGGGCGTTTCCACTTCCTGACCGGCGCAGCGGCGCACCCAATCCATTGATCCACCGGCGGTGCTCGCTGCACCCGCCGGCAAAGAACTTTCACGGTTCGTGATGGGTGCGGGCACGGAGGTGTGCCAGAGCGACCCCGCGAGTGCCCGCAGCGGGCGCGTCACGCCATTCCAGCGTGAACGCGGCGATGGCACTCCCCGTGCTCCAGCGCAGGCGGTCACACAGTCCCAGTTTCACACAAGCCCATCCCCCACGCCGGCCGAAAGCCGACAGCACGACAAGGATCGCGGACAACTGACTCACACCCTTGACCGCTTTGCCCGGAGCATCTGCTCCTCACCCGCTCGTGATGCGGTGGTGAAAGTCGCCACGCTTGCTGTCTGCGTGATCGCGATGCGGTGCTCTTCGCGCGTGGATCTCCACATCAGAACAGGCCGTGTGATGAAGGCGAAGGGTTCGGTCCCAACTGTGGCGCGGATGAGAGCCCAAGAGCTGTCGACTACGTCCCGCCCACGCCATCGCCCGTGCCTGCTGCGCGCGTACGAGCCACTCGTCACGACAATCCGAGTCCGGCGCTGCCCGGCATCACGCACCGCGTGCGTCCCGATGGGGGTGCCATGAAATCCCCGTCGCATGAAACACCCGCGCTGTCCGCGCAAACCCGCCGACGCTCGCAACGAATGAAGGGGTGAGGACGTTTCCAACGGGATTCGTTCCAGATCGTGCCGGATACCCGCAGCGCTGCTCGCGTTGGTTGCAATGGTTAACGAATCTTCAACCTTTGGGCGGTAGGCTGAAGCAAAGGACCATTCATGCTGAGGATTGTGCAGAACACCTCCGCCGCGGGCGCGAAGAGCTACTACTCGACGGCGGACTATTACACCGAGGGCCAGGAACTCGTGGGCGAGTGGCGCGGGAAGGGGGCGGAGCGCCTGGGCCTTGCCGGCACCATCGACAAGGCCGACTGGGACGCGCTCTGCGACAACCGCAACCCAAAGTCCGGGGCGAAGCTCATGCCGCGGACCAAGGCAGAGCGCCGCGTCGGTTACGACTTCAACTTCCACTGCCCCAAGAGCCTGTCGGTGCTGTACGCGCTCACCAAGGACGAGCGACTGCTCGATGCCTTCAAAGAGGCCGTCGGCACCACCATGGCGGACATGGAAGCCGAGATGCAGACGCGAGTCCGGAAGGCAGGTGCCAACGAAGACCGCACCACGGGCAACATGCTCTACGGCCAGTTCATCCACTTTACAGCACGGCCGGTGGGCGGAATCCCTGACCCGCACCTCCATGCACACTGCTTTGTGTTCAATAGCACCTTTGATGCCGAAGAGAACCGCTGGAAGGCGGGACAGTTCGCCGGCCTCAAGCGCGATGCGCCGTACTTCGAGGCGGTGTTTCACTCCGTGCTCGCCCGCAAGATCGAAGAGCTGGGCCTGCCTGTGGAACGCACCGCGACCGGCTGGGAGGTCGCGGGCGTGCCGCAGTCTGTGGTGGACAAGTTCTCACGCCGCACGGCGCAGATCGAGCAGGAGGCCAAGGACAAGGGGATCACCGATCCCGCCATGAAAGACGCGCTGGGCGCGATTACCCGCGAACGCAAGGCCGGGCAGATTACAGCGCTGGAGCTGGACCGAATGTGGCGATCACGACTGGCAGATCAGGAGCACGCAGCGATCAGCGACGTCACCGCCCGTCTCGGGGCTTCGCCCATCCCAGAGGACCCCAAAGTAGCGGAAGCAGCGATGCGCGATGCGATGGACCATTGCTTTGAGCGGTCCGCCGTGGTGCCGAAGCGCACGATCCTCGCCCGTGCTATGAAGCTCGGCATCGGCGCAAGCTCGCCAAAGAGCATCGCCGCTTCCGCTCAGCGTCAGCCCTTCATCTCGCGGATGCTGGACGGTCGGACGATGGTCACCACGCGCGAAGTGCTGGCCGAAGAACAGGCCATGCTCGCTTTCGCGCGACAGGGCAGGGGGTCGTTCCGACCCCTCTGCACGGGCTATGTACCCCAGCGCGACTGGCTCACGGGTGAACAACGCAAGGCCGTCGCCCACGTGCTGCACTCACCCGACCGGGTAATCCTGATCAGGGGCGCAGCCGGCACCGGCAAGACAACGATGATGCAGGAAGCGGCCGATGGCATCCGCGCGGGCGGGCACGAGGTGTTCACCTTTGCTCCCTCGGCCTCCGCCAGCCACGGCGTCCTCAAGGGCGAGGCGGGATTCGCCCAGGCCGACACGGTCGCGATGCTGCTGACGAATCAAGAACTCCAGGAACAAGCCCGCGGCCAGGTGCTCTGGATCGACGAGGCGGGGCTCATGGGCAGCAGGGTCACCAAACAGGTCTTCGACTTGGCGGACAGGATCAGCGCACGCGTGGTCCTCTCCGGAGATCGCAAGCAGCACGGCTCGGTGGAGCGCGGCGGTACGCTCAAGCTCCTGGAAACCGAAGCCGGGCTGATCCCTGCGCAGCTCCGCCAGGTGCGGCGTCAGTCGGGCGCGTACAAACAGGCCGTGCTGGCGCTCAGCGAGGGCCGCACGGAAGAGGGCTTCACCCGCCTCAATGATCTGGGCTGGATCAAAGAGATCGGCAACGGCCAGGAGCGCTACCACGCCCTTGCCGATGCCTACCTGGAAAGCACCAGCCTCCCCGGCTCCACGCTGGTCGTCTGCCCGACGCACGCGGAATCAGAGCGGATCACGTCAGAGATACGCGGCAGGCTGCGGCAGGATGGAGCGATCACAAGTGGCGAGCACCAGCTCGGCACGCTCCGCTCGGTGAACCTCACCGAAGCGCAGCGGCGCGACCCGTTGTCCTACATGCCGGGTGACGTGCTGCTCTTCCATCAGAACGCACCGGGGCACAAGAAAGGCACCCGCGTGACAGTGGACTCCCCGTGCAATGACACAAGTGGCAATCCACTCCCAGTCATGCAGGCAGACCGGTTCACGGTCTTCCGCCCCGGCAGGATCGAGCTGGCAGTGGGGGACCGCGTCCGTATTACCAAGAACCGCGTGCCCAAACGGCTCAGTGGTGAACCGCGCCTCAACAACGGCGACCTGTTCACGCTGAGCGGATTCACGCCCAAGGGCGACCTTGTGCTCGATAACGGCGCGGTCGTGCCCAGAGACTTCGGCCACATCGATTACGGCTACGTCGTCACCAGCTATGCCTCGCAGGGAAAGTCCGTGGACAGGGTCATCATCGGCCAGTCGTCCGAGTCCTTCCCCGCATCCTCCAAAGAACAGTTCTATGTGAGCGTGTCACGCGGGAAGAAACAGGCCCTGGTGCTGACGGACGACAAGCACGCTCTGCTGGAAGCCGTGAGCCACGGCGACAACCGGATGACCGCGACGGAGTTGCTCGCCATGCGAGACCATCGCATCCGCACACCGGTGATTACGGCACTGCAGGAAACACCATTCACCGTACCCCCTTCCGTCGCCCGCGAATGGCAGGACCGCCGGCACGGTGCACTAGAGAGAGGAGCGTAACTCATGCCCGACAGGCTTCTCGACAAGTACCTCGGCACCCACGGCAAAGGCTCGGCGGGCGGAGCATCGCCCGGTGATGACCTCGCGGGCACCTCGTTCGACGGTGAGTCGCTGGACGACTTGGGCTGCTTCGGCTGGCTGCGCGGTGTCCGCGACCGCGCCCTCATGCTGGAGCTTCGCAAGAATGACGGCTCGATCATGGCCGTGTCCTACGGCTACCTGGAGCGCGCCGAGTTTGACCCTACGGACGGCATCACGCTGCACGTCATGGGCCGCACGGTCCGCATCACAGGCCGCAACCTCAACGCCGAGATTCGTCCCAACCTCCGACTCTTCCACGGGATTACACGCTACCGCGTGCCGTGGATTCAGGAGGCCGGATCGCTTGACCAGTTGGGAGCAGATGACAAAGGTGTTGTGGTGGAAGGGGTGGAGTGGTGACTCGCACTGTGGCCGAGAAGAGGCAGACCGGTGGCTGCTGAAACGGCTTGCTCCCGCTTCCCGTACGACAAATGGGGTGTTAATGCGTTGTTGCTGTGGCTAACGCTCCCGATCACTTGCCCATCGACATTCGATTGCCACTAGTGGCGGAACAATCGATTCAAGCCGCAACCGCTGCGTCATCAAGGTCGAACTCAAGTGGAATCACACAGCACTGACTACTGACTCATTCTGTGAAGGTGACACCCACAATTGTCCAGCGTGCCTGGTTCAAGGACCGGAGGGTAGGATCATGATCTTGGCGGTGTGGTGCTGCGGCGCACGGGAGATGTCCAAGTCACGGAGAACATCGCCGGAGGCATGCCCCCATCCCCGCGCAGCGTACGAACGTGGGAGAGTCGAAGTTCGCACAGGCGAGGGGAGATGCACAGCCATACCGTCTTCCGACGTCGTCAATCAATGGGCATCGATCGGCGATGGTGGACACCGAATGCGGCAGCTAAGAACATCAATGGTCCGCCCGCCAAGCCTGTTTCCAAGGTTGGGTGGCAGATCAGAAATTCGGATTACAATACAAGGTGCATGCGTGTAAACATGAGTATCCCAAGCGACCAAGTTGATAGCCTGATTGCGAAGGCCAAGGAGACCCAAACCCTTGATCTGAGAGAATTCGCAGTAGAGATGCTTCCCAAGTGGGCGTTGGATCTGCACGATCTGAAGGAACTAACTATACGATTGAGCGATTCGGCTGTTGGTTTGGACCTGCGGTGCTTTAACAAGTTACGCGAACTCTATGTGAGGGACATTCGAAACACCAGCGTGGCGGATTTCCGCTTCCCCGACGGACTCACGACGCTCGTGCTTGAGGGCAATCCACTCACGAGCGTGGCGACTTTACACCTCCCCGACGGACTCACAACGCTCTGCCTTGACGACAACCAGCTCACGAGCATGGCGGATTTCCGTTTCCCCGACGGACTCACGACGCTCATTCTTGACAGCAATCAACTCACGAGCGTGGCGGATTTGCACCTCCCCGACGGACTCACAACGCTCTATCTTCGCCACAATCAGCTCACGAGTGTGGAGGGCCTGCGCCTCCCCGACGGGCTAGAAATGCTCGATCTTCGGCACAACCAGATCACGAGCGTGGTTGGCCTCCGCCTCCCCGACGGGCTCACGACGCTCATGCTTGACGGCAACCAGCTCACGAGCTTGCCGGACCTTCGCCTCCAAGACGCGCTCACGAGGCTCTATCTTGGCGGCAATCAGCTCACAAGTGTGGCGCACCTCCGCCTCCCCGACGGGCTCACGACGCTCGATCTTCGCCAAAACCAGCTAACGAGCGTAGCGGGCCTCTGTCTTCCCGACGGGCTCACGGCGCTCGATCTTCGCCAAAATCAGCTCACGAGCGTAGCGGGCCTCCGCCTCCCCGACGGGCTCGCCTGGCTGATACTTCGCAGCAACCGCCTGACGAGCCTTGCAGGTCTAGACCACCTTCGGCATCTTGGTCTTCTCGATCTGTATGACAATCCAGAACTCAGAATCCCCGTTGAAGTCTGGAACAATGTCACTAACCCCACCCGCATCCTCGCCTGGTTCTTCGCCGCCGACACCCTCCTTCCGGAGGTCAAGATCGCGATGCTCGGGCAGGGGAGTGCAGGGAAGACTGAGCTTCGTGCACTACTTTGCAGCGACGCGAAAGCGAACTCCAAGGAACGCACGCCTTCCGTTGAATGGAGTGCGTTGTCACTCCCTCGTGTTACGCCCTTGGTCGCGGGCGTGAGCACCGATCCTCACAATGTACGGTGCCATGTCTTCGACTTCGGCGGTCAGCCGCACCTGCATGCAGCCCATCGGTTCTTTCTGAGCAATCGCCGCTCGGTATACATGATCGTGCTGGACGCGCAGTGTACCCTCGCGGACACGCGGTTGAAGTACTGGCTCGGGTTCATCGAGCACGCGCACGAGCAGTGGTTGCGGCACGAGGCGGAGGCGAACGCCGACCAGCTCGCACCGAATCACGTGTTGACGGAGTTCGAGCACCTGCGTCTCGTCGATGAAGAGCTTGAAAGAGCCCGCCAGAAACACTCAAAGCCACCTGTGCTCATCGTGATCACGCACACCGCACCGTTCGACAACTCACCTCGGGCGGTTGCGGATACAGGTGGACCGGGCCGGAAAGAGATGCGGCGGCGGCTGTCGACCAACGAGGTACGGACCCTCGCGGGCCAGAATGCGTCGGTGGTGGATGGTTTCGATGCGTTTGATGAGACGGGCGTAATGAAGCTCGATGAGGTTCGTGACGCGCTCCGGGAGTGCGTAGCGGGCATGTCCGAAGTCTGGCAGACGCTCTATCCCAAGGCATTCGGTACAATCGTCGAAAAGTTCCGACAGACGTTCGGCTTTGATTCCGAGACTGACGACCACACCTCGCCGGGAGCACCGATGCTGGATGAGGAGGAGGCGGTTCGCATTATCGCGGATGCCTGCCCGGCTGGCTCTTCTGGCGCCACGATTCAGCCTCGTGACTATCTGGGAGTGCTGCGAGACCTGGGGATCGTGCACTGGCTGGGCGACCGGGCTGATGTTGACGAGAGCGATCCGGTCAAGCGGATCGTGTTCAACCCCCGCTGGGTACGCGGACCTGTCTACGACGTGCTATGGACGGACCATAAGGGTTCATCGCCGGAAGTGCGCGAAAGCGTGCTGCTTCGGACCCTTGAAGGGCGGGAGGGGCGACTTGAGTACCTAAGGCGCTCGGCTCCGCGTCCTCCGATCAGCGCCGATGAAGCACGGCTGGTATTGCGTTTGATGGAGAGGTGCGATCTCGTCGTTCGGCTCGAAGGGGTGTCGCAGGGGGCGTGGTACATCGTGCCCGACCTGCTGCCCGAATACCCCCCCGGTGGCACGCCCTCCGCCCCAGCTGCAGAGTGGTCGCTGGGGGTCGTGGATGACGTGCTCGTTCCCAAGTTGATTGGGCGTCTCTGGAGCAAGCGTGACGGCGTCGTTTGCCGTGATTCGTTCGGACTGAAGTTGGCTGACGGTACATCGGCTCGGCTTGCTGCCCATGTACAGGAGGGTCGCTTGGCGCTTTACGCGGAGGCGCCGACAGCTAAGGCGGTTCAAGCCGCGGTGGACATGATCGACGACATACTGCTTTGGATTCTGAAAAGATCGGTCCGAGGGACAGTGACTGGGCGAGTGCGCTCCGTAGAGGCTGTTCATGATTGGGACAACGAGAACCTAGAGAAGAGCAACGCACGCCCGGAGCGGCAACGGCCGCAAAGCAGGCGGCCTTCAGGATCACCTAAGTCACCATCGCTCGTGGAACTCAAGAGGCGCGACGATCAGACCACTCCGGCTTTGTTCGAGTACTTAAGCGAGAGATTTCACTTGCGCGGCCAGCGTATTCGTGAGATACGGACACACTTCGAGAGAGACGTCAGGACCTCACGAGCACGGTGTTGCAGACTGAGTGAAGGGCGCTTGCGCGTGTACTACCGGACAGGATGCCTGCTGCACTACCTGAGCGTGAGCAACGCCTCCGAGCCCCCGAAATCAAGCGACTTTCCGGACTTGTATGATGCCGAGCCATCACTTGCTGGCACGATTTGGTGTGCACTGGTCATACACGAAAGAGAGTACCTGAAGATTCAAAGGTCGAGAAGTGGACGCGGAGTGAACGGTGAGTCGAAGTCTCCCCGCAAGAACCCGACGCGGGAAGACTTGATTCCTGATCGCGAAGCCTTTCTTAAGGGATATCGGGATGCGATCAACGCCGTCGAGCGCGGCACCGCTGGATAGAAGCCACCCGGTAAGGAGCGTTCGCTCCACGGCGCTGGCACGCAGCTGAGATGCAGCGAAGTCGGCCACACCCAGTCCACACGGCAATCGCAACTGTCAGCCTGGGGCGACACGGAAAGTGGAGCCTTCCGTGGCCTTCCGTGACGGAAGCCTGTATCGATTTTATCAGGCAACCTCACATTTTCAATTCTGCCTGCATTTACAGGGTGCTTTCAGTGTACTTCCGCAAGTTCTAGCCTGTCCATGCGCTGCAAAGGAGCCTTCCGTCCCTTCCGTGCCGTGGTCTATGTCGGAGCACTCCAGTGGTGTGGACTGAGTGTCAGCGGCGTGCGTCGCTCACTTGGATCGGCACCGGAGTTCACTGCGACCTTGCGAGACACGGCTATGAATACAGCCCAAGGGGCCTATGCGGTGGTTTGGCGGCGGGCCTACGTGCTTGCACGCATGGCTGGGAGGCACGGGGTTCCTCTTCAGGGGGATGATCTCGCGCAGGAGACGTTCGAGCGGTTCTATGAAAAGGGCCTCGACCGTCGTGTCGACGCGTCCAAGGGTTCGGCAAGAACCCTTCTCTTCGGTGTTCTCCGTAATGTCTTCCTTGAAGCGGTGCGTGCGGAGGGTCGGGAAAGGCGCGCGCGAAGCCGAGGAGCGCGCGCGGAGGCCCCGGCGCCCGACCCCTTGTCTGTGCTCCTGCAGACAGAACGATTGGAGTGGCTACGAGGATGTTGGCCGGGCCTCAGTGAACGCGAACGCGAAGAGATGACCAAATTCTACGGCGCGCTCTTTGATGGCGTTGCCAGCAAGGAACAGCCCGGCCATGATCGCGCGGTGACCTGTCGCACCCGGAAGAGAATTCGCAAACAGGCGAAGCGGAAAGGGCTCATGGAAGACTGAACCAGGCAAGATCCTGCCCGGTCGGAGTCTGCACTGCCATTGCCCGGCGCTTAACGCGCCCGGTTGTGGCGTTGGTTCATGCGTGCGCGTGGTACGAATCGGAGAACTAGCGGATCCGACCGCGCGGCACAGCATTGCGAGGCCACCCAAATACCAACGGATACTCCGATAGTCTGGGAGGAACTACCTCAAGTTCGGGGAGAACATCCGATGTCAGGACGATACGGGGATGTTGCACATCTCCGCTGACAAGCACGTACCTGCCGTTCGGCGATGGGTTAGTTGAAGGCAGACCCTTCAATCCCTCCACATCGTCGGTTTCAATGCTGACCTCGTCCCTTGACGAAGCATGGCGGAGTTGCAAGCCCATTTGCTCCACGCAACTTCCAATCGCGAGAGCCACCTTGCGTTTGTCTTTCTGGGTCGCGTGGGGCTGCGACCGGCACTGTTCCACCAGTAGGGGCTCAAATGCTGCTCCGAGCTCCTGGTGGAAAGCGTGCCGGAGTTCGAGCATCTGGAGAAATTTTTCGTCGAAGCCGCCCGACAGGTTGGCGAACAGGCGTCTGATCGCCAGGCGTTGTGGTCGGCTGACGCGTGTCAGCGGTCGGTCTTCCTCGTGCTCCATGCGGTCGTCAGATTCCCCTGCGTGATGGTCTAAGTGTGCCACAAGAGGGTGTTCGCGTCAAGGTGAAGTTGCGCGGGAGATCGGCGGTGTTCATGAGAAGGCCGCGTAACAAGCGGGCCTAAGAAAATTCAGAACCCTCGTGCAGCGATGGACGGCATTCGGCACAAGTACTCGGCGAACGCAAGGTCGGAGTTGCCGACGGTCGGCAGTATTCCGTCCTCGCACCTGATGACAGTGGAGCCGCCATGAACAACCCGTCCAACGTCGCACCTGAGTCCGCCAACTCCCAGAAAACCGAAGTCATCGACCGCCTAGACGATGCGCCCGAGGTGATGTCCATCACTTCGCGTTCCCATGAGAAGCGCAGCCTATACGAGCGCATTCGAGGCCTTCCGTTCGGCGTGCTGATCCTGCTGACCGTCGTGTACGTGATCAACCCGATCGATGTGCCTGGACCCCTCGACGATCTGGCGGTGATGGTGTGGACTGGGTACACGCTCTACCAGCGCTCTCGTCAGGGTGCTGTGAATGGGGGTGGCAATGACAACTAACCCCTCCGACGGCGGCCTACCCGTGCACGAACCCGAGGAATCGGCCGGCGCCCACGGTGATACGAGGCGGTCCCAACTCCTCATGATCGCGGCGTCCGACGCCCACTTCCTCGACCGGGGTGCGGCGGCCGCGGAGCTGGTCGGCTTGACGGGCAAACCCTCGAGCGTGATCGCCCAGCAGGCGGGCATCTCGCAGGCTCACTTCTCCAAACTCATTACTATCCACACACTCCTGCACGAGTTCGACAAGAAGTGCGCCCGCGCGGGCACACTAAGCCTGTCCCAGGCCTACCGGATCGTCCGTGGGCAGCCGTCGGCGGCACGCACTTCGTCCGCTAAGGAACGGGGGAAGCGTGCGCGCCTCACGGGCTGCCGCTTCGACCTGGGCCGTGGCGTCGCGCTCATGGTCGCCGCGGGTACGACCTCACCGCTTGCCGCCGTGATCCAGGCAACCGGCGACCTGCTCCACCGCCTGAACGACGCGCAGGCCCGGGGCATCGACACCGTCGCGGGGCTCACCCTCCCCGCGGCGTGACGGACTCGTTCCCTCCGCAGCCCCAGCGTCGCCGGAAGGCAGCGCGGGGCATTCAAGTTCAAACACCTCGTTCACCCACACGAACGGCGTGGTCGCTCGCGTCCACGCCGAAGGGCCGTCTCATGCCCGCATTCAGTAAACTGCTCCAACTCGCCCGCCGGTTCCCCTGGCCGAGTTCCGCAACCAGCGGCGACGGCGCTACCAAGGCGTCGGGGGAGCACTCGGATCGCTGGCCCCTCAGCATGCCGCTGTTCTCGTGGTGCGATGGTGAGGTCGAGGTATTCGATCTCTCTGCGGCTACCTGCGGCCTGCACTGCTGGGGCGTCACGGGATCGGGGAAGTCGGCCGGGACCATTTCCGCGGTCGCACACGCCTACCTCAACAACGGGTTCGGCGCGGTGTTCCTCACCGCCAAGCCCACTGACGCTGCGACCTACTTCCGTTACGCCCGTAACTGCGGGCGTGAGAGCGACGTGGTGCTCCTGGGCCCCGACCGCCCCAGCTCACTCAACTTCATGGCCGAGGCCGCGCGTGGCGGCGCGGGACTGGTGGCCAACGTCACCAGCATGCTCTCCATCGTGTCAAACCTCGCCCTGGGGGCACAGGGCGGGGGTGGTGGTGGCAACGGTGGCGGGCGGGAGGACGGGAGTTTCTGGCAGCGGATGGAATTGCAGTTGCTCTCCGCCGCGGCGGAACTCCTGATGCGGGCGGGCGAGCCCGTGACGACCATTAACATCGAGCGTTTGGTCGCCGCCCTCCCGGCTTCACGCGAGCAGGTCGGTGACGACGCCTGGCTGCGTGAGTCGTACCTGTTCCACTGTCTGCGCGGCGCGGACGATTGCATGACCGATGCCGAGGACCGCGAAGACCTGCGCAGGCTGGCGGACTACTTCCTGAAGCAGATGCCCAGCCTCAGCGACCGCACGCGCTCGACCGTGCAGAGCTCGGTGCTCTCGACGCTCGACCTGTGCAACCGGCAGGTCGTGCGCCGCCTCATCGGGTCGCCCGCGCCCACGTTCCAGATGGACATGCTGCTGGACGGCAAGGTGCTGATCGTGGACATGCCCTGCCTCACTTACGGCCCGCTCGCCCGCGTGGTGCAGATGACCATCAAAGAGTGTTTCCATCTCGCAATGAACCGGCGGGACATCGCGCAGAACCAGCGGCCTGTCGCGCTGTTCGTGGACGAGGCCCAGTTGCTGGTGGACCTGGAGCGGGACGCCGCGTTCCAGACGACGGCCCGTGCTTCGCGCGCCTGCGTGGTGTACGCCACGCAGAGCCTCTCCAACTACCTCTCCGAGCACGGGGCGGCGTCGGAGTCCCGCACGCAAGCGCTCTTGTCCAACCTTGTCACACAGGTCTTCCACAGCACGACCGACGTCAAGACCATCGAGTACGCCCAGAGCCTGTTCGGCAAGCGTCGCACCCTCTACATGAACGCGAACAACCAGCGCTCTACGGACGACTGGGTCGGTCAGACGCTCGGATTCAACAACTCCGGCGGCATGAGCGCAGGCTTCAGCGAGCAGCTCGCGCCCCTTGTCGAGGCCGGCGACTTCCACACACTCGCCAAGGGTGGCCCGCAATTCGACTGGCTGATCGAGGCCCTGGTCTACATGGGCGGCAAGACGTTTCCATCGACCGGCAGGCCGTACCTGCCGGTGTGCTTCGCGCAGGAACGCCCGCCCGGCACCTGAGGGCACCGCGGATCGATCCACCACCCCCACACCACCCCCACACCCCCGCCACCTCACGCCCACCCACCGAAAGGAACCCCCATGCCTAACCAGCAATCACCGCAACCGCAAGCGTCACCACTCCAGAACCTCAGCTCCGCCGCCAACGTCCTCGCGATCGCCGCCGGCACGTTCGCCCTCTTCGCGGAGGTCACCCTGTTCCGCAAGAACTTTGGCGCGCGCTACTTCAACACCTGGCGGTCACTCCTGGTCATCCCGCTCCTGATGGTCTTCCCGATAGCCTGGCCCAGGGAAGACCCTCGCTTCGTGTACTTTCTCCTGCTGCTCTTCCTCCTCAGCTGCGCATGGCACCGCCTCTGCACGCTGCGTAGGCGGTGGAAGCAGTTGAAGGGCCTCCCCGGAGCCGGTCCGATCATTCACAGCCAGTACAACGGTGAGCCGCGGCTCGCCCGACGGTTCCCCAAACTGGGCGAAGTCACCATCAAGCGCGTGGTTGAGCCCCTAGTCATGCTGGGGTTCGGGCTGGCTGCGCTCACGTTCTCTCCTTCGCTCGGATGGTTCTTCCTCTGGTGCAGCGCGGGGATGTTCGTCCACACCCAGCTGCTCTACATGCACCATCAGCAGCAGAGCCAAGACCTCGTCGATGCCACGCTGGAGAGCGAACAACTCGCGGTGCGTGTCCGCGAGGAGCGGGGTGACGTCGTCCGCATCCACAGGAGCCGCCCATGAACCTGAAACAGAACTGGAGCCGCACCAAGGAAGTGCTCGGGGCCTACTTCCGCCAGGGCATGCACGAGCTAGGCAGCGCGTTCTACGGCCCGGGCACGGCGGCCCAACCCGCCGAGTACGGCATGATCGGCACGCGCACGCCCGGTGAGGTGGCTGACGGCCTGCGCGGCAAGGAAACACCCTCACCGGTGCAGAACGGGCCCGCGCCGTCCATCATGGATGGCTACGTGCAGGACTCGCGCGATGCTCACGACCGCGTGTCACGAGAGTCGCGCGAGCCCGAGCGGATGTCGCCACTGGAACCCGAGCGCGACTAGCAGTCCGCGCCGTTGTGTCACTGCTCGCACCGGGCGTTTGCGCGACAGCGCTGCGCCCGGCTTCAGCAATGTGCACACAGCCTCATCCAATCCCGGATGTTCACAATGGGGTGAACGCTTCCAGTGCGCCGAGGCGGCCCAGCGCGCCGGGTGAACCGCTTGAAACCCTCCCGACGTGGATCACACCCGATCTCACCGCCCGCACACAAAGACTCTTTACTTCCCGCTACAACCGCTTGGTCAGCCACGATGAAGCGGTTAGTATGGTGCAGCGGGTGGGCATGCTGCTGGATGTGCTCGGGTGCGTTCCTCGGCGTGCGGACGGCCGCGAACCGGAGTGTTCGCCATGAAGCAGTTTGTCGCGTGGGCCCGGGTATCTTCCGTACAACAGAGGAAAGAGGGCTTCTCGCTCCAGGACCAGGAAATCCGCTTGGCCGAGTTCGCGCACCGGCTCGGTGGCGTCGTCGTCAAGATGTACAAGGTAGCGGAGACGGCTACCCGCCACCAGGAGCGCGACACCTTCCGTGACTTCACCGCCTACGTCCGCAAGCACGCACGCTCATTGAGCGGCGTGCTCTTCCTCCGCGTGGATCGGGCCTCCCGGAATCTGCACTCGTGGACCGAGCTGGAGGCCCTCACCGAAGCGACGGGTGTGCCGCTCCTCTTCCCCGACCAGCCCAGCGCGGAGACGCCCGCAGGGCGGATGAGTCGCCGGATGTCCGCGGTCTTTGCCAGCTACGCGACCGACCAGCAGTCTGCGAACATCCGCGCCGGGCAGCGCCGCCGTATCGAAAACGGACTGCCGCTGGCCTGCCCGTTCGGCTACCGCTTCGTGCGTGTCAACGGGCGGAGCCTCGTCGAGCACGACCCGCTCGACGCCCCCAAGGTCAAGCGCATCTTCGATCTCTACGCCTTCCACCAGCACACGCTCGATTCGCTGCGGGAAGCGCTAGCAGCGCAGGGGGTGGTCTTCACCGACCGTGCCCCGAAGTTCCACAAGCAGACCCTGCACAAGATCCTGCGCAACCGCCACTACATCGGCGAGGTCGGTCATCAGGGGCAGTGGTACCCCGGCACCTTCGCGCCCCTGATCGACCGGGCGACCTTCCAGGCGGTCCAGGACCGCTGGACGGGCAAGGTCTACCAGAAGCCCCAGCTCACCTTCGCGGGCCGGGCGATCACCTGCGGCCACTGCGGGCACTGCTTCACCGGGGAGCGCAAGTTCAAGCACTGCTCGGACGGCTCGGTGCGGTCTTACGTGTACTACTTCTGCACCCACTACCAGCAGCCGGGGCATCCGCGGATACGGCTCCGGGAAGAGCAGGTGGACCGGCATTTTCTGGAGCTGTTCGGTCGGATGCGGGTGGAGGACCCGGACGTCCGCCAATGGATCGTGGACGTGATCCGGGCGAAGGCCAACGGCTGCCAGGAACAGAACCGCCAGCACCAAGCGGAGCTGGAGCGCCAGCGGGTCCAGATCGAGGGGAAGCTCAAGACCCTGCTCGACCTCCGCATGGAGGGCGAAATCACGGCGGAGGAGTACGCCAGCAAGCGGGCCGAGCTCCATGAACGAGTGTCCGGCGTCCGCCTGCAACTGGAGTCCTGCGACAAGGACGACCGCGAAGTGGAGGACCTGGCGGTCAAAGTGTTCGAACTGGCACAAAGCCTCAAAACCCGCTGGGAATCGGCGGATTGCGCGACCAAACGCACGATCCTCGACATCGTGTGCGAAAGCGTCCTATCGAACCAGGAAAACCTGCATATCTCAACGAAAAAACCGTTCGACTTGCTGTCGAACGGTTCTCTCGTCAACGAAAGTGGAGGCAAGGGGACTCGAACCCCTGACCTCATCCATGCCATGGATGCGCTCTACCAAAACTGAGCTATGCCCCCAGTTGGGGTATCCACTTGTCGCCCACGGCTGTCCGTGGGGTCGGGATAGTAGGGATCGGCACCCCGGGGATTCAAGGTGAGCCGATTCCGGGCGTGTCGGAAGCCGCCAGCACCCGCTCACAGGCCTCAATCACACGGGAAACCTCGATCCGGTCGATCCGGCAGCGCTGGGGGTGGTCGTTGGCGAGCTGGTCAGCGGGCAGGGTGGGGTCGGCAACGATGACCTCCTCCGGCGCGCCGGGCCGCGTGGGGATCAGGGTCCAGCGGTGGTCGGTGGGGCCGAAGAGGGACACCAGCGGCACGCCGAACGCCGCAGCGATGTGGCGGGGGCCGGTATCGTTGGTCACCATGAGGCGGCTGCACTTCACGATCGCCTTGAGGGCGCCCAGGGTGATCCCGGCATCGGGAAGGACGCCGCAGTGCGCGCCGGGGTTGCGGGCCCGGGTCTGGTCCGCGATTGTGCGGCAGAGGGGGGCCTCGGCGGGGGAGCCGTTGATGAGGATCGAGCAGCCGTGGGCGCGGGCGAGGTGATCGGCGAGGTGCGCGAAGCGGTCGGCGGGCCAGCGTTTGGCCTCGTTGTTGCCTCCGGGGTTGAGGAGGGCGAAAGAGGCGGGTGCGCCGGCGGGGAGTGCCTTCGCGAGCACGTCATTGGCCGCGGATTCCTCGGCGGGGGTGGTCGCGAGTTCCATGAAGGCGTTGCGGGGCAGGTCGAGCGTGGCGGTGGAGGTGTCGGGCGGCTGATGCGTTTCTGCCAACCCCTCCCCGGCCCTCCCCCCGGGGGGGAGGGAGAAGAGCAAGGACTCGGCGGCGCGGTAGTAATAGGTGACGGCGGGGATGAGGGCCTTGCTGAGGGGGCCCTTCTTCGGGACCGCGAGCGGGTGCGAGAGCAGGAGGCCGCGGGCGTCGCGGTCATAGCCGACGCGCCGGGGGATGCCGGCGATGCGGACGGTGAGGGCGGTGGAGAAGGAGTTGGTCAGCAGCAGGCACGTGTCGTAGCGGCGCGGGCGGACCTTCGCGGCGACGAACTTGGGGCCCATGACGCCGGAGACGCGTTCGACGTGGAACTCGTCGATCAGGCTACTACCGGCGAGGAGGTCGTTGATGCCCGGGCGGCACAGCGCCCCGATGAACGCGCCGCGGTAGGCGTCGCGGATGAGGCGGAGCGCGGGCGTGGCCATGACGGCGTCGCCAACCCAGGAGGGGAGGACGATGAGGAGGCGGAGGGGGGCGGAGGGGGCGGGCACGGGGCGAAGGCTAGTCGGGCACGCTGTGAGTGGCCTCCGCATCGGTTGCGGTGGGTGGAACTGGCTTGGACGCAGATCGGCGCACAACGAACTCCGCCCAGCCCCATCCGATGAAAGCAACGGATCCCAGCAAACAAAGGGCGATCTGGAACGCTATGTCGGCTCCAAGCCCCCGTGTCCAATGCCGTCCCATGCGGTGTTCCAACCACGCCTTGGTGTCCGCACCCGCCGGCATGTCGAATACACGCTGCAACTCCTCGACTGACATTCGTTCCGCGGCAAGTTGAGCGGAGTAACCCACCTACGGGTCAATTCTAGAGTACACATAGCCGCGGGCGAAGCTGAAGTAGGCCAAGCCCAGCAGCAAGATACCGATCACGATGAGAGCATGGGGCGTGTGCTTCATGCAGCAGTTCCTTTCCCCACAATAGATACACCACTACCCGTCCGAGGGTTCGTCATCTTCGCGCACACTCGTCCCCCACAGCGGCCCGCACTGGTACTTGTTCTCGTACCACGCGTTGGTGTTCCGGCGGAGTTCGGCGAGGAAGCCCATTGCGGCGAGTTTGTCGGTGGCGAGGGTGACTTCGAGGGCGTCGTCCGCGGCGTGGAGCGCGAGGACCGCCAGCCCTTCGCGCTCCGCGAGGGCCTGGGCGCTGGCGACGACCATGCCCTTGACCTTTGGGTCGGCCAGCGGGCGGCCCGAGAGGGCTCGGAGGCGCACGTGCGAGGTGCCTTGGGGCGGCTGGGCCATGGGGGAGTATTGGGTGGGTCGCGAACCAGCCGAAGAATCTCGTCGTGACCGATGTCCCCACCACTCCCCGCCCGAACCCGCCGCGCCGCCTGTGGCTGTGGTTCGGTGTCGCGCGGGTGGTCGTCGCGGCGGTCGTGCTGTGGGCGCTCATTGCCAACCTGCCGCTCCGTGACGCGCGGGCCCGCCTGCTCGCGCTGCCGGAGATGGACCACGCGATGGAAGTGAAGGCCCTGCGCGAGGACGGGCGGCTGGGGGAGGCGGTCGTGGTGGCCGATTCGATCGCGCTGACCATGGAAGTGTTCAAGGGGACGGCGCTGGACCGGGAGCGGCGGTTCACGCTGGAGGCGCGGGAGTCGTGGCTGCGGAAAGTGAAGGACGCGGGGTGGGCCGCGCTCACAGGTGATGGCACGACGGGCAGTGCGCTCGCGGGTGCGACCGCGAGTGACATGCTGGCCGTGGGTGATGTGCGGGACCTGATCATCGAGGGCGCAAAGAAGGCCTGGCCCGGCGGTGATGAAGCGGACCCGGTGATGGTGGAACTGAGCGCGCTGGGCCTGGCCACCACACTCGCGCCGCCGGTGGACGCCGTGCCCAGCCTGCTCAAGTGGGCGCGGCGGAACGGGGCGCTCACCGATGAACTCGGCACTGAGGTGATCGCGATGGTGCGCGACAAGCGCATCTTCGCCGCGGGTGGTCTGCTGTGGGATGTGTCGGCGATTGCGAAGGGGGCCTCACCCGGCGGGGCGATCACCATTCTGCGCGGCGCGAAGTCGAGCGAGGATGTGGCGCGGCTCGGGGCGTGTGTGCGGCGCGGCCCTCACGGCGCGGCGGCGCTCATCATGACAGAGGGCGTGGGCGCGGCGGCGCTGGCGGGAGCGCCCAGCCGCGGGATCGCGGCGGCGCGAGAGGGCGTGGTGATCGAGGCGTCCCGGCGCGGGAGTGCTGGGCGGGTGTTTCTTCAGAGCGCGGCGGTGAAGCCGCTGCTGCGGGGGCACCCACTGGTGCGCTTCGCCGCACTCGCGCCGGTGGATACCCCCGCGCTCACGGTCGCCCGCGCCATGGAGCGGGCGGAACGGAACATGGCGTGGTGGATCGGGCTTGCTGCGGCGTGGGTGGTGCTGGAACTTGGTTTGGCTGTGCGCGGAGTCATGTGCCCGGCGGCACGATGCGCGCGATGAGTGACGAACGAAGGTGGAGGCAGCCCGCGCGGCCGGCACGGGCGGGACGCCCGTGCTACTCCCGCACGCCGTCGGCATTCACGAAGATCGGCTCGGGCAGGTCGAGCTTGAGATCCGGGTTCTTGAGCTGCTCGGTGATCAAGGCACGGTCGCCGACCAGCACCATCACCGCACGGTCCATGTCCACGGCGGACTTGGCGAGCGCGTTGAGGGCGCTCGCGTCCACCTGTCCCATCGCCGCAAAGTCGTCGGCGACGGTGGACCAGGGCATGCCGATCTCGGCGAGCGTGCCCGCCTGCGCCACGAACCCGGAGAGGGTCCCAAACGACGACACGGTGTCATCGCGCCCAGACGAGCGCGCCTTGCCGGCCTCGTCCGCGCTGATATCTCCACTCTGGATGCGGGAGAGCTCGGCGAAGAACTCCTTGAGCGCCGGGCCCGTGACCTCCGCCTGCACGGCCGCGCCGGCGGTGAACTGGCCCAAGGAGCGTTGGAGATCAAACGCGGAGCGTGCGCCGTAGGTGTAGTGCTTGTCCTCGCGCAGGTTCTGGTTGAGGCGGCTGGTGAAGGACCCGCCGAGGATGGTGTTGAGCATCGACAGCGGCACGCGGGAGGCGTCATTGAACCTGACGCTCGGGGCGCGGAACTGGATCATCGTTTGCACCGCGCCGGGCCGGTCGACCACGTAGAGCCGCATGCCGGGCTTGCCCGTGACCGCGCGGTCAAACTTGGGCGCGGGCAGGGGCTCCGTCGCGCCGGCCTTCCATGAGCCCAGGTGCTTCTCGGTGAGTGCACGCGCTTCGTCGGGGGTGATGTCCCCGGCGAAGATGAGCGTCGCGCCGCGCGGCGTGACGAGGCGCGACCACGCGTGCTTTGCATCCTCAAGTGACACGCTCGATGCGGTGGAAACCGTTCCGCTGGTCGGTGTGCCGTACGGGTTGACATCGCCCCACAGGATGCGGCTGGAGACCTTCGCGGCCACCGCGCGGGGCTCCTCATCGGCCTGCTTGATGCCGTCGATGTGGAGCGCGTGGACACGCTCCCAGTCCGCCGCGTCGAAGCGGGGCGTGGTGATGGCCTGGCTGAAGAGGCCGAAGCCTTCGTCCAAGCCCGACTTGAGCACGGTCATGCTCGCGCTGACCGATTCGTGCGACGCGGAGGCGTTGAAGGAGGCACCAAGGCCCTGCACCGCGCCGGCGAACGCTTCGCCGGTCATCGTGCCGGTGCCCTCGGAGAGCATACTGGTCATCAGTTCCGCGCAGCCGGCCTTGCCGGAGGGGTCGATCGCGCCCTCGGGCGTGATCACGAGCCCGACTGACACGAGCGGCACCGTGGTCTTGCTGAAGACCTGGACCTTGAGGCCGCTGGGGAGCTCGAACCCTTCGGGCGCGGGCGGCGTGAAGGGCGACGCGGTGCCGGGGGCCGGGCGGGAATCGCGGGCGCTGGCGGCGCGCTCGGGCTCCTCGGGCAGGACGTGCTGGATGAGACGCGAGTCGGCCCGCAGCACGGCGCTGGCCCACGCCTTCACGGTCGCGGGGGACGCGTTCTTGTAGCGGTCGCGGTCGCGCTGCAGGCTGTCGGGGTTGCCGAAGTAGTACTCGTACGTGTTCAGCTTGTCGGCGCGGCTTTCGATGGACTGCACGGAGTTGAGCAGGGACATGTCCGTCCGGCGCTTGCGGCGCTCCAGGTCTTCCGCGTCCGGCCCGGTGCGGGCGACTTTGGTGAGCTCCTCGTCGAGCACCTTCTCGACACGCGAAAGGTCCGCGCCCGGACGGGCAAGGACCATGATGCGGAAGACCGAGCCCAGCGCGCCCGAGTCCTGGAACGCCGAGACCTCGGAGGCGAGCTTCTCTTCCGTCACGAGCCGCCGGTACAGCGCCGAGTTCGTGCCGTCGGTCAGCACCGAGGCGAGTAGGTCCATCTCGGCGTCACCATCGGCGTACGCGGCGGGGCTGTGGTAGGCGTACATCACCGCCGGGAGTTCAACCCGGTCGAGCCCGGTGGTGCGGAGCACCTTGCCCAACCGCGGCTGGGGGTAGGCAGCCTGCGGTGCGGTGTTGCCCGCGGGAAGCGTGCCGAACATCTCGGCGACCTGCTGCTTGATGGCGGCCTTGTCAAAGTCGCCCGCGACGACGAGCGAGGCGTTGCTGGGGGCGTAGAACGAGGCGAAGAAGTCCTTGACGTCCTGCACCTGCGCGGCCTCGAGATCCTGGTGGGTGCCGATCACGCCGTTGTGGTACGGGTGGCCCACCGGGTACAGCAGCATGTACGACGCCTCGTAGGCCTTGCCGTACGGAGCATTCTCGACGGTCTGGCGGCGCTCGTTCCGCACGACGTCGCGCTGCGCGTCGAGCTTCTCCTGGGTCATGGTGATGCCCATGTCCTCCAGGCGGTCGGCATCGAGCCAGAGGAGCGTGGGGAGCAACTCGCTGGGGCCCCAGGAGAAGTAGTTCGTACGGTCCAGGCTGGTGCTGGCGTTGTTCGCGCCACCGCCGGTCTCCATCAGCACATCAAAGCCGTTGCCGGGCACGCGGCTTGTGCCCATGAACATCAGGTGCTCGAAGAGGTGCGCAAATCCGCTGCGGCCCGGCGGCTCGTTGCGCGCACCGACGCGGTACCACGTGTTGATCGTGGCCCGGGGGAGCGAGTGGTCCTCGTGCAGGATCACCGTCATGCCGTTGGGCAGCGTGTACTTCTCGCACGCGAGGGACTGGCCGAGGGCGGAGCCCGCGAGCATGCACACAAGGACGGCGGGGGCGACGACACGGGCAAGCACTTGGCGGGCGAGCAGGCGGGGCATGGGGGTCCTTTCGTGAGTGAGCCCAAGCGTACACGCTGCGCATCCGTGGCGGGCCGGCCACTACCCTGCCCCATGCCCGCGAACCTGGATGTGCACAGCCTGTTGCAGCAGCTCTTCCCGCCGCAGACGCCGCCGCGGGTCATCATCGAAGTTGGCTCCCATTACGGCAACGACACTGTGCGGCTGCGGAAGGCGTTCCCACGGGCCCGGATCATCGCGTTTGAGCCCGACCCCCGGAACATCTACCTGGCCAAGCACTCCGAGATCCACAAGGTCGTCGAGTATGTGGAAGCCGCGGTCAGCGACACCGACGGAGAGGCGACGTTTTACTTGAGCGATGGCCGCCCGCCGGGTGCGCCCAAAGCCGCGGCGGTCACGGGCTGGTCGCAGAGTTCGTCCCTCAAGCAGCCGGACCAGGTGACCAAGATGCTGCCGTGGCTCAAGTTTGAGCGGACGTCCAAGGTCAAGACGGTACGGCTCGACACGTACTGCACGCAGCACGAGGTCGGGGTGGTGGACTTCCTCTGGGCGGATGTCCAGGGGGCGGAGGACCTCCTGATCGCCGGTGCGCAGCAGACCCTCGCCAAGACCCGGTACTTCTTCACGGAGTTCGGGAAGGACAACTTTTACAAGTCTGAAATCGGCGCGCAGGAGGTGCTGGCCCGGCTGCCCAACCCCTCAAGCTGGCAGGTGATGGCGCAGTGGGACCGGGATCTCTTGGCACGCAATACGGCGGTGTGAGCGGCACGCCCGAGAAGGCAGGTCCGAATTCTCGGGATTCACGGACAATGAGCGCTGCAATCCCCTGTGTTTGCAGCGGTTGGGCTTGGGGTTCCGGGCACCCCGAGATATGATTGAGTCCGCAACCAGAGTCGCGGCCCGGGCGTACCGATACCCCTTCCCGCACGCCCGACGTAGCTGTCTGGACTGTCCCACCGAGGAACCGAGAGATATGCACCGCAGCCGTCAGGTCGTTCTGTGTGTCGTTGCACTCACCACCCTCGCCGACGCGGCCAGCGCGCAGCTTCGGGTTGGGGCGTGGAACATCTCCAATTACAACGGCGCGAGCCGCGCCGCGGACATTCAGACCGCGGTGTTCGCCGTCAATGCCGCCAACGGCCTCTCCTTCCGCCCGGACGTGATCGCGGTTCAGGAGATCATCGGGGCCCCCGCCCTGGCGACGCTCGTGAACGTGCTGAACACCGCGCCGGGCAGCACCGGTGACTGGGCGGCCGCGCCGTACATCGATGATCCGGACTACGGGGACACCGAGAGCGCGTTCGTGTACCGCACGAGCAAGGTGCAGCTCCTGGCGTCGGTCGTCGCGGCCAACGCCAGCGGCAGCACATCCGACCAGCCCCGGAGCACGTACCGGTACGACTTCAGGCCGGTCGGGTACACGAGCGCCGGCGCAACGATCGGTATTTACAGCGTGCACCTGAAGGCCGGCAGCACCAGCGATGACAACGCGCGTCGGCTGATCGAGACCACGCGGATCCGCGACAACGCCGAGGGCGTCAATACCAACGGGCCGGGCACAGCGCTCCCTGCCGGCTACCACTTCATCATCGCCGGTGACATGAACATGCAGTCCAACACGCAGACGTCCTACGTCGAGCTGGTGGGCAGCCAGGCCAACAACGCGGGCCGGTTCTTTGACCCGATCAACACCCCAGGGTCGTGGAACAACAACTCCGCGTACCGCTTCATCCACACCCAGGACCCCGCGAACGCCGGCGGCGGCGGCATGGACGACCGGCACGACCAGATTCTGTGCTCCGCGGGGCTGCTCGACGGCCAGGGGCTGTCGTACATCGGCAACAGCGCGGTGCCCTACAGCACGACCACCTGGAACGACCCGAACCACTCCTACCGCTGCTGGGGCAACGATGGCTCCACCTACAACTCTGGCCTCGCCACGACCGGCAACACGATGGTGGGCACCGCCATCGGCCAGGCGCTCATCAACTGCGCGACGACCAGCGGCGGGCACCTGCCCGTGTTCATGGACCTCCGTGTGCCAGCCAAGGTGGGCACGAACGTTGTGACGCTCGACTTCGGCACCGTCACGCAGGGCTCCCCTGCGCCGGTCCGCACCATCACGGTTTCCAACGCGGGCAACACCACGCTGTGGAACGTTGCCGGCATCGACGCGCTGACCTACTCGCTGGGCACGGCGACCGGCTTCACAATCCCCGCCGGGACGTTCAACGATGCCGCGGGCGGCGGCGGGAACGCGCACAACCTCAGCATGCTGACCGGCACGGCGGGCGTGAAGAACACGACCTTCACCATCACCAGCGACGACCCGGACCAGCCGACGAAGGTGATCACGCTGCTGGGCACGGTCATCCCGCCCAACCAGGCACCCACGGCCGATGCGGGGCCGGATCAGTCCCCCACCGACGCGAACAACAACGGCGTGGAGCCTGTGACGCTCACCGGCGCGGGCAGCACCGACGGTGACGGCACGATCGTGTCGTACCTGTGGACCGAGGGCGTGACGAACCTTGCCCCGGCCAGCGGCAGCCCGACTCTGAACTATGACTTTGCGGTCGGCACGCACACCATCACGCTGACCGTGACCGATGACGATGGCGCTCAGGACACCGACACCGTGGTCATCACCGTCAACCCCAACCCGGGCCCGGTGTGCGACTCCACCGACTTCAACAATGACGGCCTGTTCCCCGACACGGCCGATATCGACGACTTCCTGAGCGTCTTCAGCGGCGGACCGTGCAGCAACGACCCCAACTGCAACGACGTGGACTTCAACAACGACGGGCTCTACCCCGACACGGCGGACATCGACAGCCTGCTGAGCGTCTTCAGCGGCGGGCCGTGCCTGTAGGAGAGAGGGCCGGAGTGCAAAGGACCGGAGTAGACATACAAAAGGCCCGGGACGTGCGTCCCGGGCCTGATTACTTCGGTACTTCGGCACTCTCTGTTCAGTACCCGCCGCTGTAGCCGCCACCGCCGCTGCGGCGGTTCTGGTCGCCCAGCACCGCGCCGCCCACGCCGCCGATGATGGCGCCCGCGGCAGCGCCCTTGCCCATATCGCCGCTCAGGCTGCCGAGGCCCATGCCGGCCAGCGCACCAAGGGCGGCACCGCTGAAGGCGCCTTCCTGGGCGTTGTTGCAGCCCGCGAGGCCGGTGGCGGCGAGCACGAGAGCGGCGAGCGTCACGGTCTTGAGGTTCCGGCGAGCATTGGTCTTCATGGCGTTCTCCTTCGGTCGCTTCGGCGGGGATTCCGCCGTCATTCTTCGTACGGAGCGGGCGGGCGTGTCGTGCGTTTCCGCCCTCCTCGTTGAGGTGAGCCCCTCGGAGTATATCTTCGGGTCCTCGCTAAGTTAAGACGCACAAACATCGACAAGGTTCCGGTGTTGGCTTGAATGCCCGCCAATGACGGCTTATGTTCGTTTTTATAGGACCACAACTGAGATCGCGAGACGCACTTCACCGCACAGCGATTCTCGGAGACTGTGCGACGGGCCGCTGGCGAAGTCGGAAGACCTACTTCCCCTCGGGGCCTTTGACGGGCTTCTTGCCGTCCTTGTCAGCGGGTACTGCCGCTGGCTTTGCCGCGCCGAACATGCCGGGGCTGAAGAGGGAACCCGTCAGGTCGATGTGGTCGGAGAAGTCGCCGGTCACGGAAACCCGCTGCACGCTGTTGCGGGCGCTGGGCAGGTTCTCGATGAGCTTGGCGGTGCTCTCGGCGAACTTGTCGCGCGGGCGGGCGGGCTTGTCGTCGCCCTTGCCGCGGTTGCGGGGCTGCTGATCGCGGAAGTCCCACCGCACACACTCCACGGCCTCGCCGCCTGCGCTCTGCGGGGCGGTCAGCACCACCATGTCGTTCTGGTTGGACAGGGCCTGGTAGGAATCCACCGCCTTGAAACTGAAGACGTACGCGCCGCCGAACTGGTCGTTCTTGGCCGCGGCCTTGGTGGCATCGCCGACGGGCCCGGGGATACTGGACTCGAAGCCGTTGAAGACCACGACGACTTCGCCGGGCTGGAGGGTGAGCTTGGGGAACGTGAGTTCCAGGGGCTGGTACTCGTGCTCGTCGTCCTGCTTGGACTCAGGCTTGGATTCGGGTTTGGCGTCAGGTACCTTGTCCACAGGCTTGCCGTCCTTGCGGCCCTGCCAGCCGGCGGGCTGGCCGTCGGTCAGGCGGTAGCCCTCGAGCTCGATGGGCTTGTCGTGGGGGTTGATCAGCTCGATGAACTCATCGCCCGTCGCCGACCGCACGCCGTCCTTGTTCGCGTCGCCGCTCTTGCCGCCGGGTACGGAATACAGCACTTCCGTGATGAGGGGGTGCGGGAAGGGCACCTTGGCCTGCGCACCAGCCTTGTCGGGCTCGGCGGGCGGTGCGGTCTGGAGGCTCGCGACGACAAGGAGGGGAAGGAGCGTCATGGCGGAACCGTAGGAACGGGGCGTTGGGTGGGGTCAAACGGGAATACTCGCCCGTTCTCGGCCGCAGACACGGGTCCCTATGTCCTGGCTCAGAGCCCACATTTCGCCGCACGCTCTATGATCCCCTCCCATGTTTGACAAGCTCACCGACACCTTCAACGGCATGCTGCGCAGCCTCGCGGGCAAGGACAAAATCTCCGAGTCCAACGTGCGTGACTCGATGGAGACCGTCCGCACCGCGCTGCTCGACGCCGACGTGCACCTGGACGTGGTCAACACCTTCTGCGATCAGGTTGTCGCCGACGCCGTGGGCCAGAAGGTGATGGAGAGCGTCGAGCCCGGGCAGCAGATGATCGCCATCGTCCACAAGCGTCTGGTCGAACTCCTGGGCGGCCAGGTGCAGGAGCAGCGCGACGAGTTCACGGGGTTGCCCATCCCGCTGCCGAGGCAGGCCCCCGCCGAGGGGCTCATTACGCGTGCAGCGCAGGCCCCCACCATCGTCATGATGTGCGGCCTGCAGGGCAGCGGGAAGACGACCACGTGCGGCAAGCTCGCGGCGTACCTGCGCAAGCGCGGGCGTTCCGTCATGCTCGCGGCGTGCGACCTGCAGCGCCCCGCGGCTGTGGACCAGTTGCGGACCATCGTGGAGCAGGTGAACGAGGGGGCGGGCGGCACAGCGGGTGGCCCCACGGTTCACTTCTACGCCGAGCCCGACAAGTGCGCGGAGTACGGCAAGGCTGTGGGCGTGGCGGTGCAGGTGGCGCAGCGGTCGTTGGCCGAGGCCAGGAAGCAGGGCGTGGACACGCTCATCATCGACACCGCGGGCCGCCTGCACATCAACGACGAGCTGATGGGCGAGCTCACGAGCGTCAAGAAGTCGCTCGCACCGCACCACACGTTCCTTGTGGTGGACGCCATGACGGGCCAGGACGCCGTGAACAGCGCAAAGGCATTCCACCAGAAGCTCACGGTGGACGGCGTCATCCTGAGCAAGTACGACAGCGACACGCGCGGCGGCGCGGCCCTCTCCGTCCGCCAGGTCACGGGCGCTCAGATCAAGTTCGTCGGCACCGGCGAGAAGCTGGATGCGATGGAAGAGTTCCACCCCGACCGCGTCGCGGGGCGCATCCTGGGCATGGGCGACGTCGTGTCGCTCGTCGAGAAGGCCCAGCAGGAGGTGAACGAGGAGGACGTCAAGAGCGTGCAGGAGCGGATGGAGAAGGGCCAGCTCACGATGGACGACTTCTTGAAGCAGATGAAGACGCTCCGCCGCATGGGCCCCATGAAGCAGTTGCTCGGGCTCCTGCCGGGCGTGGGCGGGATGCTGAAGGACGTGAACATCGACGACAAGCAGCTCGACAAGGTCGAGGCGATGATCTCGTCGATGACCACCCAGGAGCGCACGCAGCCGCAGGTCATCAACAACTCCCGCAAGCGTCGCATCGCGACGGGCAGCGCCAGCAAGCAGGAGGAAGTGGGCCAGCTCGTCAAGCAGTTCGAGCTCGTGGGCAAGGTGACGCGCGACCTCGCGGGCATGAACAAGAAGGAACGCGCCCAGGCCATGGCCGCGATGAGCCCCGGCGCCGGTGCTCCGGGAATGCGCCTGCCCGGGCTGGGGCGCGGCAGCACGTTCACACCGAGCGTGAAGGACAAGTTCAAGAAGCGGCGGAAGTGACGTTGGAAGAGTGAACAGTGAGCTGTGAATAGTGAATGGGGATCGAGTGGGCTGTGTTTTTTGCCTCCATGACGCCGCGCTGTTCACTCCTCACTGCCCACTATTCACCCTCGCATCCGCGTATGATCGACCATGACCCAGGCTTCTGCCCCCGTGACCGGCCGCCGGTACATCAAAGAGCTCAAAGCCCCCGAGTTTGTCCGGGGCGTCTTCTCCATCGCGAACACGCAGATGGGCCAGACCAGGCAGGGCAAGCCTTACCTGCGCTGCCTGCTAGGCGACCGCTCCGGCGAGGTCGCCGGGCGCATGTGGACCGTCGAAGAGTCCGTGTTCCGCCGCCTGCCCACCGAGGGCTTCGTGTACGTTGAGGGCGAGACCCAGCCCTACCAGGGCGAGCTCCAGCTCATCATCCACAGCATCGAGACGGTGGAGCCCAGCCCGGAGGAGATGAAGGACCTGCTGCCCTGCACGCAGCGCGACGTGAACGAGATGTTCGCCGAAGTGACGGCGATGCTCGGCACGCTCAAGCACCCCGCGGCGGTGGCGCTGGCGAACGCGTACCTCACCGACAAGTTCCTGATGGACGCGTTCAAGCAGGCGCCGGCGGCCAAGAGCATGCACCACGCGTTCCTCGGCGGCCTGCTGGAGCACACGCTCTCGCTCATGCAGCTCGCCGACCGCGTCTGCCCGCTCTACCCCAAGGTCAACCGCGACATCGTGCTGCTGGGCCTCTTCCTGCACGACCTGGGCAAGACGCGCGAGCTGGTCTACGACCGCACGTTCGGCTATAGCGACCGGGGCGAGCTCATCGGCCACATCGTGGACGGCGCGATCATGCTGCACGACAAGGCCCAGCACGTGATGCGCGAGCAGTCCATGCGGTTCCCCGCGGGGTTCATCACGGTGCTGCAGCACATCATCATCAGCCACCACGGCGAGCTGGAGTTCGGCGCCGCCAAGCTCCCCATGACGCCCGAGGCGTTGCTCGTCAGCATGCTCGACAATCTGGACGCCAAGACCCACATGGCCCTGGCCGCGTCCCGCGCCGACCACCCCGCGGACCTGGACCTGAAGGGGAACTTCACCGAGAAGCAGTGGGCGTTGCAGGGCGTGAAGCTGTACCGGCGCGACCCGCTGGCATGACTTATTGCGGAGCGCGGACTTCGACAAGCTCCCCGGGCTTGATTGTTGCGAGTGCGCTCAGCGTGGACGGCACAAGCCCACGGAGTGATTCAATGTCGTTCGACGCAGCGCAGAGCACAACGACCGCGATCGGGAGCGTGGCGGAGCTTTGCTGATACCGCAGGTTCTGGTCCACGGTCACAAGGACGTCGAAACCGGCGTCCGCAGCGGCCCTCATCAGTGATCCGTTTCGCAAACGCTCCCAGCCTTGTGCGGCGGCGGTTTGCACGGCATGGCCACTGAAGTCCGCGGCCAACCGCCGAGGGACGCAGTGGTCCAGGAGCAGATTCACGCCGCTCGCCCGGGGTGCAGGAGTCGTGCTTCGGCGAGGTCCAGCACGGCCCGTACCTGTGTCGCGGTTACGCCGGGGAAGTCGTCCGTGAAAACCTCGACGGTGCGGCCCGCGCGAAGGTAATCAAAGAGGTTCTGGACCGGCACGCGCGTCCCGTAAAAACACGGTGCGCCGCTCAACCTCTGGGGGTTGATCCACACAATCCCAAACAGCGGACTTTCCTTGGTGACAAGGTCGCCCACCAAGTCCTCGGGAGTGACGGGGCTGGATGGAGGGTTTCCACCGACAGTCATGCCGACATCATAGGGACTGCGTGAGCAATGCACGCTCCGGCCTGGAGCACGCCCCGCGGGTTCGTATAGTTCCATGTGTCCGACGCCGTGCAGGTCAACTTCGGCCGCCCCATCCCGCTCTTCCCGCTGGACGCTGTCGCGTTGCTGCCACAGCAGGTGCTGCCGCTGCACATCTTTGAGCCACGGTACAAGCAGATGGTGGACCAGGCCCTGGACGGCAACGGGCTCATCGCCATGGCGGTGTTCGAGGGCGAGCAGTGGAAGCAGCAGTACCACGGCCGCCCTCGCATCAAGCCGGTGGTGTGCGTGGGGCACATCGTGCAGCACCAGAAGCGGCCCGATGGCAAGTACGACCTCCTCTTGCAGGGCGTGTGCAGGGCGCGCGTGATGAAAGAACTACCGCCGTCGGAAGACCGGCTCTACCGCGCGGCGTATCTGGAGCCCTTCTCTGTGCCCGGCGAGTCCGGCGAGCTCCCCCTCGATGATTCCGGCGAGCACCGCCTCCGCGAGGCACGCACCCGCATCACCGAGATGCTGAGTGCGGGGCCCCTCAGCAAACTCACGGTGGCCGAGCCGATCCTTGAGTACCTGCGGAACGAGGAAATCCCGACGCACGCGATCCTGGAACTGGTCGCCTTCCCGCTGACGCACGACCAGAAGGTCCGCTACCAGTTGCTCGCGGAAGAGGACGCCGGCGAGCGGGCCCAGATCATCCTCCGCGAGCTTGGGTCCTTGGAGCGGCTGGTCCGGCTGGCGGTCAACCAGCACCCGGAATCGTGGCCCAAGGGCCTGAGCTGGAACTGACCGCCCCGGTCTGCTTTGCCGGGGGCGACTCCGGTACTATTGACCCCTATGGCCTGGATCACCAAGAACTCCGCGACGATGCAGATCGAACGCCGCGATCAGCCCTACCTGACGCAGGCGATGCGCGATCAGCTTTCCAAGAACATCCTGCCGCGGTACGAGACCACGCTGGGGGCCCTGCTGCCCTGCCTGCACACCATCCAGCACGAGTACGGCTGGATCCCGCACCAGGCCATGATGGAGATCGCCTCGTTCCTGAAGCTCCCTCCCTCGCAGGTCATCGACACGGTGACCTTCTACGAGGAGTACTGGACGAAGCCCCGCGGCAAGTACCTGATCCAGGTCTGCCGGAGCATCGCGTGCGAGTTCTGCGGGCACGAAAAGATCACAAGCGCGGTGCGCGAGAAGCTGGGCATCGACGTGGGCGAGACCACCGACGACGGCATGTTCACGCTCATCGAGCTGGAATGCCTGGGCTCTTGCGACACAGCGCCGGTCGCGCTCGTGAACGAGAACCTGCAGGAAAAGCTGACGCCCGAGGCGATCCTGCACCTGATTGATCAGATTCAGGAAGGCTCGTGGAAGGCCGGCGGGCACCACTAACGCCCGGTTCCATCAACAAGCGATGCGACGGCCAAAAACGATGAGCCGGGCACTTGCGCGCCCGGCACACCGGAGGAGAGAGAAGAGATCCTGATTCGTCGCTTGGGTGCCGCGGGCCAAGCCCCGTTGCGTGCCCGTCGTTCCTGCGGGCCCGCACGGCCCAATTACTACGGAACAGAATGCTCCCAAGTTCGATGTGACGGCCCATAAGAGCGTCCAAAGCGCGTGGTTTCGTGAGCAGCGAATCACTTTGCCAAGAACTGGGTGCCACCTTTACGCGGGCCCCGGGAGCACCAGCCTGCCGCTGGCGTCCAGCGGCACGTCACGCCTCGCGATGAGCTGGCGGAGCCCCTCGTACACCACGGCGCACACAGCGGTCGCGAGGTTAAGCGAACGTTCCTGCGGGGCCATCGGAAGGGTGAGGCACCGCTCCGGGTGCTGCGCGAGCAGTGACTCGTCCAATCCCCGGGTTTCTTTGCCGAAGATGAGCGTGTCGCCCGGATGGAAGGCCGCGTCGTACAGCGTCCGCGTGGCCTTGGTGGTGAACAGCCATGTCCCCGGGGAGCCGACCGGCCGGGCCGCGGCGTACGCAGGCCACGATTCGTGGTGTGTCACGTTCAGGCGCGGCCAGTAGTCCAGCCCGGCCCGCCGGCAGGCCTTTTCGCTCGTATCAAAGCCCAGTGGGTGGACGAGGTGGAGCGCACAGCCGGTGGCGACGCACGTGCGGCCGATGTTCCCCGTGTTGTTGGGGATCTCGGGCTCGACGAGCACCACGTGGAAGAGCGCGGGTGCGCCCGGGTTCACTTGCCGCCCTTGTCGCCTGCCTTGTTGGCCTTGAGCCACTCCTCTTCAACCTTGCGGCGGGCCTTGATGCCCGGGTCGTTCTCGATCACCTGGCGCAGTGCGGCGAGGCCGCTGCCCTGGGCCTCCTCGTGGGTCCACCAGCGGCAGTATCCGTCGCTGGAGAGGATGCACACCGCGCCGATCGCGATGCGCTGGTCACCGCCGCCGAACGTGTTGTCATTCGCCGCGGTCCACGGGTTGGTGTCGAGGCTCGGCACGAGGTAGTGCTCGAACTGGCGGGAACGCGTGATCTGCTCGAACCGCTCCATAAGGCGCGGCTGGCTCTTCTCCTCGTCCGTGAGTTTCTTATCGCCGATCGAGTCGGCCGTGACCATGGCCCCGACGATAACCAGGTCACGCCCGAACTGGCGCTGCCACTGGTCGAGCTGGGGCATGTCCTTGAACGAGTTCTCGAACGATGGGTGCCATGTGTAGACCAGAACCGCGCGTCCCTTGGTCTCAGGCTTGTTGGGGTACCACCCGGTGCCGGGCAACGTGATCTGCTTTGCGGGCAGCTGCGCGTTGGGGTCGCGGTCCAGGCGGGCAGTATCGCGCGGACGGCGGGGCCACGCGGCGTCGGTGTAGTCCTTTTCCGTGGGCTGCGGGAAGGGCAGTTCGGGGATCTGCACAAACGTGCCCTGCGCGTTGATCGCCCGGCTGCGGCGGACGTCCTTCTCCAGCTTTCCGGCCTCGTCGGACAGGCGGGAGTTGATGTTGGACGCGTCGTCCTTGCTCTCCTTGGTGAGCATCGCGACGGCGCCATCAACCGACTCGGCCACGATGTCGGCGTAGCGCATCTGGCCCGCGCGGTCGATGAGGTAGAAGTCCGGATCAAGGTCAGCGCCCAGTGCGGTACGGAATTCACCCTTGGCGTCGTGCGCGACCAGCAGCGTGCCGGCGGCAGCCGTGGGCTTCTGCGCACCGGCCCAGTCCTGCTGAGAGTGCGCCAGAACAACGATCAGGTCGTCCTTGTGCTTGGCGGCCAGGCGGGTTGCGGTCTGGACGGCCCGCTTGCCCGTCGGCAGATAATCGGTCCATGTCACGACGAGCACGACCTTGCCCGCGGTATCCGTGCCGGTCAGGGCCTTCCCATTCTGCCAGTCACTGAGCTTGCCCCATGTTGCCGGGTCGAACGCGGTCCGCTCCATGGTGTCGAGGCGCTGACGGCGCGCCCCCTCGCCCTCGCGGGTCACGCCACGCTCGGCCTTGGCCAAGGGGCCGGCCTCCGTCGCCAGGTTCAGTTGGGCGACGGCCGACCCAGCGCACAACGCCAGCAACGCGACACAGCAACCTGAACGCATGGGTAGTACCTCTTATTTCGACGTGAACGACAGAGCCGACGTACAAACACCGCCGCCCAAAGGATACTCGGGCACTGAGTTGGACGCGTCAAGCCGCTCCTGGTTCACCGCTTTGGTGGAGCAGGGCCATGGCCACCGCGCCGGCGACGGCCACATTGAGGGAATCCACCCCCGCCCGCATGGGAATACGAACCCGGATGGCGTGTCGCATGGCGTGGTCGGTCAGGCCAGGTCCCTCGGCACCCAGGAGTAGGGCAAACCGGCCGCGGCCGCCAGCGAACGAGCGGATGTCTTGCGCAGTGGCATCGGGCGTCAGAGCGAGAACCGCCCAGCCGGCGGAGGTGACGCGGTCCAGGTCGTTGGGCCAGTGAGGCAGCGTGGCGAAGGGCACGTCCAGCACGTGACCGATCGAGACGCGCAGCGACTTGCGGTAGAACGGATCGCAGCAACCGGGCCCCAAAAGCACACCGGGGCGGGCACCACCCAGTGCGGCGACATTCCGGAAAATTGAGCCGATGTTGTCGTGGTTCGATAACCCTTCGAGAATCGTCAGGGATGTCGATGTCCGGAGGAGTTCCTCCAGGTCGGCATCGGGCGGCCGAACACCGGAGGCAAGCACACCCCGGTGGAAGTTGAAGCCCGCAATGCGCTCCATTAAGTGAGTAGCGACGACGTAGACGGGGAACTCTTCTACGGCGAGCCGATCGCCGATGGCCGGGCCCACCTTCTCCAGCATTTCGGGTGCAATCGCAACTGCTCGCACGCGGCAGCGGGACGCGAGCAACTGTCGCACGGTGAGCTCGCTCTCTGCGATGAACGTGCCCCGCGTTCCGAGGAACTCCTGGCGACGAAGTTCCGCATCCTTGAGGTTGGCAAAGTCGGCGACACGGGGGTCATCGGCGGCGGTAATGGGGATCAGAGGGAAAGTCTGCACGGAGCAATCTTTGGAGAGCGGACCCCGCGGCGTTCGGGCCGGGTACCTTCGCAACCTAGCCCGTTTCGTGGCATCCGACCATGGACCATCAGCGAACCTCACCACGCGGAACGGACTGATGCTCTGGGCACCACACTTGCGGACACTCGTCGCCATCCCGGTATTTAATGAAGCCCGCTATGTACGGGCCGTGCTGGATCGCGTGCTCACGATCCACCCGGACGTGCTCGTCATCGACGACGGATCAAGCGACGCAACACCCACCATCCTGACAGACTTTCGCGCGCGGGTGGGGAGCATCCGGCACGCCAAGAACATGGGCTACGGGCAGTCCATGATCGACGCGTTCGCCCACGCCAAGGCGCACGGGTTTGACTGGCTCATCACGATGGACTGCGACGAGCAGCACGAGCCCGCGGCGATCCCCCACTTCATCGATGAGGCCGCACGCAACGACGCGGACATCATCAGCGGCTCCCGATATCTTGCACCCCCTCCGGCCGGCCAGGCGGCACCGCCCGAGCGGCGCGCGGTGAACGCGACGATCACCGCCGAAATCAACGCACGCCTTTCACGCTGCCTGGGCGCGCTGCTGACGGACACATTCTGCGGGTTCAAGGCCTATCGCGTTGCGCCGCTCGCAGATCTCTGCCTCACGGAAACGGGCTACGCGTTCCCGATGCAGTTCTGGGCGCAGGCCGCGGCCCACCGCCTGCGGGTGCGCGAGATGCCCGTCAAGCTGATCTACAACGACCCCAACCGTTCGTTCGGCGCCGTGCTGGATGATCCAACCGTGCGCCTCGCGCACTACCGAAAGGTGCTGCACGACGAGATTCTGGCCCACGCGTCCTGTCTGCCTCCCCGTGCCCTCGCGGGGCTGCTCGCGCCGGGCGAGCCCGCGCCGCCCTCGCCCTGCGTACAGCACCGTGCCCACCGCACGGTGCATGAACGTCGCGACGCGGACCTGAGCACTTAAGGCCATCCGCCCACGACGGGTACTGTCCACTCGTGGCACCACCCACCCACCAACCCGGCAGCGCGGAACGCGTCAGCGTGGTGCCGCCCGCGGGTGGCTGGAACCTCACCCTTGCGCCCGCACCGCTGACGGCGATGCAGCGGCAGTTTCGTCAAGAACTGGGGCTGCCGACCGCCGGCACGATTGTGATGTCCGGCCACCAGGCGGAGGTGTGGCACCCGGGAATCGTCGCCAAGTGGTTTGCGATGAAGTCGCTCGCGGCCGCACACAACGCCCACGCCGCGTGGGTCGTAGTGGATCAGGACGACAACGACCCCACGCGGATCAAGTATCCCACCAACAACCTTGAGCGCCGCACGCTGGGCATGGAACGCCCCGCCAAGCCCACAGGAGCGCGGCCAGCGGAACCGCACATTGCCACGGTGCCCGAAGACTGCGCTGCGCCGGCACGAGACGGGCTTGCACGGCTGCTGAACGCAGTCAACACGCACGCCAAACCGCCGACGCTTGCCGAGCAGTACACCCGCGCAGCGTGCGACCTGCTGGGACGACACGCTGACGGCGTCACGCTGGTGAACGCTTCGCGCCTCCAGCACACCACGCTGTTCCGCAAGTTTGTCCGCGCAATGCGGGCGGACGGCACGGCTGTGCGGCTCTACAACCGCGCCGTGCTGGACACGGGGCGGGCGGGCGGGGTCCGCACCCTTCACAGCGACGCGGCCCGGGGCGAAGAACTGCCACTGTGGCGCCTGCACCCATCGGGCGCTCGACTGCCGATCTACGCAAAGGACGCGCTCGGGCCGGGTGAGTCGCTCGCCCCGCGGGCCCTTGTGCTCACAGCGCTCTTCCGCATCGCCGGCTGCGAACTCTTCATCCACGGCCTGGGCGGCGGTGTGTACGACCGCGTGACCGACCGGTGGCTGGAACTGCTCCGGCAAGACCCGACGACGCGTGCGCTCGTCGGCGACACGCGGCCCGCTCCCACATGCGTCGTTACCGCGACGCGGTATCTCCCGCTCGCCAGCAACTCGCTCGCGACGCCTGAAGAAATCGCGCATGCATCATGGCGTGCGCACCGCGCACAGTTTGATCCCCTCATCCTGGGCGACCACGCGGCCGCGGCCCGGAAGGCGGCGGCATTGCTCGCCGTGTCAGCCGCGACCTCACGCAGCGACAAGCTCGCCGCGTACCGCTCGCTGCACACAATGCTCGACGAGTACCGGGCGGCGCACAACGACGAACTGCAGCACCTCGACACGCTGGCGGAGTCGGCCCGCACGTCCCGCCATGCCGCCGCGGTGGTGTACGACCGCACGTGGCCCTTCCCCTACTACGGCGACGACGCCTTGGCCGCGCTCTCGCACGATGTGGCCGCCGCGCTGCGCTGACGACTCACCGCACTACGCTCCGTCATGCGGGCCATCCTCACCATCCTTGCCTGCGTTGCCGTCGCGTGCTGCTCAGTCATACTGGCATGCTCTCGGACCGCCCCCCCACCCCCGCCCCCGCCTTCCCCCGCACCCACTCCAGCCACAGCACCGCTGCGCATCGTTTCGCTCAGCCCCGCGGTCTCGGTCATCCTGCGCGATCTGGGGCACGAGCAGGCCATCGTCGGCCGGCACGCGTACGACGTTGTGCTCCCGGCATCCCTGCCCGTCTGCGGGGACCAGTCGGGCATCGACTACGAGTCGCTGATTCGTGCCAAGCCCACGCACGTGCTGACCCAGTGGGGCGCGCGAGCCCTGCCGGAGAAACTGACGGACATGGCCCGCTCACAAGGCTGGACGCTGGAGGATGTTCCCATCCTCACGGTGGACGACATCAGTACCGCTGTCGGCACCGTGGACCGCGCGGTTCGTAGTGTCGGTGACGCGGACGCACTTTCACCGAACGCTCTTCGGCTTCAGGCCGCGATGCGCGAACTCGCACACCCCGAGCCCAAGCCCGACCGCTCGGGCGTGGGCAAGGTGCTCATCCTGATCTCCACCGCGCCGCCCACGGCCCTCGGCCCGGGCTCCGCTCACGATGAACTGCTGCGGGCTCTGGGCGCCACCCCCGCGCTGACAGACGCCAAGGCCTACATGGAACTCACGCACGAGGACCTGGTGCGCCTCGCGCCCGATGCGATCATCCTGTTCATGCTCCGCACCAGCGACGAGCACCCCCACGCGGGCTCCGAGGCCGGCGCAACACCCACGGACGACCCGTGGAAACCGCTGCGGCCGCTGAACCTGCCCGCGCTGCGGCGCGGGCACGTTGCGGTGATCGATGACCCCCTGGCGCTCCTGCCCAGCACGGGCCTCATCCCCGTCGGCGAGAAAATGAAGACACTGCTCTCGCAGTGGGACACGAAGTAGTCAGGATGCTGCGTCGTCCCTACTCAACCCATCCCACAAGCCCCAATGCCAGCCCCACCAGCACCAGCGCGCTCATCGCGACGTACAGCCAGTCGCGTTCCACCAGGAAGACCACCCCCGCCGCCATGACACGCAGGACCGGTGTCGCGATCAGCACGATCACGGCGCACTGCATGACCGCAAGAGCCTCGCCACGGAATGCAGCACGCAGGATCGACGCGGGATGCCGCAGCCCCTCCGCCGCGGGCGTGAATTCCTTCAGCGACACGGAACCGCCGCCGCGGGTCGCGAGCATCATCGCGACACCTGCGACGCCAACCACGCCGGCCAGCACGGTGCACCACGTGAGCACGCGCGACAGCGAGTCCTGCAGCGCCCGTTTCTCATCACGCAGGGGCTTCACATCTTCACCCCTTTCAGGATCATCTGCACGCCCGCGATAGCGACCACCACGGCGAACACCAGCCGGAGCACCTTGGTCTGCATCCTCGGCAGCAACCTCGCCCCAATCAGCGAGCCGGCAAGCGCGCCCAGTGCCACCGGCGTTGCGATCGTCGGCTCGATCTGCCCCCGGTGCAGGTACACGCCCGCGCTGGCAGCTGCGGTGACACCGATCATGAAGTTGCTGGTCGTCGTGCTGACCTTGAACGGCACACGCATCACGCGGTCCATCGCCAGCACCTTCAGGATGCCCCCGCCCACACCAACAAGCGCCGAGAGCATACCCGCCAGCACCATGAGCCCAAACCCCCCGGGCACGTTCCGCACGTGGTACGGCGTGCTCGCCGTGGTGCCATCCTCCCCGCGCGATGGGTACGTGCTGTCCAGCCGCAGCTTTGTCGCGAGCGCATCGGGCGGGACATTGGCCGCGACGGGCTTGGGTGCTCCACGGCTCTGCCACGCCGTCCAGAGCATGACGACACCCAGGATGACGCTGAGCGCCGGCACCGGCACAGAGGCCGCGAGCAGCGCCCCCGCGATGGCCCCGCCGACGGTCGCCACCTCCAGCAACATCGCCAGCCGCACGTTCGTGAACCCCTCCCGCACGAACGCCGCCGCGGCCCCGCTGCTGGTGGCGATCACCGCGATGAGCGACGCACCGACGGCGTACCGCATGTCGACGCCCATGAGGAGCACGAGGATGGGGATGATGACGACGCCGCCGCCCAGACCGGTGAGGGAGCCCAGGAGGCCGCCGGCGAGGGAGGCGAGGAAGGCGAGTGTGAGAAACATCTCCGGTGACATCACGCCTCATTCCGTAGCGAGCAACTCCCATCCGTGAACCACAAGCACCTGATGCACCGGATGCACGAGTCCTTCAATGCGATGGCTGCAACGTGCGCCAAGCTGAAACCTCAACACTTCGGCAGCGATCAACTCAAATGATCGGACTGCCGGTTCCAGTGGAGTGATTGCCGTGACGTGTTCGAATCCGTACAGCACCACTCCCGATCGGGGCCGCAGCTTGTGTGTCGAGAGCTTAAAGAGATCACCGAGTGCACTCACGTTGCCTGGATACGGATAAAGAGCATTCTCTATCCAGTTCTCGGCAGGCTTGCCATTGTCACCGAACGGTCTCAGCAACTTGAACTCAACCGCCCAGTCGCCGAACACCGCATCACAGGTTGTGCGCTGTCCCGGATATCGCTCGGGCTTGGCGCCTACATACCGGTCTGCTTGGCGATTAGACATGTATTCGAGCGCGAGCCTAGTTCCAAACGCCTCTGTGAGCGGTCCAATGCCCGGTCGAAACGCCTTCTTATCTTCCCGCGGCGCAGTCGCATCCACTTCTTTCAATGCCAGCGCGAAGTCAGTGACGATATCGCGGATCGTCGTCATCAGTCCTTATCCCGCCTGTGGTGCTTCTTCCTCTGGTCCCGGCTCTTGCTCCGCTGGCTGCGCTTCTGCGACCCTGTCTTGTCCTGCCACTTGCCGGTCGCCTTGTCCCAACCCGCCCCACCGCCGCCAAAGCCTGCGCCCTGGGCCTTGCCCATGCCGCCCCCACCACCGCCACCCAGAAGCCCACCACCACCCGCGGCCCCGTCCATCCCGCCGCCCACCACGTTGCCCTTGCGGTCGTAGATCTTCTTCGCCTTGCCGCCTGCGCGGCTCGCGGCGTCGTCCACCACGCAGTCCATCGACCGCCGCGCCAAGTCCACCTTCACGATGCGGATGGTGACGGTGTCGCCAAAGTTGAAGGAGCGGCCGCTGCGCTGATCGACCAGCGCGCCCGTGCGGGCGTCCACCTTCCAGAAGGGCGTCATGTTGCCGCGCGTCGCGTCGCCGGGCAGGTCCTCGGCCTTGACAAACCCGTCCGCCAGGAACCGCTCGATCTGCACGAAGATGCCGCGCTGGTTGATGCCCGTGATGATCGCCTTGAAGTTCTCGCCGATGTGCTTCTCGAGCAGCTGCAGCACCAGGAACTGGCGCAGCTCTCGCTCGGCGCCCTCGGCGTTCACCTCGCGGCGCGTCGCGGCGGAACCAACCTGGATCAGCACGTCCTCGCTCATGCAGGCGGGGCGGCGCATCATCACCTCGCCCAGCGCCTTGCGGTCGCGGTCGCTGCGCGGGCGGTTGGTCCCGTTGTCGGTCTCGTTCAGGTATTCCTCGGTGGCCCGGTGCACCGTCAGGTCCGCGTAGCGGCGGATGGGGCTCGTGAAGTGGGCGTAGGCACTGCTGGCGAGCGCGAAGTGACCAACGAGCGACGGGCTGTACTCTGCCTTGCTCATGGTGCGCAGCACGGCAAAGTGCACCGCGCGGGCGGCGGGCGACCCGTGGGTGGCCTTCACCAGGCCCTGGAGCTCCTCGCGGGTGGGATTACGCGGGATGCGGAACCCCGCCACCATCGCGACCTTGCGCAGCCCGTCCACGTTGCCGGGCACGGGCTCTGGGTGGATGCGGCGGAGGAGCGGCACGTGCAGGCTCTCAAAGAGCCGCGCCACCACCTCGTTGGCTTCCACCATGAACATCTCGATGAGCTTGTGCGTGAACGCGTCGTCCTCGGGCTCGGCGTCCACCACGTGCCCGTGCTCGTCGTACTTCAGCACGACCTCGGGCAGGTCGAGCACGATCATGCCCTGGCGGTCGCGCCGGGCCTGGATCTGCTTGGCCAGCGCGTTCATCTCGCCCAGTGTTTCCAGGAGCTGGTCCGTGTACTTGGGCGGCGTCTTGGCGTGCCGGCGGGCCTCGGTCATGTCGCCGTCGATGAGGGCCTGCGCCTCCAGGTACGTCAACCGCTTGGCGCTCTGGATGAGCGTCTGCTGCACGCCCTCGCTCGTCACCTCACCCCGCTGGTTGTACCGCATGTACGCCGACTTGCAGAACCGCGGCACGCCCTCCTGCAACGAGCAGATGCCGTTGCTCAGCACCTCGGGCAGCATGGGGATGACCATCCGCGGCAGGTAGCAGGAGTTCGCGCGGTCGCGGGCCTCCAGGTCGAGCGGTGAATCGATCTCGATGAAGTGCGCAACGTCCGCGATGTGGACGCCCAGCTCCCACCCGCCGCCGTCCTCGGCGGAAAGCCGGCGGATGCTGATGGCATCGTCGTAGTCCTTCGCGTCCGGCGGATCGATCGTGATGATGAAGTCTTTGGTGATGTCCTTGCGGTTGTGCAGGGCCGATGGGCCCTTGGCCTTCCACGCGGCGACCTGCGCCTCAAACTCCGCCGAGGCGTCCCGCGCCTGCTGCACGCACTCTTCAGGGAACTCACCGGGAAGGTCGAACGCCGCGATCACAGCCTGCGTCTCGACATCGGGCTTCCCCGCATCGCCCAGCACCCGCACGATGACACCCTCGCCCAGCGTCCCGCCCTCGGGCCATGCGACCAACTCAATCACGACCTTGTCCCCCTCGCGGGCGCGGCTGGATTCCGCGTCGCGGATGACGATCGGCATCGTGATCTGCTTGCCGTCGGGCAGCGCGAGCCACTGCTGGCCGCGCTTGGTGAGCACGCCGGTGTAGGTGGACCGGTGGCGCTTGATGACCTCTGTGACCGCACCGATGAACGACGGCCCCTCGCCCGGGCGCCGGTCGCGAAAAAGCTTGATGCGGACGCGGTCGCCGGTCAGCGCATCGCCCACGCCGTCGGCGGGGACGAAGATCGAGCCCTCGCGCACCTTCTGATCAGGCTGGACGAAGCCAAAGCCCTTGAGCGTCTTGCGGAAGAGGCCGGTGATCTCGCCCTTGCCGCCTTCGGTGTGGCTTTCCTCGCTGCGCGTGGCGATGGTGGCCAGGCTGGGCAGCAGGACGTGCCCGCTCTGCCCAAGCTCTACCAGCCCCTTTTCAGCAAGCTCCGCGACAGCCTTGGAGAAGTCGTCGAGCTCCTCCTTGGGGATGTTGAGGTCCTTGGCAAGGTCCCCCACGCGTGCGGGGGTGTAGGTCTCGTGGGCAAGATGCTCAAGCAAACGGCGTTGGTACTTCGAAGTCACTGCTGCAGGATAGGGCCAGACAGGCGTGCGCTTTGCACGCCAACTGCCCCGGGCTCACGCCACCCTTGCCGCCCTCACCGCATCAATGATCCGGTTCGTCCGCTGCTCTTCCTTGAAGTCATGGACGATCAGCGCCGCGTGCACCACGCCCGGCACCCAGCCCAGGATCGTCAGCACGATGTTGATAATCGCCTGCACCCACCGCCCGGTCGTCAGCACCGCCACGGGGGGCAGCACAATGCACAAGAGATACCGCACGGAAGTCTCCTTCCAGAAGTCCCACCACCCGGGCTGCACGCCCGAGCCACTCGCCGCAACCGCACTTTGCGCGTCTGCCATGCTGGGTTGTTGGGAGGCCCCTCTGGCGGCTTTCACGACGGGGAGCCAGGCCCTGCTGTATCAGGGGGTCATCACGACCTTCACCACCCCGGTCTCCTTGGCCGCGGCGTAGGCGCTCAGCCAATCGGTGAGCCTGAACCGGCGGGAAACCAGCGTTTCAACGTCGATGTCGCCCCGCTCCAGCGTCGCCATGGCCTCGGAGAGGTTGCCCGCTCCCGCGCCGATAATCGTCATCTCCTCCGCGAGAGCCCGGGAGAGCGCCACACGCCCCTCACCACCCTCGGCGGCAACGGACGGGCAGGGCCACCCCTTCACGATCACCTTCCCAAGAGGGCGGAGCATGGAAAGAGCCGTCTGCGTGCCGCGGGACGAGCCCGTGCAGTCGATGACGACGTCCTGATCCTGCCGCAGACCCACCTCGGCGACATGCCGGTGCTTGATCCCCCACTTCTCGCACAACTGGAACTTCGCCGGCGTCAGGCCCAGCAGCCGCACCGACGCGTTGCGCTTGGCGAGCACCTGCGCCGCGATGAGACCGACCGGCCCGTCGCCCAGCACCGTCACAAACGGCTTGTGCTCCACCCGCACCATTGCGCACGCGTGCAGAGCGCCGGCAACGGTGCTCGCGCACGCCGCGGCGAGGTCGCTCACCTTGCGCGGCACCTCGATCAGGTTCGCAACCGGCGCGACAAACACATCCGCGAAGCACCCGTCCCGCCCGTGCAGCCCCATGACCGTGCGCCGGGAGCAGTGAGCACTCACGCCGTGCTTGCAGAGGTCGCACGCGCCGCATGAGATCACAGGGTTCACGACCACACGCTTGCCCACCCACCGCGAGCCATCGGCCTTCAAGCTCTGGCGGGCATCGTCCACAGGCGCGATCGCTTCCACGATGCCCACACACTCGTGGCCGAGCACACCCTGAAAGGTCGTCCGCCCCTCCGCGATCGCCAAGTCCGGGGACGCGATCGCGCACACCAGGGGACGCACCAGCGCTGTCCCCGGCGCAAGATTCGGGAACACGCCCGACGAGAGTTCGAGCCGGGCGGCCTGCCGCCGCACCGCTCGCACGACGTCCGGCCGGGCCTGCGCTACGTCGATGCTCGATGACCGGGAAGACGCATCCTGCGGGCGGGGCGAGGGCATAAAGAGCTATCGGCCCGCGCAAACTTCGTCTGAACGCGGGCCCGCCACAACATTGTCCGCATTCGGGCGGGCTATTGAACGGAGGGCGACATCCCCACCGGCAGCGCAGCGCTCTCGTTGGGCGGCTGCGGCAGGAGCGGGATGTACTCCCACACGTACTTGCCGCGGCTGAACACCGGGTAGGTGTACCCACGCCCCGCGGCGAACGGATCCTTTGCCGACTTGTACCACGCCAGCCACACCCTGCTATCGGACGAGAAGTCCTGCCCGGTCAGCACCCGCAGCGACCACGCCGCGGCGTCGCTCACGATGAACTCGTCGTCGCCCAGGGCCGCCATGAGCGCCTCGGCCACGCGGTTCTCACGGTACTGACCAAGGGCCCGCGCAACCTCATACCGCGCGCGGGCATCGGGCTCCTTGAACGCATTCAGCCGTTCCATCAGCACGGGCACCGCCTGCGGCGCATGGATGCGCTGCAGGGATCGAGCCGCCTCGATCCGCACCGCGGGGTCCTCGTCGCTCAGCCTCTGAGAAATCAGCCCGGCATGCTCCGCGCTGCCGTGCAACCCCAGGGCGCGGAGGGCCGCCGCACGAACACCCGGGTCCGTGTCCGAGGCATTGTCGAGGTAGATCTGCACGTTCTCGGGGTTCGCGCCATACGGGGCCCCGGCCAACTGGGTCGTGCCCCGGAATCGGTTGTTCGCGCTGTACGCATCGCGCGCGAGCTTCGATGCCTCTTCAGGCGGGGGCGGGGCCATGAGCTGGAACAGCCCCTGCGCACCGCGCCGGTACGTGCCGGGCTGGGCGCAGGCAGACAGCAGCAGCGCAGCACAGCACGCGATCAGGAAAGCCGGTGCGTGGACCTTGAGGGGCATCCGCCCACTGTATTGCGGCTACGCCGCGAGGCGCGAGAGGCCGTCCTTGAGCGCCCCAATTTCCTCGGCGGGCACGTCGTCCAGGCCCAGGGCGTGGGAGATGTCCGCCGCGTTCGCGCTGGCGATCTCAAACCGGTGCGACAGCAGACGCGAGCCCTTCGAGTCGTACAAGTATGCCAAACCCGCGGCGTCGGTGTCCTTCACCAACTCGACCGCCTGCCCGGCGATGGTGAGGCGCAGGCCCTTGTTCTGGTCCACCGCGTCCAGGTCCTGACCCAGCACGCTGTCCATGGCGTTAGTGAGGCCCACCTGCACGGCGTCCATAAGGGCATCGATGTTCGTCAGGCCCTGCGCGACCTCGCTGAACATGTCGATGGTCATGCCGTACTCGCTGAACGATTGCTTCACGGCGCGGGACATGTCGCCATCGGAGACCGCCAGGACGCGCTGCGCCGTGGCGACGCCGGGTGTCTCGACGGTCGGGGCCGCGATACGGCCGGCGGTGTTGAGGGGCGTCAGTTCGACCAGGCCCACCACATAGGCGATGCGGTGCAAACGGCTGAGGGCGTCGTCGCGCTTGTTGTCCGGCGGCCGCGTGTGGTGCCACTCCAGGGGCTTCACAAGCAGGTCCGGGAAGCGCCACTTCCTCGCCATCACCGAGATCACGTCGATGTGCGTGAACGGCAGTTCGTCGAATTCAACGCGGGCCAACCGTCCTGGCGACGGGCGCGCATCGCGGATCGCCCGGAACTTGTCACCGATGAGGACCGGCATGAGCGGCAGACCCGCGTCCATCATCAGGCCGACCACAAATGCCTCGCTGATGACCGCCGGCGCTGTCAACCGCGCCATCTCAGCCGCAAGGCACGCGCGGTAGAGCGACTCACCCCAGATCTGGCGTGAGTAGTCACGGTCGGTTGGCACCTGCGCGGCCCGCGACAAGTGAAAGCCCAGCGACACCGCCTTGAGGCGGTCGATGCCCAGCACGACACACGCGCGGTCAATGGCGGACACCGGCTTGCGCTGAGCGAAGAACGCGCTGTTCGCCAGACGCATCACGCGGCCCGCGATCGCCTGGTCGTTCTTGATGATCTTGGAGTAGTCCGCGATCTGCGCGTTTGAACTGCGGGACAGTTCGAGCAACTTGAGGGCTACCTCGGGCTGGCTCGGAAGCCCGACCGTGTCGAGGCGCGACGACAGAGAGGTCTGCATGTCGCGGACTTCGAGTGCGCTCAGCAATTTGCGGGACTTGACCATGCGACTGGGCGTCTTCGCTGTCCACTGGGGCGCACGCGTTGAGGTGCCCCTCCTCCGGGGCACGCCAACCCCCCACACATCGGCTCCCGGGGCACCCCCAATTGCCGGGAAAGCCGCAAGCCGGTGCCAATTTGCGCCACCCCGCCGGAGAACCGCACAGAACCGCGCGATAACACCGAAAAAACTGTCAACAGCGGTGAGGAACTGGGGGCAGTCGGACCACGCGCAAATTCAACCGCGCCGCAAGTCCCTCAATCGTGGACGCTTGGGACGTGTTCTCAGCAAACACCTGTCAACTCGCGGGGCAGCCGCCGCCCGGTCCGCTATGTTCCGCCCCCGTACGTTTCACGGGCAGGACGTACGGGCAGGACGCCGGAGGTGTGGCATGAGCGAGGACCGCGGACAAGGCAAGGGCCGGTGGCGCAACGCCCCACCCCCCATTTCAGCCCAACAACTGTTCGACCGCCAGCCCCCCCAGGCCATGGAAGCCGAGATGAGCCTCCTGGGCTCACTGATCCTTGACCCCAAGGTCGTCCCGGACGCCCTGTCGATCGTCCGCAACGAGAAGGACTTCTACTCCGAGGGGCACTCCCACATCTACCGCGCGGTCGTGGACCTGTACGACCAGCGCCACAGCGGCGACCTGGTGCAGCTCGTGGACATGCTCCGCGACCGCAAGGTGCTCGACGTCGTCGGCGGCATCGACTATCTCGAGACGCTGGCCAACTGCGTCCCCAGCGCCGTCAACGCGCCGCACTTTGCCAAGATCGTCGCGGAAAAGGCCAAGCTCCGCCGCCTGATCGACACCGCCGGCGCGATCATTTACGACGCCTATCACTCCGGCGAACTCGGCCCGGAGGGCGCCCGCGAGGTGCTCGACAAGGCCGAGATGGCCGTCTTCGAGATCGCGCAGGAGCAGCACGCCAGCGACCCGCAGGCCCTCGCCGAACTCCTGGAACTGGAACTCAAGCGGATCGAGGCCGCGGACTTTGAGGGCGGCGGCCTCTCAGGCGTCGCCACAGGCTACTACGAACTCGACGAAATCCTCCGCGGCTTCCAGCCCGGCGAACTCATCGTGCTCGCGGCCCGCCCCTCCATGGGCAAGACGGCGTTCGTGCTCAACCTCGCCGAGCAGATGGCCCTGGGAGGCCTCACGTCCGGACAGACTTCATCACGCCCGGCACCCGTCGGCCTCTTCAGCCTCGAAATGAGCAAGAACGCCATCGTGCAGCGTCTGCTCAGCGCCCGATCCGGCGTCTCCAGCCAGGCCCTCCGCGGCGGGCACAAGATTCCCGACAAGGACCTGCGCGAACTGATCATGGCCGCCGAAGACCTGAAGGCCGCGCCCATCTACGTGGACGACACCGCCGACCTCACCGTCCTGAACCTCCGCGCCCGTGCCCGGCGCATGGTCGCCCAGTACGGCGTGCGGTGCATCCTCATCGACTACCTGCAGCTCATGACCGCCCCCGGCGCAGCACGCGAGTCCCGCCAGGTCGAGGTCTCAGCGATCTCGCGCGGCGTCAAGGCCCTCGCCCGCGAACTGAAGGTCCCCGTCATCTGCCTCAGCCAGCTCAACCGCGCCAGCGAAAGCCGCGAGGGCAACCGCCCCCGCATGAGCGACCTGCGCGAGTCGGGCTCCATCGAGCAGGACGCCGACGTGATCATGCTCCTCCACCGCGAGGAGTACTACCACGTGCAAGACGAGGACTGGAAGGCGGAGAACCCCGACAAGATCGGCATCGCCGAGATCATCATCGCCAAGCAGCGCAACGGCCCCACGGGCGTGGTGAAGCTGTTCTGGGACAGCAAGACCACACGCTTCCGCAACCTCGACACGATGAGCCGCGCCCCGGGCGGCATGGACATGGGACAGTTCGGCCCCGCCGGGGGCGGCGGCGGCGGGGGCGGATACTCGTCACCATCGCACGCGGCATCGTCCTTCCCCGGCAAAGCAGCGGCTGCCCAGGGTGGCCCGAGCTGGATCAGCGCCGCGCCCGCGGCGAGCGGCTCGGTCGATATCCCCGTGGGCGACGAGGATGCACCCTTCGACACGTTCGAGCCCAAGCCCACCCCCACGACCCCCACCGCGCCCGCCGCACAGCAGCCACCCCGCGGCAGCTCCTTCGGCAACCGCCCCAAGACCGGTCCACCTGAGTACCACCGCGACGGCGGCGGCAGCGACCAGCGCCCCGACTTTGAAGAGCCGTAAGGCACTGCTCAGAGTGACGCATCGCGGTACGCTTCCCCGTGCACCGGGCCCTGATCAACTTTGCTGCAGCGTGTGCTCTGCTCGCCTCTCTCGCAGGGTGCGCGGCACGCCCGATGGCCGCCGCACCCGCACACTCCCTGCCCGCGGGCCCGCCCATCGTTCTCGCCCACCTCTTTGATACGTCACGCCCCCTCCGCACCTGGAACGGCGAACTCATCCGCGGCAACATCCGGCGGGATATCACGCTCTGGCGCGAAGTAACCGACACGACCGGCACGGGCACGAGCGCGGGCACAGACCGGACGGTCCACGCCGTCATCCGCGAGCGCGAGCACCGCGGCGACCGCAGCATCGACCGCGTGGTGCACGAGGTCTACCTGACCTTCGACAGGCAGGGCAACGTGCTCATGTCGCGCGCGGTCGAACCCCGCCGCGGCTTGGATGTCCACTTTGATCCGCCGCTCATCGTGGCCCCGGGCTCGCTCGCGATCGGCGAGGACGCGGCGTTCTCGTCGCGTGCCCGCATCCTGGACACGGCGGACCCATCGATCACCAAGTACGAGGGCACGGCACGCCAGCGGGTGCAAATGCGCCAGACGCCGCAAGGGCCGGAGTTCCGAACGGAACTCACGCTCGACCTGGGCCTCCCCTCGATGCGGTTGCGGTCCCGTCTTGTCATCGACGCGACCGATGCGGCCCGGCCCTTCGCGCAGACCGAAGTCACCGACGTCATGGTCAAGGTCGGGCTCGCACCCGTGCTCCGCGAGAAACGGGAGCTCACCTGGGCCGGCGACGACGCGGCGGCTCCTCTGCCCACCCCTTAGTCCGCGCCCGACCCCTGAGAACCATTCTCCTCATTCTCTTCCGGCAGCAGCCGCGTCCGCGCCAGGCTGGTGAACGCGGCGAAGCCGAAGGGCTCTTTGCGCTCCTCACCGTCGTTCGAAACCCGCGAACTCTTTTCCAACTGGTCCATGAGCGACTCGGTGAGCGCGTGGAAGCCGCGCACCTCCTGGATCGGGAGGGTGTACACCTCGCCCCCGGGCGTGTGGACCTGGAACACGGTGGACTCAAGGATGGCCGACAGCGTGATCTGCTGAGGACTGCGGCCCACGCTCGCGCTGAACACCGGGAAGATCCGCGCGATCGGGATGCGCTGCCCCAGCGTGGTGATCAAACCCAAGCGACCGTCGAGGGCGTCCTCGCCCGCCGGCCCCGCGGGGTCCGCGGGCGTGCCCCCCTTTGCCGACAGGCGGAGCGACAGAACCACCAGTGAAGCCAGAATCTCGCGGATCACGTTCTGCCAGAAGAGCTCGCGCATCGCTTCCAGACGTTCCGGGGTCGAGGCCATGAGGCGCGGCATCCCCTGCTGCATCTGGGGAGCCCGGGCCGGCCGGACCGAACCGTGGCTAACCCGGCGCGATGCGGGCTTCGGAGCGTCGGGCTTCTTGGGCCCGTTGGGCTTTCCGGGCGTGGGTCGGCGTGGTCTATGAACGCGTTTGGCCATGTCCGGCTCCCGTGGCACCGGTGATCGGTGCATACGGCAAGTGTTGCAAGGGTGCGGGACTGACGCGATCTTGGCATCACCGGGGCCGGTTCGGCGTTCAGCAGCCGCTACAGGCGTCACACACGTGCGTGCGCGGGCAGGCTTCTCGGAATCGCGGGTTCGGCGGACAAGCCGGGTGGCGGCGACGCCGATGCCTTGTGCTATGTGCATGGAGGTGCGTTATGGGTCCCTCTGAGAAGGCGTTCAACCAGGTCCGTTCGATCCTGGGCAAGCTCGACCGCAACATCGACCAGCTGCGCACGCAGCGGACGACGCCGGTTACCGCCGCGCCCACCCCGGTGCCGCAGCAGTCCATCGCTCAGGACCGCATGGTGCCAGGTTCATCCGCCGGTGCCGCCCCCGCTCCGACGCGGGCCACCAGCGTCTATGGGCGTGCGACGCCGCTCCCGCCCCCCCAGAACTGACCGGCGAAACAACTGTGCTTCCCCGCGCCGCACCCCAACGGGTGCGGCGTTCTCATTTGAGGCGGGGCACTTTGGTTGATTTTCCGGGAGTTCGCTGGCAAAGCAGCCCCCATGTTGCATGATTACCACATGGCGTTCGCCCGATGGCAGCTTGGAGTGTTGGCGGCGGTTGGTGGCGCTGCGCCCTGGGCAGGCGCGGACATCGTTGTCACGCGGCAGGCCGCGACCATCATCGTGGCCGGTGACGATGGCACCGTGCAGGACTTCGGGCCCGATCTGGCGCCGTGGTCGCGGTCGCTCACCTCCGGCCAGCCCTCCCAATGGCACGGCGATGCGTCGCTGACAACGCACTGGGACGCCGACGATATCACGATCGGAACATTCGCCGCGATCGGGCCCGGCGCGACGACGCCGGTGCTCACGCAGTCATTCGTGCAGGTGGACATCGAGTTTGACCTGTCCGCGCCCGCGACGATCGAGGTGCGGTACGACGTCACGGACGGCATCAGCGTGCCGCCACCACCCTTCGTGTTCACCACAACGCGCATCGTGGACATGACGACGTTCGACGAACTGCACACCTCGCCGGGCGTGTACGTCTACACGCTGCCCGCCGGCCCCTTCCGGCTCGAGGTGCAGAACATGCTCTCCAACCTCGATGGCCAACTCGAGTTCACCGGCGTCAGCACGCGGACCATCACGGGAACGGTGCGGATCCTCGCGCCCTGCGACATCGACTTCAACAACGACGAACTCTTCCCGGACACACAGGACATCGCGGACCTGATCGCCGTATTCGCCGGCGCGGAGTGCCCCACGGGCCCCGGGCTCTGCGACGGCATCGACTTCAACGGGGACGGCCTCTTCCCCGACACGCAGGACATCGCCGACTTTCTGACCGCGTTCGCCGGCGGAGCGTGCTGAGGGCCGTAGCACGGGCATCCTGCCCGTGCGTGTCGCATGGGCTTCCAGCCCATGCGCACGTACCCTGCCCTCAATGCCCCCTTCTCCCCCCGTCATCACCCGCTTCGCCCCAAGCCCCACCGGCCACCTCCACATCGGCGGCGCACGCACCGCCCTCTTCTGCTGGGCCTTCGCCAAGAAGCACCACGGCCACTTCCTCCTCCGCATCGAGGACACCGACGCCGCACGCAGCAGCGACGAGTCCGCCAAGGGCATCATGGAGGACCTCGCGTGGCTGGGCATCGAGTGGGACGAGGGGCCGGAACTGCAGGTGAGCGGCAAGTCCATCGGCGGCGATCCGCGCGGCGTAGGCCCCTTCTTCCAGGCCCGCCGCCTGAAGACCCACTACGACCCGCACATCATGCGGCTGGTCGAGCAGGGCAAGGCCTACCCCGCCATCGACACCGAGGAAGAACTCGCCGCGGAGAAGAAGAAGGCCAGCGACGCCAAGGCCAACTACCGCTACAACCGCGCCAGCCTCACGAAAATCCCCGACATCAAGGACCGCATCAGGCTCATCGAGTCCGGCGAGCCGCACGTCATCCGCTTCTTCTCGCCCCACGAGGAAATCAACTTCACGGACCAGGTCCTGGGCGACGTGAAGATCGCGCCGGGCGAAGTCGACGACTTCATCATCCGCCGGCGCGACGGCTTCCCCATGTACAACTTCGCCGTCGTCGTGGACGACCACGGCATGGGCATCACGCACGTGATGCGCGCCCAGGAGCACCTCTCCAACACCCCACGCCAGATCGCCCTCTACCGCGCCTTCGGCTACACCCCGCCCGCCTTCGGGCACATGCCCCTCATCTTCAACATGGACGGCACGAAGATGAGCAAGCGCGACAAGGCCAAGTTCGCGAGGAAGAGCTTGAAGGACGCCATCGCGAAGGACGCAACCCTCAAGGACCGCGCTGCCGGCCTTTTGAAGCTCGACGCCGCGCTCGTGCACGACTTCCTCTCCGGCGACAACGACTCCCTCGACGTCGCCGCCGCCATCGCCGCGCACTTCAAGATCGGCCTGCCCGAGGTCCAGGTCTCCGACTTCCGTGAGGCCGGCTACCAGCCCGAGCCGATCTGCAACTTCCTCTCGCTCCTGGGCTGGAACCCGGGCATGAAGACCGAGGACGGCAAGGACCTCGAGAAGTTCGACAACGCGTTCCTCGCCCAGCACTTCGGCATCGAGCGCATCGGGCGCACCAACGCGAAGTTCGACCGCGCCAAACTCCTCAGCTTCAACGCCGACGCCATCGCCGCCATGGACGAGCCGGAGTTCGCCCGCCGCTTCCGCGCCTGGTGCGAGGAGTTCGACCCCGCCCTGCCCGCGAAAGTCACCGACGCGCAGCGATGGCTCTGGCTCTGCCGCGCCGTCAAGCAGCGAGCCAAGACCATGCGCGACGGCGCCAAGGCCGCGGCCTTCGCACTGCTCACCGATGACGGCTACCAGTTTGACCAGGCCGCCGCCCAGAAGAACCTGCTCGACAAGGACAACGCGGGCCTCAAGATGCTCGACGAGGTCGCAGCGCGCCTCGCCACGGTCGACCCCTTCGAGCCCCAGGGCATCCACGTGCTGCTCGAGCAGCTCGCCCAGCAGACCGGCGCAGGCATGGGCGGCGTCGCGCAGCCCATCCGCGTCGCCGTCACCGGCAGCACCGTGAGCCCACCGCTGGGCGAGACGCTCGCTGTGATCGGAAAGCAAAGCACGCTTGCCCGCATCCACCGGTGTCTCGCGGCGTTCAGGACGTAGATGACCCCTCATGCACCATGCACGGAACGCCGCACTCAGGGCACGGAACATCCCTGTGCACGCCCTTGAGGTCATAACCGCACTCAACGCAAAGTCCACGCCGCATACGACTCCGCTGGCGCATCCAATCGATCGCAGCCAGCATGACCCACCAGAATAACGAGTACGCCGCTGCATTCACAGTTAGACCCGCCCAGATTGGACGCCACGCGAGCACAGGCTGGCGCACGATCACCTGATTGCCAATGTACTGCACGTTCTTAGCACCCATCACACCCCAACGCACGCGCGGCACGGGATCTGAAGCGGGGTTTGGGCCGACCAGTGTGCCTTCCATGTGCATCGAGAACACGAGAAGCGGCCAACCCACAGCAATGTCAGTTGAATACTGCGTCATGCCGGTCCCGGAGATCTGCCGCTCAAGTGATTCGCGCCGAAGTTGAACATCATTCCCAAACGACCACGATGGCAGGATCGACGGATCGCGCGAGAACGCGTACCCGAAAATCTCTCCCGCCTTTGTGTTGAGTTCGGCACCAAAGTTTCCTACTGCCTGCCACGACAACTCGTTCCGACCAAATGCAGACGTTGCCTGAACGCGGAGCACAGCGTCTGGGAATGCCATGGTGTAGGTCGGGACCGGAGTGGGGCTACGCACAAGCCAGCCGATGGCCTGCGCAACGCCAATGGTCGCAGTGAGTCCGAGCAGCACCGCGGCAGCAAAGCGCCTCGTATCGTGCAATCGCTTTCGCATGGCGACTCAGAACCATAGACGTTCCCTACAACCCCAGCGCCCGCTCCGGGTTCGCGTACACACTGGGCCTCTCCCCCGTGTTCTCCGCCACCACCTCCGCCACCGTGTTGCTCCCGCCCAGAGCCCGCGAGAACTCCTTGCCTCCGATGCCCTTCACATGCCCATCCGCGAACGCCGTGTTCGCCACGCCGTTCTTGCCGGGGTGGCGATACCCAATCCTGGAGTTCGCCATCCCCACCTGGTTGTCGCGCTGGCGGCCTACATACACCCCGTCCGCAACCGCGATGAGCTGGTACGGGCGAACAAAGGCCCGTAGGTACGTCTGCCGCACGAACTGCCCGTTGGTGCCCGGCCCATACCCCACGCTCCCTGTGTAGTGCAGGTCCTGGTCCACCTGCACCGTCCCGCCGATCGGGTTGATCGCGTTCATCCAGTACGACACGCGGATGATCTTTTCGAACCCACGCGTCGGGTCGATCTGCGGGACGTTCGCACTCCCCGTGCGCACAAAGGGCCAGTCGGTCCAGCCCTTCGGGTTGTTGGGGTCGGTGCCCGTCTGCCCGCTCGCCACGCCCTCCACGTCCACCGTCTCCGGGCAATAGAACGGGTTCCCACGCCCGTGACGCCCGCTCGTCAGGTAGCCGTCCCGGTCCATGATGGGCCCCCACCCGTCGAGGATCACGCTCGCGCCGTCCACGCCCGTCATGTTGTACGACGGGATCACCGCCTCCCGGTGGTCGTGGTTGTACACCACCAGCGCCTGGCCGATGCCGTGCAGCTGCGCCATGCACGCCGTCGCGCGCGACGACCTGCGGGCCTGCCCCAGCGCGGGCAGCAGCAGCCCGACCAGCAGCCCGATCACCGCGATGACGACCAGCAGTTCAATGAGCGTAAACCCGCGCCTGCGCATCGAAACATCGTACCGCACACCGCAAGACCCCATTCAGTCCTCGTCCATCTCCAAGTTCTCGGGCACCACCGCACGGTCGGCCCACGCCGCGGTGCCGAACTCGTGCACCACGCGCCCGCCCTCGTGCGCCGCGTTGCCCAGCACCAGGCATCCCAGTAGGTGCGCCACCCCGTACACCGCCATCCCCCCCACCACCATCGCCGGCTTGGCCCGCTCCTTCAGTTTCCACACCGCCGCGGTGCCCACCACCGCCACGCCCGCCAGCACCAGAAAAATCGTCCGTGCGATCTCCGCGAGTTCCTCGTGCCGCTCCAGCACCGGCTCCGCCAGCACTGCGGTCTGAGTGATCTCACCCGTCTCCTCACCCGTCATCACCGCCACCTGCGCGGCGACCGCGCCCAGCACCACCATCGTGCAGGTCACGAGCATCATCACGCGCCGCTGAGACTTCCAGGCAATCGCCATCAGCAGGAACACCGGCGCCACAAGCAGCAGCGCAATCGGAAAGTGGACCACGATGGGGTGCATGTGGTCCCAGGCGGGGATAGGGGGCGGTGTGAACATGTGCGGTCCTCTCAATTCCCGTGCGCCCAACCTGACATCAACCGCGTTGGGAATGCAGCGCATCATCTTTCAGTCTGGCTATGCACTGCCGGGCTCCTCACGGTATCGACCAGAACAGTCCGGCGTGATCACGGGGATTCCCCGTACCCTCGTCCCATGCCCATGGACCGCTCCGACGAACGCTCCGCACTCCTCTACGCACTCGCCGCGCGCCACCCCACGGCGGAAGAAGCCATCTCAGAGGCCGCCGCCCTGCGCGCGACGCTGACCCTCCCCAAGGGCATCGTCCACGTCATCAGCGATGTGCACGGCGAAGACCAGAAGCTCCGCCACGTCATCAACAACGCCTCGGGCGCGCTGCGCCTGCTGGTGGACGAGGTCGTGGGCACCCGCCTCACCGCCGCGGACAAGCGGATGTTCCTCGCCGTGCTCTACTACCCGCGCGAAGCCCTCACCGCCTTCTCCCAGGAAATCGTCGCCTCGGGCCGCCGCCCGGAATGGGTCTACCAGACGCTCTCCATGCAGTTCGAGATCGTCCGCGCCCTCCGCAAGACCTACCGCCGCACCCGCTTCGAGCAGCTCCTCCCGCAGTGGTACCGCGAACTCTTCGTGGAGTTGGGCAGCGGCCAGCGCCCCGACTACATCCGCGCCATGCTCGCCGAACTCGCCCGCTACGACCGCGACTGGGGCGCCGTCCGCGCCGGCGCACGCCTCATCCGCAACCTCTCCTGCGAAGAGCTCCTCGTCATCGGCGACCTTGGCGACCGCGGCCCCCGCATGGACCGCGTCTGCGAAACCCTCATGCGCCAACCCCGCTGCAACCTCGTCTGGGGCAACCACGACATGCTCTGGATCGGCAGCCACCTGGGCCACGAGCCGTGCATGCTCACCATGCTCCGCTTCAGCGCCAGGTACCGCCGCGCATCGCAGCTCGAAGAGGGCTACGGCATCCTCACGACGCCCCTGGAGCGCCTCGTCCGCGAGTGCTACGCCGACGACCCCGCGGAACGCTTCAACCCCAAGGGCGACGGCTACCGCGACCCTGTCGTCGTCGCTCGCATGCAGAAGGCCCTGTCCATCATGCAGTTCAAGGCCGAGGGCCGCATGATCGATCGCCGCCCCGAGTGGAACCTCGCCCACCGCCGCCTCCTGCACCGCATCCAGTGGGAAGGCACAGGCGCCTCGCGCCGCGCGGTCTCCATCACGCTCGACACGCCCGAAGGCCCCAAGGCCTACCCGATGCTCGACGGCTTCCTCCCCACCATCGATCCCGACGACCCCTACGCCTACTCGCCCGAAGAGCAGGTCTGCATGGACCGCCTGACCACCTCCTTCCAACGCTCCATGAAGCTGCGCGAGCACATGGAGTGGATGGTCAACTGCGGCTCCATGTGGACGCGCCGCGACGACGTGCTCTTCTACCACGCCTGCGTGCCCGTGGACCAGAAGGGTGAACCCCTTTCGCTCACCATCGACGGCGCACCCCGAAGCGGGCGTGAGCTCTTCGACACCCTCGGCAGCGTCGTGCGCCGCTGCATGCGCAACCGCTTCGACGCCGCCGCCGCGGGCAGCCACGACGCCGACTGGGTGTGGTACCTCTGGGGCGGCCCCGTCTCGCCCCTCTTCGGCAAGGACAAGCTCGCGACCTTCGAGACCAGCTTCCTCGCCGACAAGGAAACCCACAAGGAACACAAGAACCCGTACTTTGACCTCATGCACAACGCCGACTTCATCAAGAAGGTGGGCGGCATGTTCGGCTGCGGCGACGACGTCCTCGTCGTCAACGGCCACGTGCCCGTGAAGGTCGAAAAAGGCGAACAGCCCATCAAACGCGGCGGCAACGCCATCACCATCGACGGCGCCTTCAGCGAGGCCTACGGCGACCGCGGCTACACCCTCGTCCTCCGCCCCGACCGCATCGACCTCGCCGAACACGCCCCCTTCCCCGGCGTCGAAGACGCCATCCACGACGGCGCCGACATCTTCCCCACCATGACGACCGTCCGCACGTACGCCAAGCCCCGCACCATCAACGACACCCAGGACGGCGCCGCCATCCGCCGCCGCATCACCGACTTGGAACTCCTCGTCAATGCCTACCAGGAAGGGCTGGTCCGCGAACGCGACTGACCCGTGGCATGGGCGTCGCCGCCCATGCTTCCGCGCACACGACTCCCGACTCCAAGAACGCTCCGCCCGCGCCTAATCCCCTCGGAACCCCACCTTCACGCCGAAGGCGTGGACGTGAGTAGCCGGTGGTCGCCGCGCAGCGGCACCACCGGAATGGCCCCTTCCACCACCCCGCACCGGGAACCGGTGCTCGTGCCGCTTATCAGCGCGGTCTCACACGTCGATCCTCTCCCGCAAGGGGAGTGGAAGGCGGTCCCTTCGAAGTCGCGTGCGGTAGGATTGCCCGCAATGAGCGCACGGTTCAGACACAACATGCTGCGAACGCGCCTCATCATCATCCTGATTGTGATCGGTGCCCTGTGGCTCCCGGCGTTTATCGTGTCGATCGCAGTGTTCGAGCCCTACGTGTTTGTGCCGCAGGATGCGACGGTCATCGAATCGACGGTGAAGAAAAGTTGGCGGGGCAAGGATCGTTGGAAGCCATACGTCAAGTACGAGTATGTGCGCGACGGCCGAACGATGTCGTCCGACGTGCTGTGCAGAGAGCGATTCGACTTCAGGGGGCAGGTCGAGGCCGAGGCGTTCACAAAGGCGTACCCGGTGGGCAGTTCTGCACGCGTATTCGTCGCTCCCTGGAGCCCCGGCCGCGCCGTGCTGCTGAGATCAGGGGGACCCTACTTGACCACGTTCCTCATCGGCGTCATATGCGTGGGTGGTGTGATCGGCATACGCACCTACCGACGACTTCGGCGCAGCGGATGGAGAAAGCTGCCCCAATCCCCGGAATTCTGATCTGACCGACTCGGCGGACAGGTCCGGGTTCCGCGGCAGGGCGGCACAACTCCAGCCACCGTGCCACAGCTTCGCCGACGCCCTGATCGGCGATGGCTGTGCTTCCGCGCTGATCGCGGGAGCCACTGCGAGCATCACAAGGGATGCTCGACGCTTGCCAAGGTGTGACCCCGCACTCCCGCACCGCGCAGCGGTGCTGGTGCCCTCAATGCTCTCCGCCCGTGCCGCGACCCTCGCAAGCATCTTTCTGCACACCACCATGTCACCGTGATACACGACGGAACAGCACACCCTCGCCGGCATCTTCGTCGCCGACCTGAATCCACAGCTCGTGCGGCGGCGTGTTGTGCCACACCGTCAGGGTGTACGGCGTGCCTTCGACGGTGATGATGACGTTGAAGAAACTCTGTTCCCCCACCTTTTCCTCGCCGACCTTCCACCGTCCTTCGCCGCTGAACACAACGGGTTCTTTCGGAACGGCGTCAAAGCCGTAGTCGCTGGAGATGACTGGGAACTCTGTGACCGTGGCGGTGCCGTCACTGCGAAGGTCAACGTGGCCGCGTTTCCACGTGTCGTTGCTCGCGCGCAGTATCCAGTCCGCCTTGTAGTTTCCCACCAGGGCAGCATCCTCAGGCCGCTTGGTCGCGAACGACCACGCCGCGGCGTTTCCCGTCAGCGGGCAGCATGATGACAACGTGAGAATGAAGAGGAACGCGAGGCGGATCATGGTTTCATGCTGTTGCACGCAGCCCATTGCTGCGGCGAGGGCGGGAGGAGCGGCGTTTGCCCGCGGTGTCGGCCTGTGCGATCAGCACAAGAAACTCCTCCGGCGCGGCCTCGAAAACCTGCAACAGCCGGGCCTCTCCAGCCTTCGGCACGCGTGCCCCCTGCTCCCAACTTTGGAGAGTCCTGGTGGGCACGTTCAGGTACCGCGCGAACACCGCCTGCGACATCTTGACCTGCTTGCGGATGGCGATCACGCGGCTCTTTGAGAGCGTCGGCGCGGGCGCAGGCAGCGTTGTGGTCTTCAGCGTCATTTCACCGCGGGCGTGAGAAATACTCTGCTTCAAACCTTCCGAGACCTGCTCAAAGACGCTCATGTTCTCGTAGTCACGTTCCCGCTTCATGCCGTTACCCCTTGCGTGTCCCGCCCCCATGCACTCTCTTCGCCTCTTGTCGAAGGCGCTTTGCCAGTATGCACAGCGCGCCGACTTCGTCCTTCGTCAAGTCGTCCGCCTCATCCTTCCCGTACACCGTGATCAGATCGATCCGACCCGCCTCCGGCGTGTGCACATAAATCACCCGCACCCCGCCCCGCTTGCCCTTCCCGCGCCGCGCATCACCAAACCGCATCTTCCGCAGCATCCCGCACCCTGGAATGGAGTCGCCACGCCCGGGGTCTTCGAGCAACTCGTTCTGAAGCGCCCCGCAGCCCCTCGTCATCCTGACGCCGGTGCCATCGGGCGGAAAACACAGCGGTTTCAACGAAGGTCAGCTTCATTATACTACTCCGTAGGATAGTACAGAGTTCCGCGTGGGTGCAGCCACGCCGTCACGATTATGGGGTGCCATCCCACCACGACAAGGGATATGGCGCGGGTGGTGATTTCGAGAGCAGATTGCCCCACCTCCACCTCGTCCCTATCCACGCAAGCGAGCCCACGGCACACTCCCAAGCCCGCACGACGAACGAACTTCTTTGTTTTCAAAGGCTTAAAATCAAAGCACGCGATACCGTACAAAATCCTATTGACTTCATGCCTGCATACCGTACATTATCCGTACTCGCATGCCCGCCACCCCCGCCACAACCACGTTCACTTCCTCCGGCACTGATGCCCAATGCCCAGTGCCCGATGCCTCTCCTTCCTGGCACCCCCGCGCACTCCACCTCCTCTCCCTCCCCAACCACTCCCTCGTCGAAGTCGCCGAGGCCCTGAGCATCCCCCTCCACCAACTCGCCCGCTTCGTCCTCTCCCAGCCGGGCCTCGAAGCCACCACCGACATCCAGGCCGCCAGCATCATCCACGCCCGCACCGCCGCGGCTGCTTCGCTCCCCAAAGTCGTGAGCGTCCTCTCCCAAACCCTCGACGACTTCCTGAAGACCAACGCCAACGCACACGCCACCCCCGAGTCCGACACCCTCAACCCCAACACGCACGACTCCGCCAAGCCCACCACCCCCACCACCCCATCCACCGAAGCCCGCCACCTCCGCGCCCTCCGCGCCGCCCACCTCCTCGTCCGCCTCGCCAACTTCCAGCCCAAACCCGTCCAACGCCTGTTCGCGAGCACAACGCCCCCACCAGCGAGCCCCACACCGCCCCCAACCAACGGCCCCGCGCCTCAGAGCCCCCGGCTTCAGCCGGGGCACAGGCAACCCGCGCCCGTCGAGTACGCCGTGACCCTCCCAATCAACGAGCACGCGTTCGCCGATGCTCCCACTTCTTCCGCCCCACCGAACCTCCCCACACCCCCGACCCACCACCCAGCGCCTCAGAGCCCCCGGCTTCAGCCGGGGCACAACCACAACGCACCCATCGAACACGCCGTGACGCTCCCGACTTGCGAGCATGCAATCACCGATGCTCCCTTGTCTTCCGTACCACCAACCCGCGCATCGCCCGCCCCTCTGAGCCCGCGCCTTCAGCCGGACCACAACCAACCAACACACCCCGCACCCGCGCCTCTCCCTCCGCCCGCCCTTGACGCCCCCTGGGCGTCCGATCGTTGCGAGGAGCGCAGCGAGCCCCAGCGAGCAAGCCCCTCGAATCACCAGCGCCCTCCTCTCCCGCCCCCCGGGCGGACGACACACCAATCCCGACCCAGGATCGCAATCACGCCCGAGCTCAAACCCCCGCACCTCTCCCCCCGCCCGACTCTCCATCACTCCTCACCGTCTCACTCCACACCGCCTCACCCCTCACCTTCCTGCTCCCCCCTTGTGCCCTCTCCCCCATTGCCCACTCCCCATTCCCCATTGCCCTCTCTCCACCCTCCCTGACAACCAATAATCCCCTCCACACCGGCCCACCCCTCGCTGGAGGGACCTTGGGCACACACCAAGGAGTCTGCTATGCCGCACGCCGGCAGGCCCGCCCCCCGTCTTCTCAACCCCGACGCACCCGCCCCCCACGCGCACGGCGCTGCGCCCTCGCAGCCCGAGCCGCGCCCCAAGCACTTCATCGAGCAGATCGTCGATGAGCACATCGCGTCCGGTCCCAACGGGGGCCGCTGGGGCTCCTGGCCCGCGTCCGAGGACGCCGCGCGCGCACACAAGCCCCGCGTCCACACACGCTTCCCGCCGGAGCCCAACGGCTACCTCCACATCGGCCACGCCAAGAGCATCTGCCTCAACCACGGCCTGGCGCGGGACTACCGCGGCAAGTTCAACCTGCGCTTCGACGACACCAACCCCGCCAAGGAAGAGCAGGAGTACGTCGACTCCATCATCCGCGATGTGCTGTGGCTCGGCGCCGACTTCCAGGGTGAGTTTGGCGGCGGCCTCTGCTACGCCAGCGACTACTTCGGAAAGATGTACGACTTCGCCGAGGACCTCATCAGGAAGGGCAAGGCCTACGTCTGCGAGCTCTCCGCCGACGAAGTCAGCAAGCGCCGCGGCACGCCCAGCGTTCCCGCCACCAGCCCGTTCCGCGACCGCCCCATCGAAGAAAGCCTGCGCCTTTTCGCCGAGATGAAAGCCGGCAAGCACGCCAACGGCACGATGACCCTGCGCGCCAGGATCGACCTCGCCAGCCCCAACTTCAACCTGCGCGACCCGGTCATGTACCGCATCCTGCACGAGTCCCACCAGCACACCGGCACCACCTGGTGCATTTACCCGATGTACGACTGGGCCCACGGCATCGAGGACTCGCTCGAGGGCATCACGCACAGCATCTGCACGCTGGAGTTTGAGAACCACCGCCCCCTCTACGACTGGTTCATCCACGCCATCAACGAAGGACGCGACGCCGCGGCGGGGGGGCGCATCCACCACCCCCAGCAGATCGAGTTCGCAAAGCTCCGCTTCACCTACGTCGTGCTCAGCAAGCGCAACCTCCTCCGCATGGTCGAGGAGAAGACCGTCTCCGGCTGGGACGATCCCCGCATGCCCACCATCGCCGGGTACCGCCGCCGGGGTTACCACCCCGCCGCGATCCGCAACTTCATGGAGGAAGTCGGCGTCACGCGCATCGAGTCGTGGATCGACGTCACGCGCCTCGAGAACGCCGCCCGCGACTACTGGAACAAGAATGCGCCGCGCACCATGTGCGTCCTGCGCCCCCTCCGCGTCGTCATCGACAACTGGCCCAGAAACGCCGACGGCACGCCCGCCGTCGAGATGCTCGACTTTGTGAGTAACCCAGAGGACCCCGCGGCCGGCACCCGCAAGATCCCCTTCTCCGGCGAGCTCTTCATCGAGCGCGACGACTTCATGGAAGTCCCGCCCAAGAAGTTCTTCCGCCTCTCGCCAGGCGCCGAGGTCCGCCTCCGCTGGGCGTTCTTCATCAAGTGCGTCGGAATCGACAAGGACGCGGCGGGCAACGTCACCACCGTGCACTGCACCTACGACCCCGCAACCAAGGGCGGCGATGCGCCCCCGGGCCCCAACGGCGAACCGCCGCGTAAGGTGAAGGCAACCCTGCACTGGATCAGCGCAGCGCACGCCCTGACCGGCGAAGTCCGCCTCTTTGACCGCCTCTTCAAGGCCGAAGAACCTGGGAGCGCCGGCCCCACCGGCGAAAAGCGCGACTTCATGGAGGACCTGAACCCAAGCTCCCTCGAGGTCATCACCAACGCCAAGCTCGACCCCCACCTCCAGCGTGCCGCGCAGGTCCGCACCATGACGCGCAGCATCGTGGAGCACGGCGTCACCCACACCATCCCCATCCCACAGCCCGACGTCTTCCAGTTCGAGCGCCTCGGCTACTTCGCCATCGACCACGACAGCGCGCCGGACAAGCTCGTCTTCAACCGCACCGTGACACTCAAGGACAACTGGGCAAAGGAAGCGATGAAGTAGCAGCATGGCAACTCAGGCACACTCGCGACGCACTGCGCAGATAGGCCCTCACGCTTCCGCGTGGGTCTTTCTCGCGGTGCTCTTGGCCGGTTGTGCCTGGTTCGCACGGGCCGCTGCGCGAGCTTCCATCGCAGGGAATGTGTCCACGCTTGAAATGGAGGGCGACCAGATTGGGTTTGATATTTTTCAGGACTGGCACGGGAACCGCTTTTTGAGCGAGCATGACGGTCGCAGACCCCAGGAGTCGCCCGAGAGTGCGGGTGACCTCAGTGTTGGAAGGGTGACGGTCGAATCATCGTTCAGCGCGACGACGAGTGAATGGTCCTTCTTGGTGCTGGTGCTGACAGGCACTCGTACGACGCACATGCTGGAATCGATCACGTCGTATGGCCAGGTCGACACCACTTCTGCTGATCTCACGTCGAACAACGCATCCGATCTAACGCTGGAATGGCTGAAGACGGTGAAGGCGTACACGCGTACTCCCAAGGGTGATGAGTTCCTCGGCCACCTCCGCTCTCCGAAACCACCCGCGCGCCACTCCCTCCTCACCCCAGCCGTCTGGCTCGCGTCGATACTACAACCGCTGCTGATCGTCGGCGTCGGAGTCTCACTCTGGCTTGCCCGCGCCCGATTCCGAGAGGAACGCCGACATGCACAAAACCTATGCCCAAACTGCTCTTATCCGCGTGAGTCCCACGCCCGATGCCCCGAGTGCGGCGAGACCTTCACGCCCCTTCACACACCGCAGTCCACGCCATGAACAAGCAGCGCAGCACGCGGGACACGGCGCTAGGCCTTGGTCCCTCGCGTCAACATCCGCGTGATGCGCGTCGCCGCGTTGGTCGGCCGCCGCATGATCGTCTCGCCCTCGCCCCACGCGATTTCGACCGCCAGCAGGTCGTCCTGCGCACGCCCCCGCCGGAACTCCACCACGCGCTCCACGAGCACCTTGGAACGGTCGCCCACCGGCGCGGTGCCGATCTCCTTGACGCGTTCCAGCGAGAACTGGTCCCCCTTCGCGTTCATCGCCTCGAACGCGCCGTCGGTGTACGCCAGCACGCTGGCGCCGCTGGGCGCCGTGATGTGCACCTCGCCCGCGTCAAACTCCTCGCGGGTGAGCACCCCCAGCATGGTCGTCGTCGAATGCAAGTCCTTCACCCCGCCATCGCCCAGCCGCAGCACCGCCGGCGGGTGGCCGGCGTTCGCATACCGCAGTTCGCGGTGCATCGGGTCGACCTGGATGGCGATCGCCGTCGCGTACATGCCCTGCGGCGCCATCGCGTGGTACGCGAACGTGTTGAGGTTCTCGATGAGCTGCCCGGGCGTTGCGTGCGGATTGACGCCGTAGAACCGCTGCAGCTCGCCGTGCAGCCGGCTCACGGTGAGCGCCGCCGGCACGCCGTGCCCCGACACATCGATCACCACGACCGTGATCGGCACCAGCCCCTTGCCCGCGAACGACTCTGGGTGGACGTACAGGAAGTCGCCGCCGATCTCCCGCATCGGCTCATACTGGTACCGCACGCGGATCGAACCCCGCTGGAACGCCGGCGGGAAGAGCGCCTCGTGCACGCGCCGGGCGTACGCGAGCTCGCCGGAGATCTCCTCCAGCCGCTCCCGCATGTCCGCAGCGACAAACCCCGCGTCCATCGCGCTGTACCGCCACTGGCTCCACGCCATGCCCATCGCGAGCACGAGCACCAGCGACAGGCCCGCACCGACCCCCTGCGCAACATCCACGCGCATCGTGAGCGGGAACGCCAGCACCGCACCCACCAGAATGACGACCGCCACCAGCCCCGACTCGCGCCACCGCATCGGGATGAGCGCCATCGCCAGCCAGAAGAGCAGCGCCACCGCCGCGATCGACGTGAACGCCGCCCAGAACGCCGCCTCGTGCGCCGTGATACGCCCCAGCACCACGTCCGGCGACATGTGGCTCGTCACGCCCTCGCACACCAGCGACACCACGCACGACCCGGCCGTCAGCCGCTGCGCCTGCCCCACCACCCCGCGCCGGGTGGGCATGCGGAGCCAGAGCGACACCAGCGTGCCGCCGAAGATGAGCGCCAGGAGCCCGTCCTGCAGCACCTCCCACGGCAGCTTGTCGCGCACGATGCCGCGCTCGTCTCCGGAAGCCTGCATCCAATCAATGACGTGGCCCGCCCCGCTGAAGACCAGCAGCACGACGCCCGCACAGCAGAAGACCACCATCCTGCGACGCAGGACCCGGGCCCGCTCCTCGCCAAACCGCGCGACCAGGTCCGCCTCGCCCGCGAGCGAGTCGGCGCTCCGGGTTGGAATGGCGGACGGCACGGGGTGAGCTTAGTCGCCGAACAGGCCGATAAGCGTGAAACCGCCAACGGACCGCCGAAACCCCTCCGCAACTGCTGCGTACTCCACCCTGTGAAAGCGCCCGTGCTCAATCCCGGGGATGGCAGGACCGCCCGGCTCCTCCGCCATGCCCACGCGGGCGGGTTCCGGTTCACACTCAAGCACTACGACGCCACCTTCCGCCAGCCGGAGCACGAGCACCCGCACTGCGTCATCGACCTCGTGATCGGTGGCTACGGCAACGGGCGGTACGGTGCCAGTCATCGCGAATCCTTCCCCGGATCGGTCGAGTTCTTCGCGGCCCGTACCGGGCACACCTTTGCCTGTGGACCCGTGGGCATCCGCACGCTCCACATGTCGTTTGACCCGTCGCTCGCGCCGCCCCGCACGCCGGGCGAGTGCCCAACGCCTGCGGCAGGCCCCTTGTGCAGGGCGCTGGAAGTTCTGCTCACTCAGGACGCGCCGGACCCGTGGGCGTTAGAGTCGCTGGGGCTCGAGGCTCTTGGCTGCCTTGCGGAAGCCGGAGCGGCCCGCACGCAGCGGCCGCCGCGGTGGCTGGCCAGCATGCGCGAACAACTCCTCCACGATCCGTCGCCGCCGGGCATCGGTGAACTCGCAGAAAGTCATGGAGTGGACCCGAGCCACGTCGCGCGAGCCTTCCGCACCGCGTACGGAGAAAGCCCGGGTGACACAGTGCGCCAGGCACGCATGGCACGCGCAATAGCCCGCCTTGCCAAGGATGAGCCGCCTTCACGCGCGGCGGCTGCGACCGGATACGCCGACCAGGCGCATATGACCCGAGCGTTCAGGAGCACAGTGGGAATGACGCCCGCCCGGATCCGTGGCGTGCTCGCCCGCGCACGTTCACTCTAACGACGCCGACGGGCCATGCCGGCGATGCCCGCTACCAGCACCGCGCCACATCCCGGCGCGGGCACAGCGTGCAGCACGAACGAGCTGTCGGTGTCGACAAAGCCGGCCCACGCGTGCGTAGTGTGGTTGTACAGCACGGTGTAGCCGTCGAACGTGTCTGAGTCCTGCCAGAGGTAGGCGTCCCCGCTCACGTTGACGCAGCGGGCGCTCACGGCGAAGTAGTACTCGGTGTTCGCCGAGAGTGCAACAGGTGTGGTGAGCGTGGCGTGCTGCGCGTACTCGATCGCGCCGCTGGGCGCACGGCGGCCGGTGTCGGTCGGGGTCGTCGCGGCACGGGTGAAGGTCTGGGACGCGATGAGCGCACCCGGCAGCGACGGCGAGCCGGAGGACGCGAAGAACTCCACGGTGAACTGGTCGAAGTTGTTCAGGTTGGTGAAGTTGCGGACGCTGCTCATCCCCCACCACGACACCTCGGTGATGGCCGCGTCGGCGGCGAGGGTGAAGTTGTCCGCGTGCTTGTAGTTATTCTGGGGGCGCGGGTTGGTGTGGGAGTAGAACCCGAATCCGACGTTGGCGGCGTTGGGCGTTGTGGGCTGGGAGTAGACGATGCCGGCCCGCGCACCGGAGCACGCCACAGCAAGAATCAACAAGACGATCGCACGCATGAAGACCTCCTCGTGCACCGCCGCAGCGGGCACAAGGAGAACATACATCACGGATCACTGAACGTCTTGAACGGATTGTGCGCTGGACCTACGCGCCGATCGGGCTTTTCCGGCGCTCCAGCACGTGGTCGATGCTCAGGGCACCGGGCCCCCAGATGAACAGGGGCAGCGCGAACAGGGCCATGATGCAGTTTCGGATGATCTGGCAGGGCCCCACTTCCGCCGGGCAGGGCCACTCGATCTTGCCGAAGCACGAGCACTTGGTGTCGTAGTTGTTCACGAGCACGTTCACGATGCCGAGGATGAACGCGAAGAGCAGCGCCACAAGGACCAGCGCCGCGGCGCGGCTCCACAGGCCCAGCACCAGCATCGCGCCCGCGACGATCTCGACGCAGGGGATCACGAACGCCATCGTGTACGCGAGGTGAGCCGGCAGGAGCTTGAAGCCGTTGATCGCGAAGAGGAACGCCTGCGGGTCCTGGATCTTGAGCGACCCGGCGAGCAGGAACAGACCGCCCAGGAACATCCGCCCGATGGTGGGCGTCCAGTAGGCCAGGCCCGCGACGAACGAGCCGGGGGGCGCGGCGGTGATGGTGGTTGCGGAACTCACTTCAGTGGCCCCCTTCCGTTGGCGGGTTCATTTCGTAGTCGCCCTTGCCGGTCGCCGTCGGGTGCCCCGCGGCAACCCAGCCCGGGTAGCCATCGGTCATGATGAGGCACTGCGTGAAGCCGCCCTGCTGCAGCAACGCCGCGACGTTCTTGCTCGCATCGCACTCACCGCCGCCGCAGTAGATCACGACGGGCTGGTCAGGCACAAGAAAGTCCATGGCCTCGGACCTCTTGCCGCCGGTGAGGGTATCGGCGGGCATCCAGAAGGCGTTCTGCACGTGGCCCGCCTCGAACTCGTCGCGGCGCCGCGCGTCAATGAACGCGACGTTCGCGCTGAACAAGCGGAACGCTTGCGGGATGGTGATGTCCGGCCCGGTGATGACGTCTTCCGCGGGCGTCGCGCTGACCGGCGCTTGCTCAGGCGTTCCCGCACCGCTTCCGCCGGGCGTTGTCGCGGGCGTCGTTTCAGGACCGGGTGCGGGGGTGGGCGGGAGCTTCACGCGGATCGGCGCGGCCGAGGTCTCGCCCGTGACCAGCGGTTTATGGAACACCGATACCACGCCCCCGATCAGGATGCCGGCGAAGGCGATGATGCAGGCGCGGCCGAGCACTGCTGTGACAGGCATGGGGTCCTTTCCAGCGGCTCATGCACGCCGCGTCTTCAAAAACGCCCAGGAATCTCTCGACCCCCGGGCGTGGTTGGGTTCAAATGCTGCCCCGACTCAGCCGCCCGTGGGGGTCAGGCTGCTGGGGTTCTGCTGCCAGGCGGGGTCCTGGGCCTGGTTCTGCTGCTGGCGGACGAAGCCGTTGTAGCGGATGCGGATCGTGGGCTCTTCGGGCAGGTCGGTGCTCACCACCCACTCGCCGGAGACGCGTCCGGGCTGGTTGGGGGCGCTGCCCGTGCCGGTGATCATCCATGCGGAGGGCACGGCGCTGGTATCTTCCTTCACTTCAAACTTGAAGATCTGGCCCATGGCACCGGCGACCGGCTCGTCCATCACGCCGGTGATCTTGAAGGGCTTGCCGGCGCGGGGCGTCAGACGGACCGTCGAGTTGATCTGCTGGCCCATGGCGAGCATGGGGATGTTGAGCTGGTTGGGGCTGGGCTGGATGAGGCCCAGGATTTCGCCCGTGACGTAGACCGTCGCGAAGCGGGCGGGGTCGTTCGTGCGGACGGTGATGTTCTCCTGGAGCGGGCCCGCGGTCGCACCCTCGGGCACGGTGACCTCGATCTCGGTCTTCGTCAGGGTCTCACCGTTCTCGGTCACCTGCTGCGGGGGCAGGACCTTGGTGGTGAGGCGCGGCGAGGACGGGGACGCCTGCGTGACCACCACATCGGTCTTGCGGCTGAGGATGGAGAGCTTCTGCGTGAGTGTCTGGCCGCGCTGAGCCTGGCCGGCGTTGATCATCATCGGGTCCGCGCGGAAGACGGGGCGGATGTCGGCCTCGATGTCCAGCGTGATTGTCGGGTTCTTGGGGTCGTTGCTGGTAACGGTGATCGTGGTGTGGGCCTTGCCCGTGGGCTTGCCCTTGGGGTTGAAGGTCACCTCGATCTCGCCGCTCTCGCCGGGCTCGTAGGAGAGCTTGGTGAGGTTGGGGACGGTGCAGCCGCAGGAGCCGCGGGGCTGGCCCAACTGCAGCGTGCCCTTGCCGATATTGGTGAAGACGAACTTGGTCGTCTGGGGGCTCTCGTCGGAGATCGTGCCGAAGTCCACCTTGCGCTTCTCGAATGAGAGTTCGCCGGGGTCACCGACGGGGGCGGGCAGGGGCTCCTGCGCCTGCTTCTTCACTTCCTCGGGCATCTTCTCCGGCAGTTTCTTGACGTCCTGCGCGGGCTTGGTCAGCGGGATGGGCTTGGCGGCGTCGGTCTGGCCCAAGGCCTGACCGGCGAGCAGTGCGAGCGAGAGTGCGGCGATAGTGGTGCGGGCGATGGACATGCGGTGCTCCTCTGAGAGTGAACGCGTGCAGGCGTGGGTCCCCGGAAAGGGGGCGCAGGGTATTCGCCGGTGGTTTGGGGGTGTTCAGGAGATCGTGGAAGGGGGCTAGGCTGGGGGATGGTCGGCGAACCCGGACAACCTGACAACCCCCCAATCACGGGAAGAGGCGTCGTCGTGCAGGGCCGGGTGGTGGCCCAGAACGACCAGCTCGACTTTTCGTTTGTCAGCAGCGGCGGGCCCGGCGGCCAAAACGTGAACAAGCGGGCCACCAAGTGTGTGATGCGTCTGGCGGTCACGGCCCTGGCTCTGACGCCGATTCAGTTGGACCGCCTGCGGGGGCTCGCGGGCTCGCTGCTCACGACGGGCGACGAGCTGGTGATCACCAGCGACGAGCACCGCAGCCAGGAGCGCAACCGCTCGGAGTGCATCGACCGGCTGGCGGAGCTGGTGCGGCGGGCGCTCGTCGTGCCGAAGGTGCGCAGGAAGACCAAACCCTCGCGGGGCGCGAAGGAGCGGAGGATTTCGGAGAAGAAGCGGACCGGCGAGATCAAGCGGGGTCGCGGCGGGCAGCACGACTGACCATCAGCCGACGCCGGGCATGTGCTTGTCGATCCAGTCGTCCTGCCGCAGCACGTTGGCGCGGTTGCGTCGGTCGCGGGATTCGTTGCGCATCTGGGCGAAGCGGAACAGGCGGAGCAGGCCGGGCGTGCCGCTCACTTCCGGGCCCTTGGTGCGCTCGCGGAGCAGGCGCGTGGGCCACTTGGCGTGGACGCGGACGAGTTCGTCCTCGAGGCTGACGAAAATCTGGGCGCTGCCGGGGTCGCCCTGGCGGCCGGCGCGCCCGATGAACTGGCGGTCGATGCGTTTGGCGCCGTGCATCTCGGTGAGCAGCACGTGCAGGCCGCCGGCGGCGTGGGCCTCTTTCTCCAGCTTGATGTCGGTGCCGCGGCCTGCCATGTTGGTCGCGACGATGATCGAGCCGTGCTTGCCAGCGCCGGCGATGAGGTTGGCCTCGTCCTTGTCGAAGTTCGCGTTGAGCACGACGTGCGTGAGGTGCCGCTGGGTGAGCATCTGGCTGACGAGTTCGCTGGCGGCGATGGACCGCGTGCCGACCAAGATGGGGCGGCCGGTGCGGTTGATTTCCTCGATGCTCGCCGCGACGGCGTCCCACTTGTCACGCTGGGTGCGGAAGACGCGGGTGGGCATCTGCACGCGGACGCTGGGGCGGTTGGTGGGGACGACGATCACGGGGCGTGAGTAGGTCGCTTCGAGCTCGCCGGTCGCGTCCGCGGCGGTGCCCGTCATGCCGCACAGGAACGGGTAGGAGCGGAAGTACCGCTGGAAGGAGAGGCGCGCGAGCGTCTCGCGGTCGGCGGTCACTTCCACGTTCTCCTTGGACTCTACCGCCTGGTGCAGGCCGTGCTCCCAGGAACGATCGGCGAGGAAGCGGCCGGTGTACTCGTCCACGATCACGATCTTGCCGTCCACGACCTCGTACTGCTGGCCCCGCAGGTAGCAGTGGCGGGCCACGAGCGCCTGGCGGACGAGTTCCTCGGCGCGGCGCGTGGCCTTCCAGATCGCCTGGCCGCCCCGCGACACCGTGTCCTCGCAGAGTTGACGCAGGCGGTGCTCGCCGCGGGGCTTGAGGGCGGTGCGCCGGCGGAGGTGGTCCACCTCGTAGTCGGGGCCCTCGTCGAGCTTTGTCGCGAGGGCCGTCGCCTCGCGGTAGACCTGGGACATCTCGTCTTCGCGGCGGGAGCGGGCGATGATGAGGGGCACGACGCCCTCGTCGATCAGCACGGCGTCGGCCTCGTCCACCATGGCGGCCTTGAGGCCGGGGACCATCGGTCCGCCCGCGGCCGGGCCTGCCTCGCGCATCTCTTCCAGCCTTCGCGCGGACCACGCGGAGGAGGTGGTGCCGAGCTTGATCTGGTCGCGGAGCCAGTCGGCGACGATCTGCTTGGGGGTGCCGTACACCACGTCCTTGGCGTAAATGCGGAACCGCTCGCCGGGTTCGGTCTCCTGCACGATTGCGCCCACGTCCAGCATGCAGCGGCGGTAGATGACGCGGCGGGACTCTGCGTCGCGCGCGGCGAGGTAGTCGTTCACGGTCAGCACGTGCAGGCGGCGGTGCTGCCAGGCGATGAGCGGCGCGGCGATGGAGCCCGTGAGCGTCTTGCCCTCGCCGGTGAGCATCTCGATGATGCGGCCGTGGTACATCGCGAGCGCGCCCAGGAGCTGCACAACGAAGGGTTCTTCGTCGGTCTCGCGGCGGGCCACTTCGCGGATCATGGCGAGGGCGTGACGCACCTGCTCCTGCGATTGGCGTTTGCGGAGGAAGTGCTCGCGCACCTGCTCGATTTCCTGCGCGAGCACGCCGTCGGACATTGAACGGTACTGGGGCGACAGGGCGGCGGTCTGCTCGGCCTGGCCCTGGAACCACGCCAGAGAGAGGCGGTACCGGCTGAGTGCCACGCCCGCCTTGACCCACCACTTGTCCAGGTCCTTGGGCAGCACCGGGCGTGCGCGGCGGCTGCGGAGCGAGTCGTAGAGCGCGGCGTAGCGCGCGTACGCGTCCATGCCGCCGCCGCTTCCGCCGGGGCCCTTGATGCCGGGAACCGTGATGTCCATCGGCATCTGCGTCACACTTTGGCCCTTCCCTGCACGGTCTGGCGCACGCGGTCCATCCACTGCGAGAGCAGCGGGCGCGCGGGGAGCGCGAAGCGGACAAAGACCCGCTCACCGGGCATGCCGAGGGACCGGGGTGGGTCGCCGTTCTCCGGGATGCGCGCGGCAAAGTGTGCGTTGAACAACGGGCGTGACGCGACGCGTTCGCCCGCCTGCATCTTGCCCGCCTGTGTCTCGACGGTGCCGCCGCCCTGGTAGCCCAGCGCTTCGTGGGGCAGTTCTCGGCGCGCTGCCGCAGGGGACCGGGTCATCACGACGGGGATCGTCTCATGGACGCGGGAGGCCCTGCGGACCTCGGTCTCGAATCGCTCGGGCGAGAGGGAGCTGACCCAGTCGGCCTGCTGCTGCGACAACAACGCCGTGACACGCACGTCCCGCGGCTCCACGACCTCGCAGAGCATGTCGCCCTTGTTGACCAAGCGGCCGACGAGTTGGGACAGGTCGGTGCCGGCGACGACGCCGTCCTGGGGCGCGCGGACGGTGAGTGAGTTTGCCTGCGAACTGAGGTACGCGAGTTCGGCCTTGTCGGACTCGACGTACTTCTCCGCCACCATCCGCTCGGCGGGGGTGCGGGTGCGGGCGTTGAGCTCCATGCTCTCGTGCTCGGCCAACTGGGCGCGGGCGAGGCGGAGCATCGCGTCCATCTCCGGGAATGCGAGGGTGAGGATGGGGTCGCCCTGCTTCACACGCTCGCCGGAGCGGACGTGGACCTTCTCGATCGTGCCCTGCGAGCCGGCGAAGACGCCCGCGCGGGTGCCGCTCTCCACCACGCCGTCGGCGCGGCGATGGTCCGGAAGGGGGATGACGCCGACGAGGAGGATGGTGGCCGCGGTGAGGGCCGCGGTGGTGCCCCAGACGCGCGTGCGGCGGTCCTGGACGCTGGTGTTGGTGACGAGCCAGCGGAGGAAGGTGCCGACGGGGAGGACGAACCACATCGCGAGCGTCCACGCGGCCAGGATGAGGCCGATGGCGAAGAGCTTGCCCATGATGTAGAGCGTGATGGAGAAGAAGATCAGGATGCGGTAGATGAAGGCGCCGATGCCGTAGACGAGCAGGATGAGCGCCTCGCCGGGGCTTGAGGTGGGCGCCTGGGCGGAGTCGAGGCGGAAGAGGTGCTTCTGGCAGATGAACTTGAGCATGTTCATCGACCGCTGCATGAGGTTTGGCACCTCGAGCATGTCGCTGAGCATGTAGTAGCCGTCGAAGCGCATGAGCGGGTTGGCGTTGAAGAGCACGGTGCTCACGCTGCTCATGAACAGCACGTTGTACGCGAGCTGCTTGACGAGGCCCGCCTCGCCGGACTTCTGCATGGCGGCCCAGACGAAGGCCATGACGCTGGCGAGCGCGAGCTCGAACAGCATGCCGCCGCCGCCGACGGCGATGCGCTGCCACTTGCTGCGAAAGGTCCACGCGCTGGAGGCGTCCACGTACGGCGCGGGCATGAGCACGAGCATCATGGCGCCGAACTCGGTGACGTGCCCGCCGAACCGCTTGCAGATGAGGCCGTGGCCCAGCTCGTGCCAGAGCTTCACGATGACGAAGGTGGCGGCGAGGGCGAACCAGTTGCTGGGGGCGATCGCGGACTCAAACTGGCCCATGAGCGCCTGCCAGTGCGGTAGGATGGTCGCGAGGGCGGCGACGACGAGCACGCACCACGCGATGAACCCTGTGCGGGAAATCAGGGGGCGGAAGAAGGGCTCGAGCGCCTCCAGGATGCGGTCGGGGTTGAACAGACGCACCTTGAAGTACATCAGGCCGATGGCCTGCTGCACGGCCTTCTTCTGGAAGCGGTCACGGCCGCGACCGAGCAGCTGCTCGGTCTCCGGCGCAAGGTCCCCCTGCAGCAGGTTGCCCGAGTGGAGCTGCGAGAGGACGGAGATGACCTCGTTCTGCGTCAGGGCCTCGTCGGCGTGGCGCGTGAGGCCGAGCTCCCAGATTTCCTCCACCGTGCGTGAGCCGTCCATGAGCCCGACGAACTCGTGGGCGACAGGGTTCAGGCGGAAGTAGGCGTTGCTGGTGGGATCCTGCACGACGTACCAGCGCTCGCCGCGGAAGTGCTGGCGGACGATCTGCACGTGCGGGCGCAGGCGCGGCTTCATCACGCGGACGCGGTGCCAGAAGGGGGAGAATGTGGAGCGTTCAGACATGGGAAGTCAATGGGCAATGGGCAACGGGCAATCGTGATTCGGCATTCGGCGGGCCCCATGCGAATGCCGCATGCTCGCCTCAACTACCACCACAACCAGACGCGCAGTTGGTCCACGACGCGGCGGCTGACGATCCAGGCGAAGCTGCGTTTCTCGGTGTTGAACTTGGCCTGGCCCTCCAGCCCAGGGAGGAACCAGTCGGCGGGCTGCTGGTCCACAAAGCGGCCGCGGACTTCGTAGGCGTTCACGCCGTCCACGGCGGTGGAGAGGGGGACGATCTGGTCCACGATGAACGGCACGGCGAGCGCTGGGTTGGCCTTGGGGGAGACTTCACCGGTCTGGCCGGGGCGGATGAAGGAGATGTCGCGGTCTTCGACGCGGGCCTTGACGACCATCGTGCGGCGGTCGGCCACCTCGAAGAGTGAATCGCCGACCTTGACCATCGCGCCGATCTTGTCCTTGATCTCGCCTGCGATGACTGTGCCGTCGATGGGGGTGGTGACGCGGCTGCGCTGGATGTTGAGCTCCGCGAGGTCGTAGCGGGCCTTGGCCTGCTCGGCCTGGGCCGCGAACTGACGCATGGAAGCCGAATCACCTTTGCGAAGGGCCTCGTCGGCCTTGGCCTGCGCCTCGGTGTACCGTGCGAGCATCTCGGTGGATTGCAGGCGCATTTCGCGGGTGTCGAGCTCCACCAATACCTCACCGGCGGTGACGTCTCGCCCGGGCTCGATGGTGGATGGGATAGACGCGATCACGCCGTTAATGGGGGCTGTGATGACGCGGCGGACGTCGGCCTGCATCTCAAACGGGGCCGAGACGCGGTAGGTGGTGCGCCCCAGGAACAGGACGGCGGTTGCGAGCATGAGCGCCACGCCGGCGGCCTTCCAGGCGGTGTGGCGGGGCCCCACGGCCCACGCCGCGGCGTGGAGCATGGCGTCCCACGTGCGCAGGCCCAGGTGGCGGTCATCGCTGGCGCGGACGGCGAGCACGGGTGTGATGAGGTCGAGCGTTGCCTGCACCAGTTCGGTGGCGTTGACGTCGAGGCGGGTGTTGCCGCTGGATTCGAGCAGCAGAATGCCCACGATGCGCTCGCCGCGTCCGTCCACCACGCGGAGGGGAAAGCTCGCGATGCGGAGCGTGGCGTCGCCCTTGGCGAGTTCGCGGTGGGCGTGGGTGATGGTCTGGCTGAGCACCGCGTCCGAGCCCGGCCCGGCGTTCGCGGGCTGGGGGAAGAGCACGGTCTGCTCCTGGTCCAGGCACTCCTCCATCGCGGCCTCGATGCGCCGGCAGAGTTCCATGCGGCGGTCGAGGTTCTCGGTGTCGGAGAGGGCCTTGAGGTGGAGTTCGCGCTTCTCGGGGCGTTGCTTGCCCATGCTCTGCGACACCGCCCACAGCGCGGGCGAGCCCTGGACCCAACCCAGGCCCACGCGGTCGGCCGAGAGCTGGCGGCACAGGTCGTTGCAGAGCTGGATGCAGCAGCCCTTGAAGTTGGGCGCGGTGTTCATCGCGGCGATGAGCCGGGCCGCGAGGTCCAGCGAGGCGCTCGCCTGCTTGGTGCGTCGCAGGGCCTGCTGGGCCTCATGCGTGAAGACGTAGCCCGCGAGGACCTCGACGAGTGCCACAACGCTCTGGAGGGCCTGGCGGGAGCGGCTCTCCACCAGCAGCGTGATGACGCCGCGCAACGGGAGCGTGGGTGCCTCGTGCGCGAGGCCCGAGAGGACCGGCGCGGCGATGACAAACCACTTCGAACCGCCGGACTGGCCGCCCCCACTACCGCCTGAGTCATAGAACGCGCCGCCGGTGTCCTCGAGGCTGAAGACACTGACCTGGCGCGATGCGCCGGCGGCGCGGGCTGCGCTCTGCACGTCCTTGAACTTGTCGATCGTGTCGGGGCTCGCGCGGGAGCCGTCCATGAGCTGATCGGGCGTGAGCGAGAGCCGCCCCTGCGCATCGACGATGTCCGCCGGGAAGGGCCACGTGAGGGCGGGCTTGGCTTCCGCCGGGCCGCGTTCCATCGCCGGGCCGGAAATGGTGAACAGCACCGCCTGCTTTGCGCCGCTGACCTGCCCCAATGTGGAGAGGAGGCGCAGCAGGAAGATGCGGTCGTCGGGCATCTGCACTGCCAGCTCGCCGACCACGCGCTGCCAGCCCGGGGCCTTGATATTGGATACGTCGATCATGGTGTGGGTGGGGTGGAAGCGGCGGTGCGGGGCACGGCCGCCGGGATTGTGACCGGTGGTCTCAGGCGCGTCGGGGGGCTACTTCTTGGCGTCGTTCATCGCGGTGCTGGCGTCTGCCGCTTCGGTGGCCTGGAGCGCGAGCCCTTCGGGCTGGGTGAACCGCACCCAGACCGGCTCGCCCGCGATCAGCCGCTGCGGGCCGGCGGGGTTGGGCAGTTCCACGCGGATGCGGCGGGTGCGGCTGGCGGGGTCCGCCGTCGGCGCGACCTCGATCACTTTGCCAGTGAGGAGACGGGCATCGCCCGCGATGTCGCAGAGGACCCAGGCCGGGTCACCGGTGGTGAGCCCGAGCGTGACGGCGTCGCCCATGGGTGTGGGCACGTCCATCCACAGCGGATCCACCGAGACAACGCGGACGGCGGCGTCGCGCTCGGAGACGCTCTGGCCGACGTCCACGTTGACCACGTCGATGACGCCATCAAACGGGGCGCTCAGCCGGAACCGTTCCACGCGGGCGCGGATGCGTTCGAGTTGGATGACTTCCTGCGTCTGGTTGCTCACGGCCGTGAGATGATCGATCCGGGCGACCTCGGCGGACAGGCGGGCGCGCTCCACTTCCTGTGTGCCGGATGCACCCTTGGCGTGGGCGTCGCGGAGGCGCTCGTACTCGACCTTTGACAGGTCGGCGGCGGCCTTGGCGCGCTCCACGGCGTAGGGCTGCGCGATGCGCTCTTCCTGCAGTTTGTAGAGCGCGACTTCTTCGGCGTCGTCGCCGCGGACGATGAGGTCGCCCTTCTTCACTTCCTGCCCGCCGCGGCGGAGGACTTCCTTGACGACCGTTGAGGACGCGAAGCCCATGACGGCGTCCTGGCACGGGCGCGTGACGGACTTGTGGCCGCTGAATCGCGCGATGAGGGCGTCGTCGAGGCGGACGGTCTGTTCGGCCGGCGCGGGCGTGCTGGCACCGGTCGCGGTCGTGAGGCCGCTGACCGCAATGATCGCGGCGGCGGCAGCCACAGCTAACCCCATGCCGGCGCTCCACTTGGAACGAACACCCCTGACGCCGGGGCGGTGCCCGTGTTTCCCATCGAGTTTCGGATGCATCGGGGTCAATATACGCGTGCGGGGGCCCTGCCTGTTGCCTCGCTCCCTGCCGGAGGCCACGAAAGGGACAACTTCCCGCACAAATTCCGATCAAAGCGCGGTCGAACCCGACATTCTCAGGGTGTACGCTTGGCGTTCGACGGATCGAACCCGTGTCCCCCGCCCCGAGCGCCTGTGTCCCGCGCCGGGTCGGCACCCCTGCCCCCCAAGGAGCGCGCAGTGACCCAGGCCCCCGCTCACCCCACCTCCAAGCCCCGTACGCCCCAGCAGGAGGCTCGCCTCAAGTCCCTGGCCGCGTTCGGCGCGACCCCCATTTCTGAGAAACCAGTGCCTTTCATGTCGACCGGGCTGACCCCCGAGGACAAGGCGGCCGTGATGGCCGTGCTTGATTCGGGCATGCTGCGGGCGGCAAAGAAGTGCGAAGAGCTGGAGCAGCGCTGGAGCGCCATCACCGGCGCGAAGCACGCGATGACCTGCGCCAACGGCACGGTCGCGCTGCAGCTCGCGTACGAGCCGCTGATCAAGCCCGGCGACGACGTGCTGGTGCCCGCGTGGTCGTACATCGCGACCGTCTCCATGGTTGTTGCCCGCGGCGCGAACCCCGTCTTTGTGGACGCCCTGCCCGACACGTACCAGATCGACCCGCGCGACGCGGCACGCAAGATCACGCGGAACACGACGGCCATCGCCTGCACGCACCTCTACGGCTGCCCGGTGGATATCAACGCCATCCAGACCTTGGCCGACAAGCACAGCCTGATGGTGATCTACGACGCCGCGCAGGCGCACCTGGCCACGTACAACGGCCGGCCATTGGGCGAATTCGGCGACGCCGTGACCTATTCGCTGTACGCCACGAAGAACCTCGCGACGGGCGAGGGCGGCATCATCACGTGCAACGACGACGGGCTGGCCCGGGAAATCCAGCTCCTTCGCAGCCACGGCGAGACCGACAAGTACCTGCACGAGCAGGTCGGGTACAACTACCGCCTCAACGACATGGCGGGCGCCATCGGCTGCTCGCGCCTGGACCGACTGGAAGAGCAGACCAACCAGCGCCGCGAGAACGCCGCACGCTACCACAAGATCATCAGCAAGATCGAGGGCCTGAAGCCCCCGCTGGTCACCCACGGCAGCGACCCGGCGTGGCACCTGTACGTCTGCCAGATGGAGCTCGCCCGCTTCACCTGCACGCGTGACGAGTTCTGCGCGGCCCTGAAGGCCGAGGGTGTGCCGACGGCGGTGCACTACCCGCGCGCCCTGCCGCACCAGCCGGCGCTCGCGCAGTTCTCCAACAACGACACCCCGGTGGCCGACAACCTGGCCCGCAAGGTCTTCGCGTTGCCCATGCACCACAGCCTGACGGACGACCACTTCCGCATCGTGGAAGAGGCGTTGACGCGGGTTGTGGCCGCGTACCGCGCCTAAGCCACCAGTGCCCCGCCAGGACTTTTACGCCGATGCGCTGCTGTACGACATCCTCCACCAGGAGGGGACGTCGCATGATGCGCGGGTGATGGCGCGGATCGTCCGGGCTCACGGGCCTGCTCGCCCCCGTGGAACACCGCTCACGCTCCTTGAACCGGCGTGCGGCAGCGGGCGGTACCTGGTGGCCCTTGCCAACGCCGGCCACCGCGCGGCGGGGTTTGATCTCTCGCCCGCGATGGTGCGGCATGCCCAGGCCAGCGCTCGTGCCGCGGGCGTTGGCGGCGGGGTCCGGGCGTTCACCGCGCGGATGGAGAGCTTCGCACTGCCGCCCGCATGGCGGGCGCACGGCGCGTTCAACCTGATCAACTCCATCCGGCACCTCGAGACAGACGCCGCGATGCTTGCGCACCTGCGGTGCATGGAGCAGGCCCTGCTCCCGGGCGGCGTGTACGTCGTGGGCCTGGGGCTGTGCGCGTACGGCATCGAAACAGAGTCCGAGGATGTGTGGACGGGGTCACGCGTCGTCGGCGGCGTGCGCACGCGCGTCACGCAGACCGTGCAGTACCTCCCCGCGCCCGAGGCCGGCAGGAACTCCGGCCGCAAGGCGCTGCGGATGGAGCGGGTCATCAGCCACATGACGGTGAGGCGTGGGACTGGCGCCCGTGCGACAGAGCGGCACATCGACTCGGCCTATGTGCTGCGGTCGTACGACATGGCCCAGTGGCGGGCGATTGTCGGCAGGGCCGGCTGGGAGATTGCCGCGGTCACGGATCAGGACGGCCTGGCAGCACGCCCCAGTGAGCCCGGGTATTACCTGTGGGTGCTGCGTGCGAAACAGCGTCGCGCGTGATCACTTGGCCGACGCCTTGGCCCGCCACTCTGCTGCCTTGGTCGTGTCCCCAGCTTTGGAATGATGATCCGCGAGCGCCTGCGCCGGCCGCAGCGTGCGGGGGTTGGTGTCGCCCATGGACTTCGCGAGGCGTGTGTAGGCCTCTTCCATCATCGGCACGCCCTCGTCCACGCGCCCCAAAGCCAGGAGGCACTCGGCGGTGTAGCCCATCGAGGCACCGAGCATCCAGTGGTCGGGCGGCAACGTGGCTTTGAGACCCTCGAGGCATTCCCGCAGGTTGGGCAGCGCACCCTCAGGATCGCCCTTCTCCATCTGGAGCATGCCCAGGTTGTTCGCGTAGGTGAGCGTGCTCCGGTCGGTGGGTCCGGCGGTGCGGCGGGCAACCTCCAGCACGTGGCGGTACAGCGGCTCGGCCTCGTCGAACCGCTTCTCGCGGCGGAGTTCCTGCGCCAGGTTGTTGGTGTACGTGAGCGTCGTGGAGTCCTCGGGCCCTTCGCGCTGTGTGATGCGTTCCACCAAGGACCGCAGAAGCTCGATCGCCTCACCACGCTTGCCGTTGTTGGCCATGGCCATCGCGAGCGCGTTCTCCGAGAGCATGGTGCCGTCGTGCATCGGGCCCAGCACGCGGCGTTTGCCGGCGACGGTCTCCTGCAGCACATGCTCCGCCTCGGCGTCCTTGCCGAGCTGCATGAAGATTGAGCCCTGGATGGAGAGGGCCTGGAGCGTCATCGTGTCGTCCTGGCCCAACGCCGCCTGCGCGTCGGCAACGACGCCGCTGATCACCTGCTCGGCCTCCCCGAGGTCGCCGTACTGGTGCAGGAAGTCCGCGAGGTTGCAGCGTGATTCGAGCGTGTCGCGGTGCGAGGCGCCCAACACCTGCGTCTGGAGCGACACGACCTCGCGCAGCATGGACGCCGCGTCGTCCATCTTTTCCTGCTCCTGCAGGACGCGGGCGAGCAGGCTCATGCTCTCCAGCGTGTCGCGGTCGGTCTGGCCAAAGGCCCGCCGCTGATCCTCGTACGCGCGGCGCAGGATCGCATCGGCCTCCGTCACGCGCGACTGGGACAGCAGGGCCGACGCGTGCTTCACCTGGAGTGAGAGCACCCGCCGCTGGATGTCGCCGTCGCCCGCGGGCACATTCCCCATGTACTCAAAGAGCCCCTCGGACGTCTTGTAGTCGCCGATCTTGTAGTAGGCCGTGCCGAGGATGTTCCGCAGCGTGACGTCCACATCCGGGTCCGTGGGCGGCAGCCGCTTGAGCCGCGTGTTCGCCACGTCCAGCACCTCGCGCACCGTCACCGCGTCGCCCTTGGCCACGTCCGGGTCGATCGAGTCGAACATCTCCTCGACAAAGTGCAGCGCCGCGGAGGCCTTCGCCGCTTCCGCCGCGGCGACCTTCCGCTCACGTTCGGCCCTCCCGTACAGCCAGCCGAACGCCACGGTGCCCACGGCCATCATGATCACCAGCAGCAGGCCCGCCGTGACCGGTACCCGGTGGCGACGCCAGACATGCCGGAGCTGCCGGACAGCACTGGGCGGCCGCGCAGTGACGGGCGCGTGCTCCAGCCACCGCCGCAGGTCGTCCGCGAAGTCCTGCACGCTCTGGTACCGATCCTCCCGGTCCTTCGCCAGCGCCTTGAAGACCACGGCCTCAAGGTCCTTGCCCTGGGCGAGTGTTTCGCGGTTGAACCGCTGCGGCTCGACTTCACGGATGATCCGCGCTGCGTCCAGCGTCGATGTCGATGACACGTCGTAGGGCAGCTTCCCGGCGAGCAATTCGTACAGCACCACGCCCAGGGAGTACACGTCACTCCGCACGTCCACGTCCCGCGGGTCGCCCGAGCACTGCTCGGGGCTCATGTACGACAGCGTGCCCACGAGCTGGCCGGTCTGCGTCACGTACGCCGTCACCGTCGGGTCCTCGACGCGCGCGATGCCGAAGTCGATGACCTTGACGTGCCCGGACTGCTCGACCAGCAGGTTGCCGGGCTTGATATCCCTGTGGATCACGCCGCGTCGGTGCGCGTGCTGCACGGCCTCGCACGCCTCCAGCATCAGCCGCACCCGGTCCGCGGGCAAAAGTCGCCGCAGTTCCGCCGCGTGCGTCAGAGGCGCGCCGTCCGGGATGTGCTCCATGACGAAGTACGGCAGCTCTTCGCCCGTGAGGTCGTCGATGTGGCTGCTGGCCTCGAAGATCTGCGCAATGCCCGGGTGCCGCAGCCGTGCCAGCACCTCGCTCTCGTACCGGAATCGGCGTTTGGCCTCCGTGGACGGCAGGGCGCCGATGATCTTGACCGCGACCGTGCGCCGCGGCTGCTCCTGCTGCGCCTCGTAGACGCGCCCCATCCCGCCCTGCCCCAGCAGCTTTGTGAGCGTGTACCGGCCGATTTTCCGACCGACGAAGCTCTTGGCGTCCTGCATCGCCGCCTGAACGATCGCGGGCTCCTCCAGGAAACCACCAGCGGTTGCTTCCGCCGCCACGAGCTTGCGCACGTGCGCCAGCAGCGCGGCGTCCGTCCCGCACTGGGACGCGATGAAGGCATCCCGCGCAGCGCCGGGCTGGTCCATGGCGGCGTCGAAGATGCTCCGTGCTCGCGCGTGGTCGATGCTCATGGCTGGTGTCCGACAGACCGGGAGCACGACGCTCCCACACGCCCCTCCATCCGCTGTCTGTGGCCCGCGCGGATCACGGATCCTCACCCCCACCCAGTTCGCTCGCCAGGAAGGCCCGGGCGTACCGCCAGTCCCGGTTCACGGTGGGCACGGAGACACCGAGGGCCTGGGCCGTCTGCTCAATATCCAGACCGGCGAAGAACCGCAGCATCACCACTTCGGCCGCTCGCTTGTCGTGCTCCGCCAGCTTGTTGAGCGCCGCATCGAGCCCCACCAGGTCCACCGTGTCGTCGTCCGCGTCCGCCGCGACCGCCAGCCCCTCGTCAAAGCCCACCCGGGCGCGGTCCCCACCACGCTTGAGCCGACCCCGGGCCCGGGCACGGTCCACCATGATGTCCCGCATGGCCCGGGCAGCGGCACCGAAGAAGTGCGCACGGCTCTCCCACGACGCGTCGGACCGCACCAGCTTGATGTACGCCTCGTGCACCAAGGCGGTGGCCTGGAGCGTCTGCCCGGCCTTGAGCCCCGCCAGCCGCCCGCCGGCCATCTGGCGCAATTCGTTGTAAATCAGGGGCAGCACCCGCCCCGCGGCGGCATCATCGCCGCTGGACGCCGCCTGGAGCAGCACGGTGAGTTGGGACTGCGGGTCGCTCACGCCGGGGCCAGTGTACGGACGCAGAAAAGCGTGATACGCGGCCTGGCCCGGCGACGGATGGGGTGCACCAGAACACACCCGCCCCACCCCGCGGCACGCCGCCGCACCCGGGGCGCACAGGAGATTCGATCATGAAGATCACACTGCTCGTCACCGCACTCGCCGGCATCGCCCTGCCCCTCCCCGCCCTGGCGGGCGGCCCCCTCGTGCCGCCCAGCGGCCCCACGACGGCCATCTACAAGAGCCTCGACGAGGTGGAGCCCCGCCGCAGCGTGCAGTCGCTCGCGGGCACGTCCAACGGCGTGCACGTCATCAACCAGCCGGGCTCCTACTACCTGACGGGCGACATCGCCCTCGCCGCCAACAAGCACGGCATCATCATCAGCGCCCAGGGCAACGTCACGATCGACCTCAACGGCTTCACCATCAAGGGCGCAGGCGCGGCGGGAACGCCCGGCGCCCGCGGCATCTGGCTGGGCACCACCGGGTACAACGTGACGATCAAGAATGGCATCGTCTCCGGCGCGGGCAGCGACGCGGTTGCGCTCCACGGCGCCGCGAGCGCACGCGTGGAATCGGTCCAGGTGCAGAACGCCGGTGGCATCGGCATCGCGGTCGGGGCCCACAGCATCATCAAGGACTGCATCGTGAGCCAGGCCGGCGCCGAGGGCATCGTCGCCCAGGACCGCGCGATCATCACCGGCACCATCGCCAACGGCTGCACGCTCGACGGCTTCCGCGTCGGCCCCAACAGCCAGCTCACCGCGTGCAACGCGGACAACAACGCCAAGGACGGCTTCGACCTGGCCACGAGTTCCTCCGCGACCGGCTGCAACGCCCGGGACAACACCGAGAACGGCTTCCTCGTGCTCGACAGCGTCACACTCACGGGTTGCACCGCGGCGGGCAGCGGCCTCAGCGGCTTCGCGGCCCGTGCGCAGCTGCACATGACCAACTGCACCGCTCATTCCAACACAGTGAACGGCGTCACGGTGACCGGCTCGGGCGCGATGATCACCGGCACGACGTCCTACGCCAATCTCCAGACCGGCATCAAGTCCACGCAGGACGCGGCGACCATCACCGACTGCAGCACGTACTCCAACGGCAAGGACGGCATCGACGTCTTCCGCCTCAGCCTCGTCACGGGCTGCAACTCCTCCCGCAACGGCACCATCTCGCCCGACGGCGCGGGCGTCCGCCTCTCCAGCGAGGCCAACCGCGTGGACGACTGCATGTTCAACGCGAACGACATCGGCGTCGTGGCGGCCGCGACGGGCAACATGGTGACCCGCAACTCCTTCACCTTCAACCCCCAGGCGGTCGTCGCCGCGGTGGGCAACAACGTCGCCGCCATGGTGACCGTGCCCGGACAGAACTTCACGAGCACCAACGCGTGGGCCAACCTCGCCCACTGAGCCCCGCTCTCGTCCCCACCACCCCCCACCACACACCTCAATGACCGCCCGGGCCCGACGAGAGCCGTGCCCGGCGCTTTCCAGAAACGCACACACAAGGAGCTCGGACATGAAACGCATCACGCTTGCACTCGCGCTGGCCACCGCTGGCGCTGCCCATGCTCAAACCTACACCGTCGATGAATCCAGCCGCCACTGCTGGAGCCCGAACGCGGGCTGGATCGACGCCGGCGCAACCCCATTCACCGATGGGCTGCGTCTGGAGCCGGCCTTCGCATCGGGCTGGGCATGGTCGCCGAATGTCGGGTGGATCGGCTTTGGTGACGGCAACGGCCCGTACGCGAACACCGCGGCGAGCAATTACGGCGTCAACATCGATGGCGCGGGCCAACTCTCCGGGTTTGCATGGTCGCCCAACACCGGCTGGTTGGACCTGGGCGCGGGCGCACCGTTTGGCCAAGCCGCGGTCGTGGACGCGGCGGCCCAACGCCTCCGGGGCTTTGCCTGGAGCCCCAACCTGGGCTGGGTGTCACTTGACCTTCAGGCACCGGGCCAGTTCATTGCGCTCGTGCCCCAGGGCTGCGATTCCATCGACTTCAACCGCGACTCGCTGTTTCCCGACACGTCGGACATCGACGACTTCCTGACGGTCTTCGCTGGAGGATCGTGCAGCACCGGCACCTGCGCGGACATCGACTTCAACAACGACGGCCTGTTCCCCGACACGCTCGACATCGACTCGTTCCTGAGCGTGTTCAGCGGCGGGCCGTGCCTTTGAGCAAGCACAACCGCCGCTTCCGGAAGCACTTCCGGCACGCTCTTGGAAATCGGACCTTCCGTGATACGCGATGAACGCCCACGACGGATGAAGACGCAGCACGACGACTCACTTCGACGCAGCACTCAAGACAAGGAACAAACCATGAACCGCATTCTGACCGCCTCCGCCCCCCTCGTCCTCGCCGCGACTGCTTTCGCGCAGTGCCCGGCCACCTGGGTCTATAGCGTGGACCAGACGGCCCCGCTCGCCCCCAACGGCCCGATCAACGCCTTCACCACCTATGACCCTGATGGCGAGGGGTTCCGCGACGAGGTGCTGATCGCCGCGGGCTTGTTCACCACCGCCGGTGGACAGGTGGTGAACAACATCGCGCTGTGGGAGGGCGACGGCTGGCAGCCGCTCGCGGGCGGCGTCAACGGCGAAGTGCGTGCGCTCATGTCCTACGGCACGGGGTTCATCGCGGGCGGTACATTCACGATGGCGGGCGACGTCCCCGTCAGCAACATCGCGTACTGGACCGGATGGGAATGGCAGGCGCTCGATGATGGGCTGAACGGCCCGGTCAACGCCCTCGCCTGGCACAACGGCCAGATCTGGGCGGGCGGCGCGTTCACCGCGAGCGCGGGCATTCCCCTCCAGCATGTGGCCCGTTTCGGCGGCGACGGCTGGACCCCGCTGGGTGGCGGCGTTGACGGTGAAGTTCTGGCAATGACCACGTATGACGGATACCTCGTCGTGGGCGGCACGTTCGACAACGCGGGCGTCGTCGCGAGCGCGAACATCGCCCGGTGGAATGGTCTCGTGTGGTCGGGATTCGGCCCGGGCGTCAACGGCACGGTGCGGGCGCTCTCACGCGACCGTGATGACCTCTATGTCGGCGGCGACTTCACGCACGTCGGCGCACTGGAAGTCAACCACATCGCCCGCTGGGACACGCTCGCGTGGAACGCTCTGGGCACCGGAACCAACGCCCCGGTGACGGCCATCTACGCCGACGACATTGTGTACGCGGCGGGCGACTTTTCCCAGGCAGGCGGCAACGCGGCGGACCAGGTCGCCAAGTGGCAGGACAACACATGGTCACGCCTCCCAGGTGGCGTCGGTCCGGGCACCCCGGCTGTCAACGCCGTCATGCCGTTCATAACCGAGGTCGTGTTCGGCGGCTCCTTCACCACCGCCGGTGGATCTGAATCGGCCGGCTTTGCCCGCTGGAACGAGACCAACGCCCCGTGGATCGCCGTCCACCCCGCGGACACACGCCTGACGCTGGAGAACACCTTCACGTTCGAGTGCAAAATCGCCCGCGGTTACGACACCTCCGCCATGACGACGGTCTGGTACCACGATTCGAACGAAGTCACGAACGGCCTGGCCGGCGCGGGCGAGGGCGGCGGCGTGGTCAGCGGCGCGAACACCCTAACGCTTCACATTGATGAGGCGACGCCCGCCGACTTTGGCTGGTACGAGGTGGAGATCACCGCGCCCTGCGGCGGCATGATGAGCTATCCCGGCCGTGCCCTGGACCGCTGCGACTCCATCGACTTCAACGGCGATGAACTCTTCCCCGACACCCTCGACATCGACGACTTCCTGAGCGTCTTCAGCGGCGGCCCCTGCACCAACGACCCCGCCTGCGGCGATGTGGACTTCAACAACGACGGCCTCTTCCCGGACACGCTCGACATCGACAGCCTGCTGAGCGTCTTCAGCGGCGGGCCGTGCATCTAAGAGTTTCCCCAGAACGCCATCTCGAGCCGGTTCCGGCAGCGACCGCGGGTCCCACGGGGGGTCCGCGGTTGTGTTTTTGGACTACGGATAACGTACTTCAACAACCCGCATTCGGGTGGGTTTTGCTGATTTCGGCTTGCATTCCGGTCGTTGTTGGAGACAATGCAAGACCGCCCCTGTTCGGGCGTTTCGCTCTTGGTCGTCCCAGCGGAGATGTGCATGCAATCCATGAAGTTCCGGGCCCTGCTGGCAGGGCTGGCGTGTCTGTCATTGTCCCCCGCGGTCATTGCGCAGTCGGAGGGAGTCACCCCCCCGGTCGCATCGGAGGCCGAACTCGTGTGGGCGCGTCTCGACGCATTCCCCACGGCTGTGGAGCAGGGCAGGGCGTTCATTCGGCCCATGGTCTACGAGCGTGTCGCTCTTGCCGAGGGGCTCATGCGCGACACGCTGTGGGGCGCCCCGCTGGAAGATTCGCCCGCCGCGGCGAACCCGCTCGTCCTGTGGCTGCCCAAGCCCGACGGCACGTTCGAGCGGTTCAGCGTCGTTGAGTCACCCATCATGTCTCCGGCGCTGCAGGCGGAGCACCCGAACTTCAAGACGTTCCTTGGACAGGGGATCGATGACCCCTACGCCACGCTCCGGTGCGACTGGACCGACCACGGCTTCCGCGCCCAGGTGCTGACGCACGAGGGGTCGTGGTACATCGACCCGTACACCTTTGGCAACACGTCGTACTACGTGTCGTACTTCCGGCGCGACTACTTCGCCGACCACCAGTTCGCCTGCTCCACGACTGGTGAGCCCATCCCCACGAACGAGCCGGTCTTTACCGACCGCGTGCCCGTCACCCGCCGGCAGTACCGGCTCGCGCTCTCATGCACGGGCGAGTACGCCGCGTTCCACGGTGGCACGGTCGCGCTCGCGGAGTCGGCGATGACGACCGCGATCAACCGCGTGACGCAGGTGTACGAGTCTGAGTTGAGCATCCGCCTGCAGCTCGTGGACTTCAACACGTACATCAACTCGGGCACCGACCCCTTCACCAACAATAACGGTTCGACGATGCTGGGCCAGAACCAGACCACCTGCGACGCCAGCCCGGGCAATGCCAACTACGACATCGGGCACGTCTTCTCCACCGGCGGCGGCGGCGTTGCCCAGCTCGGCTGCGTCTGCTCCACGGGCAACAAGGCCCGCGGCGTGACGGGCCAGCCCTCACCGGTTGGTGATCCTTTCACCATCGACTACGTCGCCCACGAAATGGGCCACCAGTTCAACGCTCCCCACACCTTCGCCTATTGCAGCAGCGCGAACGGTTCGTACGAACCCGGCTCAGGCTCCACGATCATGGCGTACGCGGGCATTTGCGGGGCAAACAACCTTCAGGCCCACAGCGACCCGTACTTCTTCCACAGCAGCATCGACAGCATCAAGTCGTTCATCGCCGCGGGCGGCAACTGCTCCAGCAACACGACGCTGACCAACGAACCCCCCACCGTCGTCGGCGCATCGGCCCGCTCGATCCCCGAGCAGACGGCGTTCTACCTCACCGGATCCGGCGCCGACGCCAACGGCCACGCGCTCACGTTCTCGTGGGAAGAGCGGGACGCAGGCTCGCTGCCCCTCGCGTCCCTGCCCACCGCCGCCAGCGGGTCCATCTTCCGCCCCCTGGTGCCCAAGACCGTCCCGACCCGCTACTTCCCGGCGTTGGACGACGTCTTTGACGGCTCGCTCGACATCGGTGAGTACTACCCCAACCCCGCCGCGAACCGCACCCTCAACTTCCGCCTGACCGCCCGTGACAACATCGCGGGCAACGGCGGGACGACGAACACGACGACCAACTCCACGGTGACCATCGTGTCGACCGCCGGGCCCTTCCAGGTCACCGCGCCCAACACCGGCGTGACCCTGACCGGCGGCGGGACCACCACCGTCACCTGGAACGTCGCCAACACGACGGCCGCCCCGATCAGCACCGCCAACGTGAGCATCGCGCTCACGACGGACGCGGGCGCCAACTGGACGGTGCTCCTCGCGAGCACGCCCAACGACGGCTCGGAAGTGGTCACGCTCCCCAACATCACGACCTCCACCGGCCGCATCAAGGTAGAGTCCGTGGGCAACACCTACTTCGACGTCTCCAACGTCAACTTCAGCATCGCCGGCGCCACGGTGCCGCCGAACCCCGTCGCGACCAGCGCGAGCCCGGGCACGATCTGCGCCGGTCAGAACAGCAACCTCACCGGCATCGTCGCCGCCGGGATCGTGATCGACTGGTACACCGGCTCCTGCGGCGGCACCTTTGTCGGCACGGGCAACCCGCTGGTGGTCAGCCCCGCAGGCACTACCACCTACTTCTCCCGCTCCCGCCGCACCAGCGACGGCGCGGTCAGCACCGGCTGCGGCAGCGTCACGGTAACTGTCAACCCGGTGCCCACCGACCCAGCGACCGCCGCGAGTGACCGATCGAACTTCTGCTCAGACGACACCGGCGACATCAGCCTGACCGCCACCGGCGGCTCGGGCACCACTCTGCGCTGGTACACCGACTCCTGCGGCGGCACATTCGTCGGCGCGGGCAGCCCCCTCGTGCTGGCGTCCCCGGCCTCAACCACCGCCTACTACGCCCGCTGGGAGAGCACCTGCGGCAACTCCAACTGCGCCAGCACGACCGTGACGGTCGCGCCGGCCCCGAGCGACCCCACCAGCGCGAGCGTCGACCGGGACCAGTTCTGCTCCACCGACGCCGGTTCGATCACTCTTTCCGCTGTGGGCGGCACCGGGGCAACGCTCGCGTGGTACAGCGGTTCCTGCGGCGGGACGCCCGTGGGCACCGGCTCACCCCTCGTGGTTGATTCGCCCGAGACTTCGACGACCTACTTCGCACGCTGGGAGAGCGCCTGCGGTACCTCCAACTGCGTCAGCGTGAGCGTGGACGCCACGAGCGCGAGCACCGACTTCAACAACGACGGGCTCTTCCCGGACACGCTGGACATCGACGACTTCCTGAGCGTCTTCTCCGGCGGCCCCTGCTCCAACGATCCCAACTGCGATGCGATCGACTTCAACGGCGACGGGCTCTTCCCGGACACCGCCGACATCGACGCCTTCCTCGCCGTCTTCAGCGGCGGCACCTGCTAAGAGGTCAAGATCAGCAAGAACAGAAAGGGCGGGCCGCACGGCCCGCCCTTTTTTCATTGTGGTTGTTCAACCTTACTTCACGACGGTTCTCACTTCACAACCATCTTCGCGACCACGTTGCGGTCGCTGACGGCGTAGAGGGTGCCGTCCTCCAGCTTGTCGGCCTCGAGACGGACGATTCCCGGAGCGGGGATCGAACGGATGACATCACCCCGCTTGGCGTCCACGACGTGCACCATCTCCTTGGTGAAGATCAGCACGGTGCCGGCACGCTGCACGACCGCACGCCCGTGAACCTTGGCGTTCTTCCACAGCGTGGTGCCGGTCGTGGCGTCCATCGCGGTCAGGCCGTCACCGGGAATGTCCAGGTAGACCACGCCGTTGATGGCCGTGGGCTGGTTGGTCAGCTTGTGGGGCGTCCGGACGCGCCAGCGTTCCTGCCCATTCGTACCAAAGCACCAGACGGACTGGTCAAGCCCCGCGATGATGAGCGAATCACCGGACGCAACCGGCTGGTTCTCAACGCCGCCGAAAATGCGGGCACGGCCCAGGAGCGAGCCACTCCGCGCTTCCATGAACGTCACGTCCCCACCCTGAGAGACCGTGCCGACCACCCCGGCGACCCGCACCGGGTTCGCGCGGATCGGGCCCTGGCCCTGGAAGCCCCAGCCCTTGAGGCCCAGGCCGATGCGGTGGCCGATGATCTCACCCACGGCCGTGCCGTACACAAAGATGCCCTCATCGGCAACCGGCGCCGTGCTGATCACGCGGGCGAACTTCTCCTGGCCCAGGATGTTGCCGCTCGACACCGCCATGATGGTCGCGCCCGACTCGCCCGACACCACGATCCGGGTCGGGTCCACGGGGTCCCGCGTCACGGCAAAGAACTTTGTCAGCGGCGTGCCCAGGTCCACCGACCACTTGGTCTGACCCGTCCGCGCATCCAGCAGGCTCACCGTGCTTGTGTTGTCCTGCGCCACCACCACGTCATCAAACATCGCGAGCTGGCGCAGCCCGCCGGGGCGTGAGTTCGACACGAACGGGTAGCCGACCCAGTCCAGGCGGTACCCAGAGTCACGCCAGGAGGCGTCCAACTCCGGGAACCCAAGCCGGTTGTCGGTCGCGCTGCTCCCCTGCTGCCC
>DATAKA010000159.1:0-19158 GCA_036261855.1 Phycisphaerales bacterium | reverse complement strand
GCCTCTTCGGGTCCGACAACGGGTTGAACAACCCCATCTCCATCACCGCCGGCGGCGTCTCTGCCAGCGGTTCTTCCGGCACCACGCCCCTCCACCCCGCCGGCGCGTTCACCCTCACAATCGATACCGCCGCAGGCACCGCGTCCGCTGCCGGCACCAACCTGAACCTGCTGAACGGCCAGCCGATCTCCGTCGGCGCAACCGTCAGCATTACCTACAGCACCTTCCGCACCCGCAACCCCACCTGCACGCTCATCGGTGGCATCCCCTTCAACCTGCCCCTCGGCAACGCGGATATCACGAGCCTCCTCGCCGCCCAGCAACCGGGCAACGCCGTGGGCACCCTCACCCCCGCCGGCGGCGGTTCATGGACCTACACCATCCCGATGATCGTGGACGTGACGCCCACCGTCAGCTTCAACGGCGCGCCCGTGCCCGTCGATCCCACGCCCGTCCTGATCGTGCTTACCGGCACCGTCACCCCTACCGGTGCGACTGCCGTCACCACCGCGACCACCACTCTGACGAACCAGCAGACCCAGCCCGGCCCCTTCGAACTCGACCCCGTCCCCTTCGACGACCCGCTCTGCACCAGCCACTTGATCGTGAACATCGTGCTCGCATCCACCACCTTCAACATCTCGAGCAACGCCAGCATCAGCGCCTCGGGCGTGCTCGTCCCGCAGGGTTGCGACACGATCGACTTCAACGGCGACGGCCTCTTCCCGGACACCCAGGACATCGCTGACTTCATCGCCGTTTTCGGCGGCGCCCCCTGCCCCACGGGCCCCACGCAGTGCGGCGACATCGACTTCAACAGCGACGGCCTGTTCCCGGACGTCGCCGACATCGAGTCCCTCGTCCGCGTCTTTGGCGGAGGGCCGTGCTGAGCCCGAAACCACCGCAAGTGGCGGGAAACACGATCTAAACAACTTGTCCACAGGTTGTTACGACATCCGGATAACCAGTCAAGATTGCGCTATCCCGCCCGATCTGCGTTGAACCGCTCCCCGCCCGCCCGTACCCTTGATGCGGAGTCCGTGAGAAGAAGAGATCCGCCAGGCAGGCGATCCACAAGTTGAATCACCACGCGAACCGCCGGACGCGGGAGCGCGGTGCGAGCACACTCGGGGCCTCGGGCACGTTGCCCGTGGAGAGCGGTATCGGTGTCGATTCAGCGAGCGTTCCCTCCAGGGAAAAACGAATCACGCACAGTCAAAGGAGACCTGGTATGTCGAAGAAGACGATTGCTTCGTGTCTGGTTGCGGCGGCCGGCATGGCCTGTCAGGCGATGGCCGCGGGCGACGTGGTCATCAGCCAGCTGTACATCGGCGGCGGCTTCTCTGCCGGCGCACTGCCGGAGTCGCTGTACCAGAACGACTTCATCGAGTTGCACAACCGCACCAACGCGTCGGTGGACATCACCGGCTGGTCGGTGCAGTACGCCGCGGTGACGGGCGTGAACTGGAGCCGCATCGCGTTGCCCAGCGTCTCCATCCCCGCGGGTGGATACTACCTGATCCGCACGAACGCGAACGCGTTCTCGTGCGTGAGCTGCGCCCCCGTGCCCGCCGACCACCTCGGTACGGGCATCGACATGTCCGCGTCCACCGGCGCCACCGGCGGCGGTAAGGTCGCTCTCGTCAACTCCGCAACGGCGATCACCAGCGGCGTCTCCAACCCCATCACCGACCCCACGTGGGGCCCGCTGACGCTCGACTTCGTCGGCTACGGCACCGCCAACGCCAGCGAGGGCGGCTCTCAGGCCCCCCGCCCCATCACCCCCACGCCTGCCGGCACGCACAGCATCATGCGCGGCCCCGCCCCGAGCTACTCGGGCTGCCAGGACAGCGACGTGAACGGCAGCGACTTCAGCGTCCAGCCCGTCGCCCCCCGCAACGCCGCGTCCGCCGCGGTGAACTGCTCGGGCTCCATCGTGGACTGCAACGGCAACTCCATCGATGACGCCGTCGAGATCGCGGGCAACCCCAGCCTCGACTGCAACACCAACGGCGCGATCGACTCCTGCGAGATCACCAGCAACCCGAACCTGGACTGCAACGGCAACAGCGTGATCGACGCGTGCGACATCGCCGCCAACCCGGGCCTGGACTGCAACGGCAACGGCAAGATCGACTCCTGCGATATCACGGCTGACCTGGACCTGGACGGCGGCGTCTACGGCTGCGGCCCGGCCAACGGCACGCTCGACTCCTGCGAGACCCCCGGCCCCGGCGAGGACTGCAACGCCAACGGCAAGAAGGACTGCTGGGACTTCAAGACCTGGCTCCTGACCGACGTGGACAACAACGGCATCGCCGACGTGTGCGAGGGCGCCATCGTCGTCGAGTGCGCGACCAACGCCACCGTCCTGCCCACCGGCGTCCGCGCGGCCACCAGCGGCACCGAGTTCTTCAACGTCGAGGGCTCCGTCGCGGGCGGCTCGTCCTTCGTCAACTACGGCGCGCTCCGCTGGAGCAACGCCTCCTTCGGCGCCCCCGCCAACGTCGGGCGCGTCTACCTGCAGTTCGTGCAGGCCAACGCCGCCTTCACCAGCGGCGGCATCCCGAGCCTGGACCCGGACAACATCGAGGCCTTCTACACCAACAGCGACGCCGTGAACATCACCCCCGGCAACGCGGGCACCACCTTCCCCAACCGCAACGTGGACTTCCCCGACCTCTCCACGATCCGCACCTACATGTTCGAGGAAAGCACGATCACGCCCGCCGACCTGCCCGGCCAGAACAGCGCCGCCGGCAGCGGTGACGTGGACGCCGTCCTGCTCTTCGACGCCGCGGGCACCAACACCACCGGCGCCACCGCCATGGCCGCCGAGATCTCCAGCGGCGCGGGCGACCTCACCCTCGTCCTGGACATCGCCAACGGCCAGCAGGGCACCGCCGCGACCTACGCCGGCAACGCCCACCCGCTCTACCGCGGCCCGACGCTCGTCATCTTCCCCGCCACCGGCCCGGCGTGCGACAGCATCGACTTCAACAACGACGGCCTCTTCCCGGACACCCTGGACATCGACGACTTCCTGTCCGTCTTCTCCGGTGGCCCCTGCAGCAACGACCCCAACTGTGGCGACATCGACTACAACAACGACGGACTGTTCCCGGACACCCTGGACATCGACGCCCTCCTGAGCGTCTTCTCGGGCGGCCCCTGCCTCGTGTAAACAGCTTGGAACCACCTGAATTCCCGAGCCCCCGGCACCAGTCCGGGGGCTTTTTTCATGGAGCCGTCAGGGTTTGGGCGTAGTTCGTGTTGGAGTTCTCCGGATAGCGCGGTAGATTGCATGGGCAACGATCCGTGGGTTCGTGTGCATCGTGCGGGTGTCGTTGGATGGCCCGGCAGGGCCAGAGGAGTTGCATCATGAAGACGAAGTTTCTTGCCGCGCTGGTGGCGTGCGCGGGGGCGGCCGCGGGGGCGTACGCGCAGTGCCCGAGCGCGCCGGTGATCGACGCGGACCTGGGGACGCTGACGCCCTCGTCGCCGCTCAGCACGTCGGTGCTCGTGACGGCGGCCGAAGTCCACTGGTTCAAGTTCACGACGACCGCGCCGGTGGACATGTCGGCGCTGACGTACATCGACATCACCAACTCGGGCTCGACGCCGGGCGGCGCGGGGACGAGCGTGGACAGTGAGCTGGGCCTGTTCGCGTGCGACGGCACGCTGATCGCAACCGACGACGACGACGCTGAGGGCCTGGTGCCCGCGCTGTCGTTCGGGTCGGGCTCCGCGGCGCAGATGGGCTCGGGCGGCGTGTGGAGCAACGGGCGCGACGGGCGGCTGCCCGCGGGCGAGTACTACCTCTCGGTCTCGCTGTTCAACTCGACGTTCGCGAACGGGTTCAGTGTCTCGAGCACGTCGACAAACGCCAACGGCGTGAACTGCACGCTGTCGCTCACGATGGGCACCGCGACCGCGCAGTCCGACCCCGCCGGGACGGTGGACCTGGGCACGATGGGCCCGACCGACGTGCGGACGCGTGACGATGACGCGCTGAACGCGGGTGAGGTGCGGTGGTACAAGGTGGCTGTTCCGGAGTCGAGCCTGGAGAACAACCGCTTCCTGGACATCGATACGGAGAACTCGCTGCTGGCGGCGACGAACGCGACGCGGATCGCGGTGTACAACGTGACCGGCGTCATCACCGGTGCGCTGAACGCGACGACGCGCCTGAATTCCACCACGGCCCTGACGGACGCGACGGACGGCACCAACAGCCTGAGCCAGGTGAGCCTGGGTGTCGGGCTGCGCCCGGCGCCGGGCAACGGCCTTGCGTACAACGGGCGTGACGGCAACCTGCAGGCGGGCACGTACCTCGTCGGCATCGCGGGCCCGGGCACGGCTCCGTCCGCGGTGGCGGCGTCGGGCAGCAACTTCGGGTTTGTCTCCACGAGCGCGAACGCGGGGACGATCGATCTGCGCATCGCGACGGGCACGGGCGAGATCCCGCTGCAGGGCGCGGGCTCGGCACAGCCCACGAGCGTAAACAACTGCGGCAGCGCCTCGTCGCTCCTGCGCGTGACCGTGACGCCCGCCAACACGCCGCCCGGGCCCAGCACGGGCATCGCGGTGTCGGCGGACATCAGCGCTGTCGGCGGGTCGGCGACGCAGACCTTCTATGACGACGGCTCCAACGGCGACGTGGCAGCGGGCGACAACATCTTCTCGTACCAGCACACCGTGCCGAGCACCGTCTCACCGGCGGCGTACTCGATGCCGTTCACGGTGAGCGATGCGCAGGGGCGGTCCTCGAACGGCACGGTGTCGTTGACGGTGACGCTGTGCCCGCCGCCGGGCGACGTGTGCACGAACCCGCTCCCGGCAATCCTGGGCGACAACCCATTCACCACGACCGGGCTGGGCTCGAACGCGACCACCACGTGCGGCGGCAGTGGCGAGGACATCTTCTTCTCATTCACGCCGGCGAACAGCCAGGACTACTTCATCGGCGTGTGCGGCGCGACGTTCGACACGGTGATCGCCGTCCGCAGCGACTGCGCGACGCAGATCGTGTGCGATGACGACGGGTGCGGCGACGGGCTGACCAGCCGCGTGCTGACGTTCCTCTCCGCGGGCACGCCGTACATCATCCAGGTGGACGGGTTCGGCGGGGCGGACGGCTCGGGCACGCTGGTCATTTCCGACCAGGTTCCGATGTCGGTGACGGGCACGAACGTCACAGGCCAGGAGCTGACGACGGTGCTGATGCAGGCGACGGTCAGCCCCGCGGGGCCCAACCCGAGCACCGGCATCACCGTGACGGGCGACCTGACCAACCTGGGCGGTTCGGCCACGCAGGCGTTCTTTGATGACGGGACCAACGGCGACCTGCTCGCCGGCGACAACGTCTTCTCGTACGCGTACACGCTGACGGCGTCGAACATCACCGGTGCGTACACGGTGGCGCTGAGCGCGAGCGATGCGCAGGCCCGCACGGCGAGCGGCACGCTGACGGTGAACGTGACCAACGGCCCCAGCGGCGCGTGCTGCGCGGGCGACAGCACCTGCTCGTTCACGCGTCAGACGCTGTGCGCGCAGGTGTCGGGCGTGTTCCAGGGCGCGGGCACCAACTGCGGTGGCCCGGGCTACGTCATGAGCGCGGGGACCGGTGTGTTCGAGGACATCTCGGCCACGGGCACGGTGCTGGCGACCGTCTCCACCTGCGACGACTGCGTGGAGAGCGTCTCACTGCCCTTCACGTTCACGCACATGGGCAACGGCTACGGCAGCGTGACCGTGTCCTCCAACGGCAACCTCCAGTTCTCGGGCGCGAGCACCGCGTTCACGAACGTCGACATCCCCAACACGGCGGTGCCCAACGACATGCTCGCCCCGGCGTGGGACGACTACGACACCGACGAGGCCAGCGCGGGCCAGGGCACCGTGTACTTCCTCGATGACTCGGCCGCGAACAACCGTGTCATCATCTCCTGGCAGGACTGCTCGCAGTTCAACCTGCCCGGGCTCGACGCCAACTCGTTCCAGGTGATCCTCTTCAGCAACGGCAACGCCGAGTTCCGTTACGGCAACATGAACAACATCCTGAACCCGTCAGTTGCGGGCGACACCGTGACCATTGGCTATGAGAACATAGACGGCTCGTTCGGCGGGCAGTACGACAGCTTCACGGTCGGCGGCGGGAACACGTCCATCGTGCTGACCGGTGGCGTGGTGCCCGGCCCCTGCTCGGCCGCGTGCGACACCATCGACTTCAACGGGGACTCACTGTTCCCGGATGTGCAGGACATCAGCGACTTCATCTTTGTGTTCGGCGGCGGGGCGTGCCCCACCGGCACGCTGTGCGGGGACATCGACTTCAACAACGATGGCCTGTTCCCCGACACGCTGGACATCTCCGCCCTCATCAGTGTCTTTGGCGGTGGTGACTGCCTGCGGTGATCGGGCGGCGCTCGGCCTCAAGAATCCTCTATTTGCTTTGCCCTTCGCCCCCCGGACTTGCGTCCGGGGGGTTTTTGTTGACGGTGCAGTTTTCGGACGTCTGTTCCTCCAAAATAGAGTGTGAGCGGATATCCCCGGCGGTTACACTGGGTGCCTCGGCGGGTGTGTGCGGGCGGGCAGCGTGCCCAGCCCCAAAGAGCGTGGCGGGCGGACAGCCCGGTGGTGAACGGTGGAGCAACAACAATGAAGAAGTACGGTGTGTTGGCCGCGGCGGCGGCCTTGTCGGTGTGCGGGCTTGCGCAGGCGCAGGTCTTTTCGTCGGCGCCTGGTCTTGCGATCACGGACAACACGACGATCTCGGACACGATCACGGTGTCGGGCGGCCCGACGTCGATCACGGGTCTGACGGTGTCGCTGAATATCTCGCATACGTACGACGGCGACCTGGACATCGCGCTGGTATACAACGGCCAGTTCATCATCCTGACGACCGACAACGGCGGCACGGGCGAGAACTTCCAAGACACGATCTTTGATGATGCGGCTGGGACGCTGATCACCGCCGGCACCGCGCCCTTCGCGGGCTCGTATGTGCCCGAGGGCGGGTTCGTGGGCTGGAACGGCAACCCCACGCCCCCGGCTGCGACGCAGTTCGACACGCTGGGCGCGTTCAACGGCCAGGACGCGAATAACGTGTGGACGCTGATCGTGCACGACGACGCGGGCATCGACCAGGGCGTGCTGAACTCGTGGTCCTTGACGCTCAGCGGCCCCACGGGCGGCCCGACCAACCCTTACGGGGTCGGCAGCGCGCCCGCGACAGTGGAGGTTGGAACGACGCTGATGACGGTGACGGTGACGGGCGGCCAGAACCCGCCGAGCACGGGCATCGCGGTCTCGGCGAACCTGTCCAACATCGGCGGCGGGACGCAGGCGTTCTTCGACGACGGCACGCACGGTGATGCGACGGCCAACGACAACATCTGGTCGTACTCGTACACGCTGCCCAACACCGTGGTCGCGGGGGCGTACGGCATCCCCTTCACGGTGAGCGATGGGCAGTCGCGCTCGACGAGCAGCACGATGGGGCTCACCATCGCCAATGGCCCGGGCGGCGCGTGCTGCAACTCCGGCTGCACGATCACGCGTGAGACGCTGTGCGTCGGCGCGGGCGGCGCATTCCAGGGCGCGGGCACCAACTGCGGCGTCGGCTACACGATCACGACGGGCACGAACGTCTTTGAGGACATCTCGACGACCGGCACCATGCTGGCGACGGTCTCGAACGTGGACGACGGCACGGAGAGCGTGGCGCTGCCGTTCGCGTTCACGCACCTGGGCAACAGCTACAGCTCGGTCACCGTCAGCTCCAACGGCAACCTCCAGTTCTCCGGCAACAGCGCAGCGTTCGTCAATGCGACGATCCCGACCGCGGCGGTGCCCAACGACATGCTGGCCCCGCTGTGGGACGACTACGACCTCAACGACCTGCGCAGCGGCCCGGGCCTGGGCGCGGTCTACACATTTGATGACTCGGCCAACGGGCGGTTCATCGTCTCGTGGCAGGGCGTCGGCCAGTACAACGTGGCGCAGACCGTGCAGGACTCCAACGACTTCCAGGTGATCCTCTACAGCAACGGCAACGCCGAGTTCCGCTACGGGAACGTGCCCACCGTCCTGAACCCGCTGGTGGCGGGCGACTTTGTGACCATCGGCTACGAGAACATCGACGGGACGGATGGCGGCTCGGTGGATCCGGCCAGCGCGGTGGGCGCGGGCAACGTGTCGCTCCTGCTCACGGCTTCGAACACCGACCCGTGCTCCCCCGCTTGCGACACCATCGACTTCAACGGCGACGGCCTCTTCCCCGACACGGACGACATCTCGCAGTTCATCCTCGTGTTCGGCGGCGGCGCCTGCCCCACCGGCACGTGCGGTGACATCGACTACAACAACGACGGCCTCTTCCCCGATACGCTGGACATCTCCGCCCTCATCAGCGTCTTCGGCGGCGGCGACTGCCTGCGGTAAGCGGCTCCTTCACCGTGCTTCCGAACGCCCCCGGGCCATCCCGGGGGCGTTTTTCCTTGGTCCACGTGGCGGCAAGGGATTTCCCGCCTTGCGGAAGCAGCGGCTTCTGGTAGGATGACCGGACCGAGACACCTCCTGCATGGCGCACGGGTTTGTGTCGGGTGTCCCTTCATGCGTGGAGGCCGGAATGCGGAACGTGACAATCGCGGCGTTGGTCGGCGTGGCGGGCCTGTGTGTGGGCGGCGTGGCCCACGCCGATGTGGCCGTGGATGCCTTGGGTGCGCTGCGGGGCAGGTACCCCGGCGTGCAGGTGCAGGAGGGGCCGATGGGGAGCGCACGCATCCTGTACGGGCGCCCGATGAACGACGGGGCCTCGCCCGCGCAGGCGGCCAATGACTTTGTGAACGCGCACAAGGGCGTGTTCGGGAATGACGGCGCAACGCTGGGCGTGCGTGAGCACGGCCAGGGCAACGTGGGCGCGCTGCACAACTTTGTCTATGCGCAGACGATGGATGGGCTGCGGGTGGAGCACGCGTTTGTGTCGGTGGTGGTCCGGACCATGGCCGCGGCGGGCGGGCCGGACCCGCTGGTGCACGCCGTGGTGATGGCGCAGGGCGTGGTGGCGCCGACGCCAGCGGGCGGCTTTGCGCTGGACGTGCTGACGGCGGAGGATGCGCAGAACGTGGTGCGGGCGGCGGGGTATGAGTACCTCAAGGACTGGTACGACGCGGACCTCGTGGTGTACTTTGACCCGGAGCACCCGGAGGTGCCGGCGGTGCGGGCGTGGAAGTTCCACGCGGCGGACATCAACGCGGAGCGGCCCCGCGCGTTCACGTTCTTTGTGGATGCTTCGACCGGGGCGCTGGTGCACGTGCGCAACGACATTCATCACGCGGACATCACGGGGTCGGTGGTGGGCCTGGTGACACCGCCCAACCGGCCGGACGTGCCGACGAACCTGCCGGTGCAGCAGCCCATCGGTGAGGTGAAGGTAGAGGTGGTGGGCTCGAACCCGCTGGTGTTCGCGTTCACGGAGCGCGACGGGTCATTCACGATTCCCTGGACCGGGAGCGACCCGGTGACGCTGCGCGTGAGCGCGGGCGGGGGGCGCTGGAACGCGGTGACCAACAACAACGGTGCCGCGCTGAGCGTGACGCAGGGCGCGACGCCCGGGACACCGGTGACGGTGAACCTGCTGCCGACGTCCACGGCGACGACGCAGTCGCAGGTGAATGCGCTGGTGTTCGCGAACGAGACGCGCAACTTCATCAGGGACCGCGCGAACATCCCGACGCTGGATGTGGCGCTGGCGACGAACGTGAACGAGGGCTCGACGTGCAACGCGTTCTACCAGCAGGGACCGCCGGACTCGATCCACTTCTTCGCATCGGGCGGCGGGTGCGTGAACACGGCGTACGCGAGCGTGGTGAACCACGAGTACGGGCACTTCATCGTGAACGAGCGGGGCCTGGGGCAGGGGGCGTTCGGCGAGGGGTACGCGGACGTGATGTCGGTGATGATCAACGACGACCCGATCATCGGGCGTGAGTTCGGGACGGCGGCGATGTTCCCGCCGGTGGGTGCGATCCGGCATGTGGACGGGAGCGGGGCGGAAGTTACACCCAACTACCCGTGCAACGGCGCGGTGCACTACTGCGGGCAGGTGCTCGGGAACATCGTGTGGAACATCCGCAACAACATGAATGCGAGGTACGGGGCGCCCATGGGCCTGGACCTGACGCGCGACCTGATCGGCGACTGGTCGGTCATCATGACGGGCGGCGAGGTGCCCAACACCGGCGACAACTCCGCGCACGCGGGCACCGCGACGCAGATGCTGACGGTGGACGACATCGACGGCAACATCAGCAACGGCACGCCCAACTTCGCGCAGATCCGGCCGGCGTTCATCGCCCGCAACATCAACGTGCCGTGCGTGGATGCGCGGGTGGAGATCCAGCCGCAGGCGACGATCCCCGCGGTGATCACCACCGGCAGCCAGCCCCTCACGGTGCCGGTCACGATCTCGGCGGGGACGGCGTCGGTGATCAGCGGAACAGCGGCGGTGAAGTGGCGGGCCGCGGGCTCGGTTGATCCGTTCCAGTCCATCCCGATGACGCCCGCGGGCGGGCCCGGGGTGTACACGGCGCACTTCCCCACGCTCGCGTGCGGGCAGGCGATCCAGTATTACTACTCGGTGCAGACGAGTGAGCAGTACCAGCAGACGACCGAGCTGACGCTGCCCTCGCACACGTGCGGGGACGCGGACAGCGCGTTCAGCACGCAGGCGACGGACGCGAGCACGTCGTTCAGCGAGACCTTTGAGGTGGACACGGGCGCGTGGACACGGACGATCGCGGGCGGCGGTTCGTGGGTGCGGACGAACTTCTCCGGCGCGTATGTGAGCACCGGCGCGAACCCAACGACGGACACGACACCGTCGCCCGGTAGCTTCGCGTGGACCACGGGCAACGACTTCATCTCCACGAACGCCAACTCGGGCGACCTGGACGGCACGAGCATCCTGACGAGCCCGGCGTACGACCTTTCCAACGCGGCGGGGGCGATCATCTCCTACCAGCGCTGGGTGTACATGAACAACGACGGCGCGGGCGACGAGTTCCGGGCCGAGGTCTCGGTGGATAACGGCGCGACGTGGCACGTGGGCGAGCTCCTGGTGGACACCGCCGGGGCCGCGTGGGTGCAGGGCGGGTTCAGCCTGGGTGCGCTGGGGCTGACGCCCTCGGCAACGACGCGGGTGCGGTTCGTGGGCGTGGATGTGTTGGTCGGCAACCAGACGACGTTCGAGGCGGGCATCGACGATGTCACGTTCGCCACGCTCACGTGCAACACCGGGCCGACGTGCGATTCCATCGACTTCAACGGCGACACCCTCTTCCCGGACACGGCGGACATCGGCGACTTCCTGACCGTGTTCGGCGGCGGGGCCTGCCCCACCGGCACGTGCGGCGACATCGACTTCAACAACGATGGGCTCTTCCCGGATACCGACGATATCACGGCCCTGCTCCGCGTCTTTGCGGGGGGCAACTGCTGAACGGCCAGACTCGACGCGCCCCTGGAACATTCCCAGACACCCCGCGCAGCGCGGGGTGTTTTTCTTGGGGCACCCGGCCGCGCCTACCTTCCCCGCTCACGTGCCCACCCGTCCCCGCCCAACAACGCTTGTGCTGACCGCGCTGGCCGCGCTCGCGGGCACGTGCGTGCCGGTGATGGGGCAGGATGCGACGCCAGCGGCACCCCAGACGACGACACCGCCGGCCGCCCCCGCGGCGCCTGCGCCCCCGCCCGGCCTGCCGCCCGCGCTGCTGGCGTTTGAGGGGCGTCCGGTCTCGAGGGTCACGATGCAGCGGGCCGCGCGGGACGGCGCTGCGGTGGCGATCGACGCCGAGCTGGAGCAGCTCGCCCGCAACCAGCTCCGCCTGCGCGAGGGGTCGCCCTTCAACCCGCAGACGGTGTCTGAAGATGTGGGGCGGCTCAACCGGCTGGGGCGGTTCCGCACCGTCGAGGCCTCGGCGCAGCCGCTGGCGGACGGGTCGATCGAGCTGCTGTACACGCTGGAGCCCGGGCCGGTGATCGCGGCGGTGCAGGCGGTGGGCAACCTGGTGGTGACGGACCAGGACATCGAGAAGCTGATCGACGTGCTGGTGGGGACGCCGGTGGACCCGGTGCAGCTCGACCGGGCGTGCCGGCGGATCGAGGGCGCGTACCGCGAGAAGGGGTACTACAACACGCGCGTGGTGGTGGACGAGAAGGAGCTGGCGGCGGGCGTCGCGCTCTTCCAGATCCGCGAGGGTGAGCGGACGCGCATCACGGAGATCCGCTTCCGCGGGAACAACACGGTCACCAGCCGTGAACTCAAGGGGCAGGTCGAGACGTCCGTGTACATCCCGATCCTGGAAGCCGGCGAGGTGGACGAGCAGCGACTGGCGGACGACGCGGCGAAGATCGTGACGTTCTACAAGGACCGGGGGCACATCGACGCCCGCGCGGCCTACACGCTCACGCCCAGCGCGAGCGGGCAGGAGGTGGTGGTCGAGTTTGTCATCGAGGAGGGGCAGGTCTACACGCTGCGGGACGTGAAGGTGGTGTTCGACGATGACGACCGGAAGGTCTTCTCGGCCGAGCAGGTCATCGGGCTGATGGAAGTGAAGCCCGGGGACATCTACAGCGCAGCGCGGCTGCAGCGGAGCATCAACGGCGTGCTCGCGGCGTACGGCCGGCTGGGGTTCACGGACGTGTCGGTGAACAAGCGGGAGCTGCGCGCGGGCGACGCCCCGGCGGTGGACCTGCTGCTGGCGGTGCGCGAGGGGCGGCGGTTCAAGACGGGGCTGGTGGAGATCACCGGCAACACGATCACGCGGGACGACATCGTCCGCCGGCACATCCAGCTCACGCCGGACCGTCCGCTGGACTCGACGGCGGCGCGGGACACCGAGCAGCGCCTGCGGGCCACGCGCCTGTTTGACCCCAACTCGGTGCGGGTGGCGGTGCAGCCGGAGAACCCGGAGGAGCCCGGCTACCGCGACGTGATCGTGGAGGTGGCGGAGACGAACACGGGGTCGTTCAACTTCGGCGCGAGCGTGGGCAGCGACCTGGGCGTGCTGGGCACGATCTCGCTGGAGCAGCGGAACTTCGACGTGACGGACACGCCGGACACGTGGGACGAGTTCATCAACGGCGAGGCGTTCCGCGGCGCTGGGCAGACGTTCAACATCAGCATCCAGCCCGGCGACCGGGCGCGGAACTTCGGCATCGGTCTCAGCGAGCCGGCGATGTTCGGGAGCGACTACTCAGGTTCAGCGCGGCTGTACTACCGGCAGCGGCTCTACCGGGCGTACGACGAGCAGCGGTACGGGGCGCAGTTCTCCGCGGGGCGACGGTTCGGCTCGCGGTGGAGCGTGAACTTCCCGCTGCGGGTGGAGCAGATCGAGCTGTCGAACCTCGACGCCGATGCTCCGGCGGACTACTACGACGTGGAGGAGTCGCGCACGCTGGCCAGCATCGGCGCGACGATGAGCCGCACCACGCTCGACCGTGACATGTTCCCGACGACGGGCACCAAGACCATGTTCGGCGTGACCCAGTACGGCCTCATCGGCGACGACACGTTCACCGTGCTCTCCGCGGAGTACTCCAAGTACTTCAAGCTCGAGGAGGACGTGCTGGGCAACGCCACGACGCTGCTCTTCCGCACGAGCACGCAGTACATCCCGGGCGATACCGACGTCGCGCCGTTCTACGAGCGGCTGTACCTGGGCGGGCAGAACTTCCGCGGCTTCTCCCTGCGCGGGGCTTCGCCCGTCGGGCGGGACCGCGACGGCAACCTGACCGACGAGGCCATCGGCGGCAACTTCCTGTTCTTCGCGGGGCTGGAGCTCACCCGGCCCATCTACGAGCAGACCCTGGCGGGCGTCGTGTTCATCGACAGCGGCACGGTGGAAGAGGACTTCGGCTTTGAGTCCTACCGCGTCTCGGCGGGATTTGGCGTCCGCATCGCCGTGCCGTACTTTGGCGCGGTGCCGCTGGCGTTTGACTTCGGCTTCCCCCTGATGAAGGAGGACACCGACCGCGAGCGGCTGTTCACCTTCACCATCGATGTGCCGTTCCGGTAGCGGGAACGGGGACCCGGCACGAGGGAACCGTCGGGTGCGACGGGCGTCCAATCGACAGGTATAATCGTCACTAACTAGCACCGGTGGCTATCGCCGGTGTCCGTGTACGCTCTTCCGTCGTCCTGCACGTCGCACCCGTCCTCCGCGAAGACCCGCCATGCTCAAGCCCAACCGCCGTCCGCTCCTGATCGCCCTGTGTGTCGCCGGCGCCGGCCTGTTCGGCGCGGCGGTGGCGCACTCCGCGTCGCCCGCGCCGTACGCCGCGGCGGCACCCACCGCGGTGGCGGTGGTGAACCTCGAGCGGCTGTTCGAGAACCTCACGGAGCTCAAGGAGCGGAACACGCAGCTCGAGACGGTGCGCGAGACGTACCTGACGCAGGTGAAGGAGCTGGACGCCAAGGCGAAGAGCCTGGAGGCGGAGCTGAAGGAGAAGATCCCGGCGAGCGACCGGCAGAAGCGCGCGGAGAAAGCGGCGGAACTGACCGAGGCCCGCGCGATCCTGAAGGTGCGGACGGAGCTGCTCGAAGGGAACATGGAGCGGAAGAACGCGGAGATCATCCGCGACCTGTACGACAAGTCCACGAAGGCGATCGCCGACTTTGCGGCCCGCGAGGGGTACGACATCGTGCTGCTGGACGACCGCTCGCTGGAGCTGCCCGAGTCGGGCACGGTGAACAACATCAACAGCGTCATCCTGAGCAAGCGGATCCTGTTCGCGAAGCCCGGGGTGGACGTGACCGACCGCCTCGTCTCTCAGATGAACACCGAGTATGCGTCGGGCGCGCGCTCGGGGCAGTGATCGGTACACGCGGGGGCGGCTGAACGGGCGTGCATGACCACGAATCCATCAGGTTCGATGACGGCGGGCGATGTCGCCCGGCACCTGGGGGCCACGCTCCTGGGCGACGCGTCGGTCCGCATCGAGCGGCTGGAGGTCTTTGACCTGGCGGGCCCAACGTGCCTGACGTTCATCCGCTCCGGGCGGTTTGCGAGGCTGTGGGAAGGCGCCAAGGCCGGGTGCGCCCTGATTTCCAAGGACATCGTGAGCGTCGCCGCTCCGGAGGGCACGTCCCAGCCCTCCGGGCGGTCGCTCATCGTGGTGCCGGACGCGGACCTGGCGCTGATCAAGGTGCTCACGCTGTTCGCGCCGCTGGAAGCGCCGCCGACGCCGGGCGTGCATCCCTCAGCGGTGATCGACCCAACCGCCCGCGTTGCAGCCAGCGCGTGCGTGGGCCCTGTGTGCGTGGTGGCCGCCGGCGCGGAGGTGGGCGAGGGCGCACACCTCGTCGCGCAGGTGTTTGTGGGGCGGGACGCGAAGGTCGGCGCGGCGACAACGCTGCACCCGGGCGTGCGCGTGCTGGACCGGTGCGTCGTCGGCGCGCACTGCGTGCTGCACGCGGGCGTGACGGTGGGCGCGGACGGGTTCGGCTACCGGCCGGACCCCGCGGGCAGCGGGCTCGTGAAGATCCCGCACATCGGGAACGTGGTTATCCAGGACCACGTGGAAATCGGCGCCAACTCGTGCATCGACCGCGCGAAGTTCGCGTCCACGACTATCGGGGCGGGCACGAAGATCGACAACCTTGTGCAGATCGCGCACAACTGCGTCATCGGGCGCTGCTGCGTCCTGTGCGGCGGCGTCATGCTTGCGGGCTCGGTGACGCTGGGCGACGGCGTGATGCTGGGCGGGCAGGTGGGCATCGCGGACAACGTGACGATCGGCGCGGGCGCGCGGGTGGGCGCCAAGGCGGGCGTGAACAACGACATCCCGCCGAACGCTGAGTACATGGGCCACCCCGCCGGTCCGGCGAGCGAGTGGCGGCGGACGTACGCCCGGTTGCGTCTGATGGGCCGGCGCGAGAAGCCCTAGCTGGCATTCCGGCGCGCGGCGCGAGACCACCAACAATCACGCATGCCCCCCGCCCTCCACGGCACCGGCCTGTTTTCCGCGAAGCCCGCGGCGGTGACCTTTGTGCCCGCGGCGTGCGCGACGGGGCTGCGGTTTGTTGTAGACGGCGCGGTCGTTCCGGCGCTGGTGGACCATGTGACGACCGACACGTCGTGGTCGGGCTTGCCCGCGGGGTTCCCGGTGCGCAACACGACACTGCGGAGTGGCAACGCCGCACGGCCTGTCGCCACCACCGAGCATGTGATGTCGGCGCTGGCGGGGCTGGGCTTGTGGCACATGGACGTGCATCTGGACGGCGTGGAATGCCCGATCCTCGATGGGTCAGCCGCGGGGCTTGTTGATGCACTTGGTTCGTTCCCCGCCAGCGTGCCGACACCGCCGCTGGTGCTCACGCGCAGGGTGGAGGTGAGGGACGATCGTGGGGCGAGCATCGTGGGCGAGCCGCTGGGCAAGGGGGAGCGAGCGCGGTACACGTACGAACTGGAGTACGGCGCGACGTCGCCAGTGCGGCCACAGGCCGCGTCGTGGGACCTGTCGCGCAGCACATACATCAGTGACGTTGCGCCCGCGCGGACGTTCTCGCTGCTGGCGGAGGTGGAGGCCGCGCGGCGGGCCGGGCTGTTCGCGCACCTGACGCCCCGGGACATGCTGGTGGTGGGCGATGACGGGCAACCGATCGACAACGAGTGGCGATTTCCGGACGCAGAATGTGTCTCGACCGAGCCGGCCCGGCACAAGCTCCTGGACCTGATCGGCGACTTGGCTCTGCTCGGGCGGCCCCTGCACGCCCGGGTGGTGGCACGCAGGTCCGGGCATGCCCTGACGCACCAGTTCTGCCGTGCGGTGCTGGCTTCTGAAACCGGGCGGGGTTTGGCAACGTAGAAAGCGCGCCCCAATGACTCTCCGCACCCGCCCATCCCGCGCCTTCACGCTCATCGAGCTGCTGGTGGTCATCGCGGTCATCGCGGTGCTAGTGGGCATCACGCTGCCGGCGCTGGCCAAGAGCCGGGAGTCCGCCCGGCGGACCAAGTGCCTGACGAACCTCAAGGGCATCGGCGTGGGCATCTCGCTGTACATGGACGCCGAGAGCAAGGGCGTGATGCTGCCCCGGGTGCGGCCGCTCAACACGGGCAGCAACACCAACGACCCGAGCCTGCTGGACGTGCTGAAGAAGTACGTGGACGCCGGCGCTCCGTACGAGGACGCCAACGGCGACTGGGTTGCGCCGGACCCGTGGCGGTGCCCGAGCGACACGAGGTCGTTCGATGAGGCGTCGGGCTTCAAGCCGCAGTGGCAGTCGTACGGCACGTCGTACTCGTACCCGCCGGGCGAGCTGATGCTGGGCATGGAGGTGCTGACGATCCCGCCGGAGCGGGCGCAGACGGGCGTGAGCCGCGCGTACGCGCAGCGGGGGAACGCGATGGCGGTGCTGATCGACGCCGACAACTGGCACCACCCGCGCTGGGACTCCTTCGGCAACGGGGACTTCCTGGACGAGTCGCAGCGGTGGAAGCGGAACGCGGTGTTCTTCAGCGACTGGCGGGCGGATGACACGAAGTTTCCCAACCAGGAGTTCCTGTCGGACCTGGTGCAGGAGTGCATCCGGTTCTCGGGGGGCATTTAGTTCGCGGAGTGTTCTGTCACGATGAGCGATCCATCCGCCAGCACGACATTCGAGCCCCTGCCGGTCTTCCGGCGGGCGACGCTGCGTGGCCGCCTCGCGGCTATTGAGCAGCGCGTGCTGGAGCGGGCGCGGGCGGTGCTGTTCGGGACGCAGCAGCGTGCGGCCCATACGCGCCGGACGGTCATCGTGGGCGGAGCCGTGCTGCTGGTCGCTGGCGCGGTGACGGCGTTCCTGGTGCTGCGCCCGGTGCCCAAGCCCGACTACGAGACGGCGGGGCTGGACGACCTGTTCAACTACACGCTCCTGACCGACGAGTTCAACCAACTGCCGGTGCAGGAGCGGATGCGGCTCATCGGGCAGCTTGTGCAGCGCCTCAAGAACATGGAGCCCAGTGAGTCGCTGCTGCTGGCGTCGTTCGCGGCGGGCATCGAGGCCTCAGCGCGGGAGCAGATCGAGGAGAACGGCTCGCGCCTGGCGGTGGACGCGTGGGACATGTACGCCAAGGACTACGACGGCGTGCCCGAGGGGGAGCGCGAGCAGTACCTGGAGAGCACGTTCGTCGAGTTCTCCAAAATGATGGAGGCGGTGGCGGGCGAGCAGCGGGAGGTCTCCGATGCGGATCGCATCAACGAGATGCGGTCGCAGGTGAAGGAGGACATGCAGGACATCAAGGACCCCGAGCGGCGGCCCGACAACGAGCAGCTCGCGGACTTCATGGGGTTCATGAACAACACCGTGGCCTCCCGTGCGAACGCGCAGCAGAGGGTGCGCGGGCAGCAGATGATGCGGGACATGGTGCGGCACTTCCGCGGGCAGGACATCGCGACGGGAAAGCCGCGCGGCGGCGGGTGAAGGCAGTGATCAGGATGTGGCCGCGGGACCGGCGTGTCGCGTCATCGCCCTTCGGTCACGGCGGAGACTTCCAAAGACCCGGGGGTTGGACGCAAGTGCACGAGACGCACGCGGCGGGAGCCGTCCACGGTCGTAGAGACATCGGCGAGCGCGGGCTGTTCACCGCGGAGGACCGCCCGGGCCTCGGGCGGCAATAGATCGGACGCGAGGGCCTGGTCCACAGGCACCGGCACATCGCCCATGCCGGCGCGGACGGCGGTGAGCCAGAGGCCCCGGTCATCGACGCGGGGTTCCGCGAGCACCCAGAAGACACGCCCGCCGGGATGAACCTTGGCACCCAGGTACACGCCCTCGCCCGTGAAGGCGGCGCTCACCGTGCGGACCTGCGCGGGGAGCTGTTGGCCGCGGCTTTCCAGCCACAGGGGGAGGCGCGCAGCGAGCCAGTCGTTGGCGTCGTGCTGGGAGATGGAGACGGACCATGGGGCGTTGCTCTCGCGCACGAGCGTGAGCTGGGCCATGGCCGCGCCCTCGACTTCTTCGGCGTTGCGGATGACGCGGGCGCTTGTGGCACGCGGCGGGTTCCACCAGTGGGGCGCAGAGGCGGCGCGGGAGACACCCCACAGGGCGAGGGCCGCGGCGGAGAGCGCGAGCGCGGTCATCACCCAGCCGGACCGCCACATCCACCGGCG
>DATAKA010000150.1:0-31133 GCA_036261855.1 Phycisphaerales bacterium | reverse complement strand
CGCGATCCGTGAAGCCATCGCCAAAGCGGGGTCCCCGGTCTCCCCAAAGGAGATCCTGGATCTCGCGTCCCAGAGCCTTGATTCCCTTGGTCTTGCCACCGTCTACCGCACGCTCAAACTCCTGGTCGAGGCGGGCGAAGTCGCGCCCGTCGAAATCCCGGGCGAATCCCCCCGCTACGAGCTCCCCAAGCCCCACCACCACCACTTCCACTGCAGGGGCTGCGGCAAGGTCTACGAACTCGACGGCTGCTGCGGCCACTTCTCGGAACTCACGCCCAAGGGCTTCCGCCTCGATGGCCATGAACTCCTGCTCTTCGGCATGTGCGGCAAGTGCGCCCGGAAGCACTGACCCCTTCAGCCGGTGGGTGCCTGCTCGGCCGCCTTGTCGGTCTTCTTGGGCAAGCCCTCAACGTCCTTGTACCCGAGCCGGGTCTTGAGCGCATCGAGCGTGTACGGCATCCCCTCGCCGGCCTCGCGCAACTCGTCGGACACAAAGTTGTCCGCCATCGCGGGCCGGATCGTCCTCAGCGACTCCTGCGTCACCGGGTCGATGCCCGTCACCTGACCGATCACCACCGTCCGCGTCCGCGGCACCGCCACGGCCACCGTGCGCAGCGCCATGTTGTCCGACGTCGCGGGCGTCAGCACACCCAGCACCCGCGCCTGGGCGAAGAGCGCAGTGCGGAACGTTCCGTCCGGGCTGTCGTTCACCACCTGCGGGCTCTGCGACTGCGTGAACTGCTGGTCGTGGAACGGCGCCAGCGACTTGGTCTTGTCCTTCGCCTGCTCGCCCATCAGCGTGCCGACAGCGCCCAGCCCGTCCGTCGCCGCCATCGCCTGAAGCTCCGGCAGACGCGCCTCCAGAGCGCGGTACGCCGCCAGCGACTGCACGTCACTCACCACCTCCGCGCGGATGTCCGCCAGCGAGTCCGCCGGCCCTGCGCCCTTGGTCGCCGTCACCATGATGTAGTACCGGTTGCCCACCTCATCCGTAAGCACCGTCTCGAACGGCACCCGCGTCTGCAGGCCGATATCCAGCCGCGGCTTGAGTTCATGCGTGTTCAGCAGCAGTTCCGGCAGCGACACCTCGCGTGCACCCAGGTACATCGCCGCACCGCCAATCCCCGGCAACTGGCCCGCCTCGGGGATCCGCACCCACTGCAGCCGGCGGTCCGTCGCGGGCACCGGCAGCGACACCTTCATCGCGCTCTGCACGCCCTCCGCGATCGCCTGCGCGAGCGACTCCATCGTCGGTGGCTGCCAGTCCGCCGGCAGACGCTTGATCGCGCCGTCGGCGTCCAGCCGGCGCGTCTCGGCACGCACCTTCGCCTTGTACGCCCGGTCGGCCTCGGCCATCACGTCCTGAACCTTCGCGCCCTTGAGCTCGGAGACGACCTTCTCACGCTCCGCCGCGAAGTCGCCCGGGTACCGCGCCCGGTTCTGCTGCCAGTGAATGTTCGCAGCGACAGGGTCCACCGTCACCGCGTTCTGCACCGCGCCAAAGTCCACCTTGATCCACTCCAACTGCACGCGCTCGGGCTGGACGTAGCCAAACCCAAACTCCCCGTCGCCCGGTTCCACCGCGCGGTACTTCTCAAAGTGCGCCTGCAGCTCCTCTTCGCTGGGGACGGCCGCCGGGTCCACCATCACCGACGCGGGCACCGCCACGACACTGGCCCGGATGCGGTCGAACCTCGCCCGCGCCGCCTCCGCCAGGCGCTTGTCAGACATCCGCCCGGCGTGCGCATACCCGTTGAACATCCGAACCACGCCGCGGAACTTCGCGAGCGCAAGGTCCATCTCCTCCACCGCCAGCCGAGCGCCGCCGGCCGCACGCGACCGCCCATCCCGCAGCATCCCCTCCAGCGCCGTCTTCATTTCCGCGACCTGCTGAGGGTCGCGCAGCTGCTGCTGCGCCATCATCGACAGGAACTGCGGGTTCTGCCGCAGCATCCGGTACATCTGGGGCTGGCTCGTCCGGTACTGCTCCAGGATGCTGTACTCAAGCCGCAGCGGCACAAGGCTCTCCGCAAGCTCGGGGATCCAGTCCTGCCCGTCCTGCGCGTTGCCCACCAGCCCCTGGGCCTGCGCCTCGCGCGTCAGCAGGAACCAGTGCATGGCGTCCTGCACGCCCAGCCGCTGAACAAGGTCCGGGATGAGCAGCTTGAGCCCCTCGAACTCGGCGTTCGACTTGCTCACCTCACCCGCGCGCACCTTCTGCGTCCCGAGCGTGAACAGCACCTGCTTGGCAGGGTCCGGCTGGAACACATTCGACGAGCCCGTGAAGAGCCACGTGATGAGCAGGAACACACCGAACACGGCCAGGATGATCTTGTTGTACTTGCGGATGACCTTTGTCATGGGGGAGGGAGGATAGGAAGGAAAGGGGCTGAAAGGGATGCCAGGGTGACCACCTGACGGTGCGACACCGTCCAAGAAAAAACGCCCCGCAAAGCAGGGCGTTTCGAACTCCTGTACTCCGGCACACCGGCACGTTACCGGTAGAACTCGATGATCAGGTTCGTGTTCACGTCGAACGGGATCTGGTCCGTGCTCGGCTTTGCCACCATCTTCAGCTTGAACTCGCTGGGGTTCAGGTCCAGCCAGCCGGGGACCTCGTAGCCCGCGAGGCTCTCCATCGCCTCCTTCGCCAGCTTCTGCGCCTTGGGCTTGAAGGTGATCACATCACCCACGCGGCAGCCGTAGCTGGGGCGGTCGGTCTTGCGGCCGTTCACGAACACGTGCCCGTGCGCCACCATCTGGCGCGACGCCCACACTGTGCGGGTCAGCCCCGCGCGACGCACCACGTTGTCGAGGCGCGTCTCGAGCTGCTGGAGGAGCATGTCGCCGGTGTTGCCGGGCATCCGGCCCGCCATGTCCATGTACCGCCGGAACTGCTTCTCGAGCACGGCGTAGTGGAACTTGAGCTTCTGCTTCTCGTTCAGACGCACGCCGTAGTCGCGCAGGCGACGCCCGCGGAACCCGTGCATGCCGGGGTAGTTCAGCGCACGCTTGGACGTGTGCCGCGGCGTATCCACAATCGGCACACCCACGCGACGCGACTGCTTCAGCTTCGGACCGGTATAACGAGCCATGCGATATCTCCGTCTTCCGTGGCACCGGCCTTCCGGCCGGTGATCCTCGGGTGCTCCGCGGCTGGCAGGCCAGCCCCTTCCAGGGTGTCCTTGCCGCGGGCGATCTTGACAACCAGCATCCGGTGACTACCGGGCCGGCGATCCGGGTCCATTCCGCCCGGCACGCTGCCGGGGGAAGGGGTGAATCAAAGGGCATCCCGCACCCAAAGTCAACGCCCAGCATCGAATGCTGCCCGGACTTTGTTCGGGCTGATTCATTGCGTACGGTCGCATCCACGACCCTCCTTAGAGGAACCCCCATGCCCACCCCCACCGCCTCCTACGCCGCCCAGTCCGCCACCAGCTCCCTCGCCCCCTTCTCCATCACGCGCCGCGATCCGCTGCCCACCGACGTCGCCATCGACATCCTCTACTGCGGCGTCTGCCACAGCGACCTCCACTTCGCCAAAAACGAATGGGGCTTCACCGCCTACCCAGTCGTCCCCGGCCACGAAATCCTCGGCCGCGTCACCAAGGTCGGCAGCAAGGTAACCAAGTTCAAAGTGGGTGACACCGCCGCCGTCGGCTGCCTCGTGGACTCCTGCCGCACCTGCGATTGCTGCAAGAAGGGCCTAGAGCAGTACTGCGCCGCCCCCGTTTTCTCGTACAACGGGCCGGACAAGCACTCCGGCGGCATGACCTTCGGCGGCTACTCCACGAACATCGTCTGCGATGAGCAGTACACGCTCAAGGTCCCCGCAAACCTCAGCCCCGCCGGCGCCGCCCCGCTCCTCTGCGCCGGCATCACCACCTACTCGCCCCTGCGCCACTGGAAGGTCGGCCCGGGCCAGAAGGTCGGCATCGTGGGCCTGGGCGGCCTGGGCCACATGGGCGTCAAGTTCGCCCGCGCCCTGGGCGCACACGTCGCGCTCTTCACCACTTCCGCAAACAAGGCTGAAGATGCCAAGCGGCTGGGCGCACACGAAGTCATCCTCTCCAAGAACGAGGACGACATGAAGAAGCACCTGGGAACCTTCGACTTCATCCTGGACACCGTCTCGGCGGACCACGACGTGAACGCGCTCCTCGCGCAGCTCAAGCTCGACGGCACCCTCGTCATGGTCGGCGTCCCACCCAAGCCCCAGCCCGTCGCCGTCTTCAGCCTCATCATGCCGCGCAAGCACCTCGCCGGCTCCCTCATCGGCGGCATCCCCGAAACCCAGGAAATGCTCGACTTCTGCGGCAAGCACAACATCGTCAGCGACGTCGAGCTCATCCCCATGCAGCAGATCAACGAGGCCTACGAACGCATGCTGAGGAGCGACGTCAAGTACCGCTTCGTCATCGACATGGCGAGCCTCAAAGCCTGAGCCAACTTCAATCCCGATTGAACCACAAAGGCACAAAGAGCACAAAGAAACTCAGAGAAAACGCGATGGAAGGAACCTCCAACCGGCCGTGATCGCCGAGCATGTCCCCTCGCATTGCTCCGCTTTCACGCATTCCTCTTTGCGCCCTTTGTGCCTTTGTGGTTCAAAGTGCTTCACCCAACCCTCACCCCCACTGGAGTTCCAATGCCCTCCTTCGACGTCGTCTCCCGCGTCAACTTCGCAGAACTCGACAACGGCATCAACAACGCCAAGAAGGCCGTCGCCGCGCGCTTCGACTTCCGCGGCGCCACCGCCGAAATCACCGTCGACCAGAAAGAGAAGAAGCTGAAGCTCGTCGCCGACGACGCGACCAAGATCAAGGGCCTGAAGGAGATGTTCGAGACCGCCATCCAACGCCGCGGAATCCCCCTCAAGACCTTCGTCTGGACCGAGTACGAGCCCACCATCGCCGGCAAGCTCAAGTGGGAGGCCAAGATCCAGGACGGCCTCGAGCAGGAAAAGGCCAAGGCCCTCGTCAAGGTCATCAAGGATTCCAAGATGAAGGTCCAGGCCTCCATCCAGGGCGATGAGCTCCGCGTCACCGGCAAGCAGATCGACGACCTCCAGGCCGCCATGAAACTGCTCGACTCCGCCGACGTCGGCGTCCCCCTCCAGTACGTCAACCTCAAACGCTAACCCCCACAACCAACAGTCCTCACCTGCTCACCTGCTCACCTGCTCACCTGCTCACCTGCCTCCATCCACTTCGGCAACCGGATCGGCAGCACCAGCGAGACCAACGCGAGCACGCCCGCCGAAATCACCAGGCTCGGCACCGTCACGTTCAGCGTCACAAGCCCCATCTGCCGCAGCATGCTCGCCGTGCTGCACGCAAGCATGAACCCGCAGAACGCGAACGAAAACTTGTTGAGCCCCGCCGCGATCACCGGCACAAAGCCCGTCGCCGCTAGCGCCAGCACCCACACCCAGTTGATGTCCGGCAGGTACCGCAAGGACGACAACAACCAGAACGTCCCAAGCACCGTCGCGCACACGCCAAAGCTGAACCATGCCCGAGTGATCGCCGCACGCACCTGCACCGGCGCGCTCCGCGCCGCGACTGGCGTCACAAACGTGGGGATGGGCGGAGGCATGGACGATGGGGTGGCTGCAGTGCTCATGGTGCACGTACTGTAGACCACATGTTTAGTGGTCGCTAACTTTTACTTTCTACACCCCTTTCGCCCCGGTTCGCACACTGTTTGGTCACGCTCCGCATACGGTTCGCCCATGGATCGACGCGAGCGCATCCCGCTGCCTGTCCTCCCGCAGCCCGCACGCGCCCACCCCCACAAAGCCCCCCACAAGACCTACGAAATGAAGGAAAAGTGCGGCGTCTTCGGCGTCTGGGGCCACGCCCAGAGCGCACGCCTCGCGTACATGGGCCTCTACGCCCAGCAGCACCGCGGCCAGGAATCCGCCGGCATCGCCGTCACCAACGGCAAGGTGATCTCCGCCCACACCGGCATGGGCCTGGTGCCCGAGATCTTCCGCAACGAGAACCTCCTGAAGCTCGACCTCGCCGGCGGCCGCGGTGCAATCGCCCACAACCGCTACTCCACCGCCGGCGGCAGCCTCTCCTGCAACGCACAGCCCCTCCTCGAAAACTACATCGCCGGCCAGGTCGCCGTCGCCCACAACGGCAACCTCATCAACGCCGACGCCCTCCGCCGCATGTTCGAGGAAGCCGGTCACCTCTTCCACACCACGAGCGACACCGAAGTCGTCGTCCACCTGCTCGCGAGCCCGGGCCAGCAGAAGAGCGGCGACCCCGTCGCGGCCACCCTCCGCCACCTCCAGGGCGCGTACTCGCTCCTCTTCCTCTTCCCCGACCGCATCGAGGCCTGCCGCGACCCCTGGGGCTGGCGACCGCTGGTGCTGGGCCAGACCGAAGCGGGCGAGTACGTCGTCGCCAGCGAGACCGTTGCCCTCGATGTCGTCGGCGCGAAGGCAATCCGTGAAGTCGAGCCCGGCGAAATCGTCACAATCAACGACAAGGGCATCTCCAGCCGCCGCTTCTGCCCCGCCGCGCCGCGCCGCGCCCACTGCGTCTTTGAGCACGTCTACTTCGCCAACCCCGCGAGCGTTGTCTTCGGCCAGAACGTCCAGGCCTCCCGCGAGCACATGGGCGAAGTGCTGGCCAAGGAAGCACCGCCCCCGCCCGGCATCGACTACATCGTCCCGATGCCCGACAGCGGCAGGAGCGCCGCCCTCGGCTACGCCCGCGCCTCCGGCGTCACCTACCGCGAGGCCATCGTCCCCAACCGCTACGTGGGCCGCACCTTCATCAAGCCCACCCAGAACGAGCGCAACATGGCCGTGCGCCTCAAGCTCAACATCATCGACGAACTGGTCCGCGGCAAGAAACTCGTGATCGTGGACGACTCCATCGTCCGCGGCACAACCACCAAGGCCAAGATGGACCAGCTCCGCGCCGCCGGCGCCAAGGAAATCCACCTCCGGATCTCCTGCCCCCCCATCCGCCACCCCTGCTACTTCGGCGTGGACTTCGCCGAGCGCAGCCAGCTCATCGCCCACCAGAAAGGCAGCGTCGAGGCCATCCGCGACTTCCTGGGCGTCGAGAGCCTCAGCTACCTCTCCCTCGAAGGCCTCCTCTCCACCATGCACATGCCCGCCGAGCACTACTGCACCGCCTGCTTCAGCGGCGACTACCGCCTCGACCCCGAGCACCCCACCACCGAAGTGGTGCTGGAGCCGGGGCAACTCCGCGTGTTCTGAACCAACGCACGAGAAGCGATCATGGGCTGGCTCGACTGGAGCACCGACAAACCCCGCGACGACCGCGGCGCACGCTTTCAGCCGCGCAGCGAACTGCTGCACCGGGCAGAGTACCGAGCACCCCGACGACACCTGCTAACCACGCTGTTGGCCGTGTGCATTTTGCTCACATCGCCATTCTGGTACCCTCACGCGTGGTACATGACAAAGGCGGCCGGGCTGAACCCACGCTGGATGTCTTCCCTTGTTACGGCCGTGATTCTCGGCTGCCTGCTCTGGAGCCTCGTGGGCTCGTTCCGCGCCCGACGCCTCGGCTTCCAACGCGCCATGGCCGACCGCAAGGCCCAGTCACGATGCCCCGGCTGCGACTACGAACTCAAAGACCTGCCAACAGACAACGACGGCATGACCACCTGCCCCGAATGCGGCTGCGCATGGAAACTATGACTCGTTGTCACACCCGATGGCAGCACGCTTAGCCGTTCTTCTTCTTTTTCTTGCCGGCTTTCTTGCTTGTTTTCTTCTTGGCGACACGCCCGGGAGGCGAGGTCGCGGCGAGCCCGAGAGGCGCCGCAGCAGCAAGCCCGTTGCCGCCACCTGCAAGAGCCCTTTCCGGAAGTTCAGTGTCTTGCCACCCCGCCCACCCGCGTCGCTGGTGTGTTGCCGGCTCGTTGCGCTCGATTCGGCACATCTGTTGATTGCGCCAATCCCCTCCCAACGCGTCCCGCAACGCCCTGCGCCGATCCGATTCAGTCGTCGCCGTGTCCGAAATGAAATCCGGTACCGCTGGTTTGCACGCCATGACAATCCTCCCGTTCAAACGGATTCCGATCACTCCGCCTTCACAATCCCAAGGAGCAGCAACCGCGCGTAGTACGTCGCGGCCGCTCTGCGGGCTTCTCTGTCCTCCGCAACGCGAGCATCACTGTTCAACGACTTCTCCAGCCGAAACGCCAGTGCCTCAAGACCGCCGCGATCCTGCTCCGATTGTTCTTGTGGTGCGCCGGTCTCGACCTTCAGCGACAGCTTCTCTGAGGCCAAGCCCTGGCGGATCAGCCGCACAGCTTTCTCTGTGCTCGCGACCCAAGCGGCATAGTCCCCGTAGCGCGGCACGCGGGATCGAGTTCCATCAACCCTCTTGAGCGTGATGTGCTCACCTTCCTGCCGTTCAATGCTGAACACGTCATACCTGTTCGGCACATACTTGGAAGCGAGCGAATCCAGACCGCGGAGTACTTTCGCTGCTTCGCCATCGCCTGCCGCCCTGCGCTTCTCGAGCGCGCTCGTGACTTCCTCGCTGACAAACTGCGGATCGACATACGCCCGCTCAGCCAGCGCCATGGCTGTCGATGACTCCAGCCCACCCGTGCCTTCCAGCTTCGCGAATGTCGGGATGGGCGGTCCAAGCTTCCCGTCAGCAAGGATGCCAACGTCGAAGCCAAGGTACCCGATGATCAACGGCGGATCGAACGTTTCATCCATCGACACGCTGCGCGACGAGGCTGCGTTGAACCGCACGCTGCCACCCGGGGCGAACTTCTGCATCGCATCCAGTGCTGCCTGAGCTTCGCCAAGGTTTGCACCCGACTTGATCTCTTCCTGCGCTACATTCGTCTTGAGGTACTCTTGGTGCGCGACCGCTTCCTCGGCCCGCTTCGACTTCAAGTTCTCACGTGCCGTTTCCTCGGCTTTCCTGGCACCCGGTGCTGCCTCTGTTCCTTCCAGCTTTGACTTTGCGTCAGCGACTTCCGCCTCGCTGCTGGCGGTACTGTGAACGATCTTTTCAAGGCGACGCCTCTCGCCCGTTGCCTCCCGGAGTGCCGTTTCCGCATCTTTACGAGCGTCGATTGCTTTCTGCCACTTCTTGCCCTCCGCCGAATCCTTGCCGGCTTTGACGTTGTTCGCGTGCGATTCCTTCGCGGTGTCCACTGCCTTCGTTCGTGTCTCTATGGCAGACTTCCTTGCGTCACTTCGCGCCTGGTCGAGTAAGGCGAGTTCTTCAGGTGACTTGCCTACATCCTCGCCCGAGCGGTGATCAGGAAGGCCACCCAAGTTGCCCCCCATGTTGTTGATATGGCGCATTCCGGTCATGTAGTTTTCTCGCGCGGACGCCTGCGTGTCGTCGACGCCATCGGGCGCGCGGGGGACAAAGAGGTCGACCGGGCGCGCGACGCCCACGTCCAGGCCGGCCCCAACAGTGCTCGCGTCGTTAAGCAGTACTTCCAGCTTGCCCGTGGCATAGACGCGCGTGACGACTCGGAGATAATTCCGGGGCTGCTCATAGGGCCCGCAGCCGAAGTTGGCGAGCATCACCCGTACTTCCCGGTGATCGTTCACGAACGACTCTAACTGCGCATGCATTGACATCATGTCCACGCCCATCGTGCGGGCGTCATCGATATTGACAAACCCGTTTGCTGAGTTGGTCGCCAGCAGGCTCATGCCGACGGGCACACCGCTGATCGGAATCGCAAGATTGGCCCCCGTCGCGGAGTTCACGGAGAACGAGTACGTCGGGAACGCCGCATTGGGCGCACGCTCCCACCCCTCGCCGTCCGTGGCCGCTGGCCTCAACCAGAACTCCGGCATGTTCACTCCCGCGGGCAGTGGGAAGTTCGAGTCATAGAACGCCTCGTACCCCGTCGGGTCAAGACGCATCAGGTGGTTGTCCAGCGGCAGGAAGCCCTTCTCCTTGTACACCTGCTGCTGCCGGTCCACCGGCACCTGCACCAGGAAGACATCACCCGGCTGCAGGTCTTCCGTGAGCGGATACACCGGGATCACCTGGCTCGCGCGGATGGTCTCGCACCAGTCCTTCGCAACGCGTTCAAGCTGCGCCCGGCGCGACGTGCCGCACCCCGTCAGCAGCACGATCCCCACCGCAGCACCCGCGACCCGAGCAAGCAATGCACTCTTCATGGCTGTACCCCTGCAAATGACCCGAAGCCCACGACGCACACGAACAGGTGTGCACCGTACCGCGCCTCTGCGAGAACTGCAAGCCCGCGTGAAACCTTCACAATCACACGGCCATACCCCACGGCACACTGAGGGAACAACCCGCCGTCGGCAACGCATTCGCTCAAACTTGTGTTCAAAGCCTGCCTTTCCACACAAGTCAGACTTGTCGTTGTCCACGCCGCGCGAGCCCTCAAACTCACCTTTCAACGCCAAGAACGCACGCGAGCAGAGCACATAGTCACCCACCGCACAAAGTTCCCTCCCTGCATTGCAGGCATGAACCGCACAGCCGATGTGGCGAACCCAAGGCAACTGCGATGGACCACGGACGCTGTCGTTGCGCAACTCAGCATCCGTAGGACTCGCACGCACGACCGGGATCAACCAGAAGGCGCACGGCGAGTCAACACCGGCAGTCCTGAAGCTCAAAGCGAACCGCACGTATACTCACCGCGAAGCAGCCGTCCGGACGGTCCCGGCCCCAAGCCCAAGGAGGCATTCATGGCACGCGCGATTCTGGCGGGCGTTGTCGGTTACCTCACCATGGCGGTGTTCGTCGTCGCCACATTCACGGGCGCATACCTCGTGCTGGGCGCGGACCGTTCGTACCAGCCGGGCACCTACGACGTCTCGACGCTCTGGATCGTCGTGTCGTTCGCTCTCGCCGCCATCGGCGCACTGCTCGGCGGCCTCGCCTGCCGCGCGATCGCCAAGTCGCCCAAGCCCGTTGTCATTCTCGCCGGGTTCGTCCTGCTGCTCGGCGCTGTCGCCGCGTGGGCAGCCACCAAGAAGGCCGACCCCGGCCCGCGCCCCGCCGAAGTCTCCAGCATGGAGGCGATGCAGAAGTCCGTCCAACCCAAGTGGGTCACGCTGCTCAACCCCATCATCGGCGCAGTCGGCGTCATGGCGGGCGGCGGCGCGTTCGGCAGCGCACAGCGCCGCTCCTAACGCGTACTCTGCCCCGATGCCGCACGAACTCACCCTCGCACACTCCGGCGACCCCGACGACGCCTTCATGTGGTGGCCCCTCACCGGCAAGGTGAACCCCGACGGCACCTCCGCGACCGGCCGCGGCACCGAGCCCCGCATCACCTCGCCTCGCTTCCGCTTCCGCGCAGTGCCCGGCGACATCAGCGCGTTCAACACCCTCGCCTCCACCACCGCGCCCTACGACGTCACCGCCCTCTCAGTCCGCGCGTGGGCCGGTGTCGCGAGCACCTACGTCATCACCAACGCCGGTTCCTCCTTCGGCGACGGCTACGGCCCCAAGGTGGTCGTCCGAGCCGACAACGCCGACATCTCCTGCGAGCAGTGCCTCAAGGACCCCGAAGTCCGCATCGCCGTCCCGGGCCTCAAGACCAGCGCGTTCCTCACGCTCGGCCTCTTGCTCGGCAAGGACTTCGCGAACCAGACCTCCAAGTTTGTTGAAGCCCCGTTCGACCAGATCATCCCACTCGTCCGCGATCGCAAAGTCGGCGCGGGGCTCGTGATCCACGAGGGTCAGGTCACCTTTGCGCAGGCCGGGCTGAAAGAGATCATCGACCTCGGCACGTGGTGGAAGCACTCACGCGGCCTGCCGCTGCCGCTGGGCGTAAATGCCATCAAGCGCGACCTGGACGCCCGCTTCGGCGCAGGCTCCGTCGCGAAGGTCGCGCGCCTTCTCGAACAATCCCTCGACTACGCGCTCGCCCACCGCAGCGAGAGCATCGACTACACCATGCCGTACGCCGCCCTCAATGCGCACACGAGCGGCACCCCTGCCCCGTCGCTCGAAACCGTGGAGCGGTACATCGACATGTACGTGACCGACCTCACGGTGGACATGGGCCAGCGCGGCCGCACCGCCATCGAGTGGCTCCTCAAGGAAGGTGCGGAGACCGACCTGTGCCCGCGCGTCCAGGAAGTTGACGTGGTATAGCTGCCCCTACCATCTTCTGATGACCCTCTCGCTCCGCACGCTGATGACGGACCTCATCGACTACGCAGGGCTTTTCCCGCCCGCAAAGCTCGACATGGCCAAGTCGGTCGAGGAGTACAACCGCTGCCGCGTCGGTGAACACGAGTGGATGCTGGGGCGGTTCATCTGCCCGCTTGGACGTCTGCACGAATTCACCAAGGAGGCCAGTGTGCTGCTGCCGGGCACGGCCGGCACGAGCGGCTACCGCGAAATGGCGGACACCGGCGAACCGTGGCGGCTTTCGGTGCTCGTGGACGTCGCACCCGACCCGATCGGCGCTGTCGAGTCGTTCGAGCAAGCGCTCCACGCCATCGAGGCGTTCAACGACCACCACGGGCGCGAGGAGAACGGTCAGGCGATCATCGACATGATCGAAATGAAGGTCGCGAGCCCCTCGGTCGTCGATGCGATCCTCGACCGCATGCCCGAGGAACTGTTCCCGTTCTTCGAGTTCCCGGTGACGACCGACTGCCGCGGGCTGGTGGCGTCGCTCTCGGGCAGCGCGGCGGGCGCAAAGATCCGAACGGGTGGCATCGTCGGCGACGCGTTCCCGACGGCGGCGGAGGTCGCGGCGTTCCTGCACGCGTGCCACGCCGCGGGTGTTCCGTTCAAGGCGACGGCGGGGCTGCACCACCCGGTGCGCGGTTCGTACAAGCTGACGTACGAGAAGGACAGCCCGTGCCACAACATGCACGGGTTCCTGAACGTGTTCGTCGCCGCGGCCCTGCTGTGCGTGAAGGGCGTGGACGTGCACGCGACGCGGTCGATCCTGCACGAGGAAGACGCGCGGAACTTCCGGTTCAGCGAGGGAGTGCTGGGGTGGAAGACGTTCCTGATCGAGACCGCTCAGCTCGCCAAGGCGCGGGAGTCGTTCGCGCTGTCGTATGGATCGTGCTCGTTTGACGAGCCGGTGGACGACCTCAAGAAACTCGGCCTGCTGTAGCGGTCACGCGCCGAAACCGTCAAGGTCCTTCTTCTGCTCGCGGATACGGAGCTTGAGCGACTCGATCTCGAGGCGTGACTTCTCCATCATCGCGTCGTGGAAGTCGAGCTGATCGCTGCGCAGCGCGAGGTCGCGCCGGGCAAGTTCCAGTTGCACGTCGAGCAGTTCGGACTCGCGCTTCATCTTCTCCGCGTGCAGGCGGTTGAGTTGCGGGTTGGCGACGCCGCCCTCGCCGGTCTCGGCTCGTCGCTGCGCGAGCTCGGACTTCGCGATCTCAAGCTGGACTTCCAGCAGCTGGCTCTCGATCTTCTGCTTCTCAAGGACAACGCCCTGGTACTCGGACTGTTGCTTGGCCTGCTCCTCTTCGTGGCGCATGTGCGCCTCGAAGGACTTCTGGCGGTGCGTGCGTTCATCCTTCTGGGCGTTGATCCGCTCGCGGTTGGTGAACCAGTAGATCGCGCCGATGACGAGGGCGAGGGGCACCAGCACCAGGAGCACCGCGAGCACGACGCTCATGTCCTGGCTGATGGCGGCGAGATTGTTTGAGATGCTCTGCATGCGGGCGGAGGGTAGTGGATCAGCTTACGTGATGCCGCGGGCCTTGTTCATGCCGTTCATGGCGGCGATCTTGTAGCACTCGGCGAGCGTGGGGTAGTTGAAGACGGCGTTGATGAGGTAGTCGAGCGTGGCGTTGAAGGCGATGGCGCACTGGCCGATGTGGACCAGTTCAGTCGCGCCGGTGCCGATGATGTGGACGCCCATGACGGTCAGTGATTCCTGGTGGAAGAGGATTTTGAGCATGCCGATGTCGTCGCCGAGGAGTTGGCCGCGGGCGGTCTCGCGGTAGTACGCGACTCCGGACTCGAACGGGATGCCTTCCTTGGTGAGCTGCTCTTCGGTCCAGCCGACCATGGAGATTTCTGGGATGGCATAGATGCCGTAGGGGACGAGCCGGCTCAAGGATTCGCACTTCTGGCCGAACATGCAGCAGGCGGCGATGCGGCCTTGTTCCATGGAGGTGGACGCGAGAGCGGGGAAACCGACAACATCGCCCGCGGCGTAGATGTGCGGAACGGCGGTCTGGTACGACTCGTTGACCTTGATACGACCCCGGTCGTCGGCGGTGAGGCCGGCGGCGGCGAGGTTGAGGGAGTCGGTGCAGCCTTGGCGACCGACGCAGTAGAGGAGGCAGTCTGCGCGGAGGACTTTGCCGGATTCGAGGATCGCCTCGGCGTAGGTGTTGTTGTCGGACGATGCGCCTGGGGGTGCATCGGAGACGGCGATCTTGGCGACCTTCTCGCCCATGCGGAGGGTGACGCCGGCGGAGCGGAGGTGGTACTGGAGGGCCTCGGTGATTTCGGCGTCGACAAAGTCGAGGAGGCGCGTGCGGCCCTCGATGATCGTGACCTTGACGCCCAGCGCGGCGAGCATGCTCGCGTACTCGGTGCCGATGACGCCGCCGCCGACCACGATCATGGACCGGGGCAGGTGCTCGATGCGGAGGATTTCGTCGGATGTGATCACATCGGTGCTGTTGAAGGGAACGGACTTGGGGTAGGACGGGGCGGAGCCGACGGAGATCAGGATCTTGTCGGCGTTGATGGTCGCGTTCTGGAAGCGGCCCTGGACGCTGATGGTGTTCGCATCGACGAAGGAGCCGGAGCCGTGGACGACGGCGATGCCATTGCGGGCGAAGGCGGACTGGACGAGCTCGATCTCGGCCTGGATGACGCGGTTGGCGGAGGTCCAGAGGTTTTTGAGCGTGGCGTGGCGGGCCGCGCGGAGGAACTCGGCGCCGGTGGGCATTGCGGGTGAAGCCGCTCCGCCGAGGCTGAGGATGGCTTCGCGGAGCGCTTTGCTGGGGATGGTGCCGGTGTTGATCGCCGAGCCCCCCACCACCTCGCGCGACTCGATCACGCACACGGACTTGCCGAGCTTGGCGGCCTGGATGGCGGCGCGCTGACCGGCGGGCCCGGAGCCGATCACGGCAAGGTCGAAGTGACGCATCGTGGGGAGCGTAGTCGGGACGGGCGGGTCATCCAAGCCCTTGGTATCTCACGGGCTATTTCCTCTCATACTTCCAGTTTTTCCCTTTGCCCTCGGCGATCCACTCGATGGCGGTCGCGAGGCGTTTGGCTCTGGTTTCGGGCGTCTTTGCGTCGGTGATCCACTCCACGTAGTCCTTGCGCTTGGAGTAGGAGAAGTCTTTGAAGTGGGCCGCGGCTTTGGGGTTGGCTTTGATCGCCGCGGCGAGGTCTTTGGGGATGACGACGGGGGTCTTGGCCTTCTGCTCGCGCGTCACCTTGATGCCGGCCTCGTTGAGGGCGGCTGCGCGTTTGATGATCTTGATGAGGACGCGTTTGGAGGGGAGGTCCTTCAGGCTGGTGATGCGGGCGCGTTGGTCGGCGATGATGCCGGCTTCCTTGGCGGCCGCGGCGTCCTGGAAGAGGAGGGTGTGCTTCCAGAACCCGAGGACGCAGTGGTGCTTGAAGGCGGCGATGCCGCAAATGGGGCCCTTGTATTCCAGGGAGGGCATGCCCCACTTGATGCGTTCCTCGACGTCGGGGCAGGCCTCGTGGATGATGTCGCGCAGGTAGGACAGGACCGGCTGCGCGAAGGGCGCGGCGGACTGGATGTAGGCGTCGACTTGTGGGTTGCGGGGAGGCATCGGGGATTGTTACGGGGGGCGGGAGAGGGCAGGCGGATCGCGGAGGAACGGAGAGGGGGCGGAGGGACGCGGAGAAGAGTGAACAGGTGAGGAGGTGCGGAGGTGAGCAGGTGAAGGAGAGGTGCCGGGTGCTGAGTGCCGGGTGCCGGGGGAAGGCAGATCGCGGAGGGGCGGAGGGGGAGCGGAGGGACGCGGAGCGGAGGAAGAAGGCGGAATAGAGCCGTACGCGGAGGACGCAGAGGAACGCGGAGGAAAGGACGGGGAGGTGGATTCGGCGCGATCGGGCGTTGTGGGTTGGTCGTGTGCGGACTGAAGTCCGCGGCTCTGAAGTGGAGTCATGCCGGGTGAGGAAGGCAGATCGCGGAGGGGCGGAGTGGGTGCGGAGGGACGCGGAGCGGGGGAGGAAGGCGGAGGAGAGCCGTGCGCGGAGGACGCAGAGGAGCGCGGAGGAGAAGAAGAGGGAGAGGGAAAGGCGGCGTTGAACGCGGAGGTTGCGGAGGGACGCGGAGGAAGGTGAACAGGTGAGGAGGTGGAGAGGTGAGCAGGTGAAGGAGGGGTTTGGGGGCGGGGCGTGGGCTGGAAGGTTGCGCTGCGGGATGAGAGGCGGAGGAGGAGGGTGCAGGACTTGCGGGCGTTTTCGTGGTGGCGGTCGGTGGCGGTGCCGGATTGGACGTGGGTGTCGTAGTGGTCGAGGGTGTGTTTGAGCGTCGTGATGACCTTGGGGATCAGGGCGGTGGCGGCGAGGCGGGCGCGCTGGGTGTGGAGGGTGGTGAGGGAGTGGGTGAAAGCTTCGCCTTCGGGGGAGGTGAGGAAGGTGAAGAGGTCGGAGAAAGGAATGCCGAGTTCGGCAGCGATTTCGGGGAGGGAGAGGGATGGGGACGTGAGGAGGTCGGCCAGGCGGGAGGGGTCCAGCGAGGGCGGGGAGGTGGGGGATGACGAGAGTGCGGCGACCATGTGAGTACGGATAATGTACGGCATGGACGGGCAATGTCAATAGGAGTTTGTTTGGTATTGTGTAAGTCGTTGGGGGGTGGGGTTTTGGGGGTAGGTGAGGGGGCAGGTAGGACGCATAGGACGCATGGGACTGATGGGACGGGGAGCACGGGGACCATCGGTCAGAGCAGCGATGGTCCGTGTGGCACTTCGGGAGGTTGTGCCAACCTGCCGAGGTCGCCTCGTTGGGACTGCGCGGTATCGCGACAAGCTACGGACGAATCGGCCGGCAATCCCGATCGTGACGCGCTTCGTTTGCGGAAGGTGCCTTTGAAGGGTGTTGATGTTGTGTCCACATCAAGGGAATACCCCGGTGGTGGATGTTCACGAGTATGAATCGGCTTGAGACCGTTTTAGGTGGGCACGGCGTGGCCGCGGAACCCTGCGGCGCGGGTTACTGACTGCAGGGAGAGAGGTCCGGAGGAGGCGGATGTGCCCTGAAGCGTTTTCATGCTCGCCTATTCCGTGTGCCTTGGCGTTGACTGTCGGGAGGCATCGGCTAGCATTCTTCTGCAATGACCACCGTCTCGCAGACTCAGCATCATCACCACCATCATGCCGTGAGCATGGCCGGGTGATGGTGCGCTGCGGATAGATTTCCCACAGACCATCGACGCCGGCCCCGTGCCGGCGTCTTGTGCTTTTGAGAAGCATCGGGCGGCGGGCGGGTCTGGCATGGAGGCACCATGCAGACCGTACAGGTTCGTCCGTCCAGTCCATCACCGCAGGAAACGGCGGTGCAACCGCTGCGTCTTGCCCTTCCCAAAGGGAGGATGCAGGAGGGTGTGTTTGCCCTTCTCGCCGACGCGGGTGTGCCTGTCCGTGTGGGCAGCCGTGGGTATCGGCCGCAGGTGCATCTGGCCGGAGCGACGATCGACGCCAAGATTCTGAAACCTCAGAACGTCGTGGAGATGCTCGGCGCCGGGTCGCGGGACGTCGGGTTTGCGGGGGCGGACTGGGTGCGCGAACTCGGGGCGGGCGTGGTCGAGGTGCTGGACACGGGTTTGGATGCGGTGCGTCTGGTCGCCGCGGCGCCGGCGGGCCTGCTCGTGAACGGCCGCCCTTCCCGGAGCCGTTTGGTGATCGCCTCGGAGTACGAGAGCATTACCCGGGCGTGGATCAAGACGCAGGGATACGACGCGCAGTTTGTCCGCTCCTACGGCGCAACGGAAGTGTTCCCGCCGGAGGACGCCGACTGCATCGTTGACATCGCGGCCAGCGGGGACACGCTGAAGGCGCAGAACCTGATCGTCTTCGATGAACTCATGCGCTCCTCGACGAGGCTGTACGCGTCCCCACGGGCGATGCAGGACGCCGCTACACGGGCGGGCATCGATCGGCTGGTGCTGCTGCTGAGGTCGGTACTTGAGGCGCGGCAGAGGGTGATGCTCGAGGTGAATGTTGCGTGCGCATCGCTAGAGGCTGTGGTCACGGCGTTGCCGTGCATGCGAGAGCCGACGATCGCGCCCCTGCATGGAAACGCTGGCTATGCCGTGAAGGCTGCGGTGCCACGGCGAGACCTGCCGGTGCTCATCCCGGAGCTCAAGGCCCGCGGCGGAACGGACATTGTCGTGACTCAACTCTCCCAGATCATCCCATGAACTCCAACTCCATCAATCTCCCAACCGGGCCGGCGACGGCGATGCCGCTCTACGCACCTCCCAGCACGGCCGCGCCACTCGACCTGCATCTGGACGCCAACGAGGGGCCGGGGTCCGCCCTGAATGGTGACCTTGCACGGCTGGTCACGGCGCTCGGCCCCGAGGCGGTACGGCGATACCCGGATGCAACGTCCCTGGAACGGCGGATCGCCGAGCGGTGGAACGTCGGACCATCGCGCGTGCTGGTGACGGCGGGCGGGGACGAGGCAATCGATCGGGTGTGCCGCGTGACGCTCTCCCAGGGACGAGGAGTGATACTCCCTGTTCCGACGTTTGAGATGATCGGCCGCTTCGCACGGCTCGCGTGTGCGGAAGTGGTGACGACCGAATGGCACGAGGGTTCCTATCCCGTTGAGAGTGTTCTGGATCGTGTCACCGACCGAACGGCGATGATTGTCGTCGTTTCTCCGAACAACCCCACGGGTGCGGTGGCGACTGCGAAAGACCTTGAGCAATTGGCGGTCGCGGCACCCGGCGCCGTGCTGCTTGTTGATTGTGCCTACGCCGAGTTTGCGGATGAGGACCTGACGGCGGCGGCGTTGACACTGCCCAATGCAGTCGTCATCCGCACGTTCTCCAAGGCGTTCTCGATGGCGGGGCTCCGCGTCGGGTATGCGATCGGCCCGGAGCGGAGCATCCGCGCCATGCGGGGCGTGGGCTCGCCGTTCCCGGTTTCTGGGCTCAGTCTCGCCGTCGCGGAGGACGCATTGGCCAACGCGGACAAGACATTGCGTGGGTCAGTTGTCAGGGTGCGACTCGAGCGGGAGCGGCTCTCGGCAGTGCTTACCGAACTCGGCGGCCGACCCCGTCCGTCTCAAGGGAACTTCGTTCTCGCGGACTTTGACGATGCTGACTGGGTCTGGCGGGCGCTGGCCGGCCTGGGGATTGGCGTGCGCCGCTTTGCGGGCGGACTTGGGCTGGACCAGTCGCTTCGAATCACCTGCCCCGGCCGGGAGGCCGAGTTCGAGCGGCTGTGCCGCGGGCTGAGGTCGGCACTCCGTCCGAACGCGCTCCTCTTCGACATGGACGGCGTGATCGCGGATGTCTCCGAGTCGTACCGTCGGGCCATCTCGCTCACTGCCGCGTCCTTCGGTGTGAGTATCACGCCCGGCGCCATATCCGCGGCCAAGGCCGAGGGGGATGCCAACAACGACTGGGTGCTGACACAGCGGCTGCTCAAGCGACGGGGCGTCGACGCACCGCTCGGCGAGGTCACCGCACGGTTCGAGGCGCTGTACCACGGTGGTGATGGATCGCCGGGGCTGGCCGCGGCGGAGAGTTTGATCCCGGATTGCGGGTTGCTGGAACGGCTGGCCGCACGGGTACCGCTGGCGATCGTGACCGGGCGTCCTCGGCAGGACTGTGAACGCTTCTTATCGCGGTTCGGGTTGACACACCTGTTCAGCGCAACGGTCTGCATGGAGGACGGCCCCGCCAAGCCCAGCCCCGCGACTGTGCGACGCGCACTGGAACTGCTGGCCGTGGACGCGGCCTGGATGATCGGGGACACGCCCGACGACGTTGTTGCGGCGAGGAAGGCGGGCGTCGTGCCCATCGGCATCGCACCGCCCGGCGACGCGAGCGGCGAGACCACAACGGCGATGGAGCGGGCTGGAGCGGCCCGGATGCTCGGCTCACTCAATGAACTGGAGGGAATGCTCCCATGATTGCACGCACAGGAACCTGCTCCCGCGTCACGAACGAGACCAAGGTGACCGCGAACGTGAATCTGGAAGGCACCGGCGAGGCCCGCGTCCGCACCGGCATCGGCTTCTTGGATCACCTCTTCGCCTCGCTCGCACGGCATTCCGGTATCGATGTCTCGCTCTCCTGCGACGGCGACCTCGAGGTCGACGACCATCACACCGCAGAGGACTGCGCCTTGGCGCTCGGCACGGCCATCGACCAGGCCCTCGGTGAGCGGCGCGGGTTCGCACGGTTTGGGCATGCGTATGCGCCGTTGGATGAGGCGTTGGCTCGCGCTGTTGTCGACCTGTCGGGGCGGCCGTGCTCGGTGGTCGAACTCGGCCTGCGCCGCGAGGCCATCGGCGGACTGGCCTGCGAGAACATCCCGCACGTCATCGCCTCGCTGGCGACGGCGCTGCGAGCCGCCATTCACGTCGATGTCCTCCGGGGCGTGAACGACCACCACCGTGCGGAAGCGGCCTTCAAGGCACTCGCCCTTGCGCTGCGGGTTGCCGTGACGCGAACGGACAGCGCGACTGTGCCCAGCACCAAGGGGGTGCTATGAAAACTTCCCCGGATCAAACCGAGGTCTTCATCGTCCGCACCGGGAGCGCCAACCTCGCTTCTGTCGTGGCTGCACTCACGCGGCTGGGCATGGCCCCGCGCGTTACCGAAGACCCGGATGTTGTGCTCGATGCTCCTGCCGTGGTGTTGCCCGGCGTTGGCGCGTTCGGCGCGGCCATGACGCATCTTCGGCGGCACGGCTTGGACGAAGCGATCCGCGGTCGAGTGAGGAACAACCGCTCGCTGCTGGCGATCTGCCTGGGTATGCAGGTGTTGTGCGAATCCAGCGAGGAGAGCCCGGGTGTCGGGGGTCTTGGGGTCATCCCCACCCCCGTCTGCCGATTCTCGCGCTCCTTGCGAGTGCCGCACATGGGGTGGAACCGGCTCTTGCCTCCAGACGGGAGCAGTCTGGTGCAGCCAGAGCGGATGTACTTCGCGCATTCGTTCCGCTTGGAAAACGTTCCGGGTGATTGGAAGGTCACGACGACCGAGTACGGCGGGATGTTTGCTTCGGCTGTGGAGCGTGGCACGTTGCTCGCATGCCAGTTCCACCCGGAGTTGTCCGGGAACGAGGGTCGAGCGCTCATCGGACGATGGCTCTCCCGCGCGATGGAAAGGAACGTGATGCCATGCTGACACGGAGGATCATTCCCTGCCTGGATGTTCGTGATGGACGCGTGGTCAAGGGTGTCCGCTTCCAAGGGCTGCGCGACGCTGGAGACCCGACGGAACTCGCGGCGAAGTACGAGGCCGAAGGTGCCGACGAGGTCACGCTTCTGGATATCTCCGCAACGCCCCAGGAGAGGGCGACCGCGACCGATACGGTGGCCAGTGTCCGCCGCGTGCTCGGCATTCCGCTCACGGTAGGTGGAGGCGTTCGGCGGGCTGACGACGCGGCGCGATTGCTCGACGCGGGTGCCGACAAGGTCGGCTTGAACACCGCGGCGGTGCTGCGGCCGGAGTTGCTCTCGGAGTGTGCCGAGCGATTCGGGAGTCAGTGCATCGTGGTGGCGATCGATGCCGCGCGAGGATTCGGCGATCCGCACCGATGGGAAGTCCGGGTTCGCTCGGGTGCGGAACGGACGCCTGTGGACGCCGTCGCGTGGGCAGCGCGTGCAGAAGCCATGGGTGCCGGCGAGGTGCTGCTGACCAGTTGGGACCGGGACGGCACGCGGAGTGGCTACGACTTGTCGCTCACGCGTGCGGTTGCGTCCGCCGTGCGGATACCCGTGATCGCCTCTGGCGGCGCGGCGAAGCCGGAGGACATCCTTGCGGCCTTCGAGGCGGGGGCGGACGCCGTGCTTGCCGCGAGCATCTTCCACACCGGAGAGTTCACTGTCGCGGATGTCAAGGGGTTTCTCTCTGGCAACGGCGTGGAGGTGCGAACATGATCATTCCCTCGATCGACATCATGGATGGGCAGACGGTGCAACTCATCGGGGGCAGGGAGCACGCCCTGAGCGCGGGTGACCCGCGTCCGATCGCCGAGAGGTTCGCGGTCGCGGGTGAGGTCGCGGTCGTTGATCTTGACGCGGCGATCGGGAGCGGATCAAACTCGGACCTGGTCCGAGACCTGCTCACGATCGCGCCGTGCCGTGTTGGTGGCGGGATTCGCGACGTAGCGACGGCGGTGAAGTGGCTTGATGCGGGCGCGGCCAAGGTCGTGCTCGGCACCGCCGCGACGCCGGAGGTGCTCCGAGAACTTCCGCGCGAACGCGTCATTGCCGCCCTCGACGCGAGGGATGGCGAGGTCGTCGTCAAGGGCTGGCGTGAGGGCACTGGCGAATCCATAGTGGAACGGATGCGGCGGCTTGAAGGTCTGGTCTGCGGCTTCCTGGTGACGTTTGTCGAGCGAGAGGGCAGGCTCGGCGGGACCAACATGGACCTTGTGCCGGAGTTGGTTCGGGTGGCCGCGAACGCGGGCGCGCGTGTCACCATCGCCGGTGGTGTGACGAGCGCCGAAGACATCGCGCGCCTCGACGCACTGGGGGCAGACGCCCAGGTCGGAATGGCGCTGTACACCGACCGCCTGGACCTGGGGGACGCGATCTCGGCCCCGTTGCGGTCGGATCGGCCCGATGGGCTGTGGCCGACCGTGGTCGCCGATGAAACCGGGACGGCGCTGGGGCTGGTCTATTCCAGCGCGGAGAGCGTCCGCGAAGCGGTGCGAACGCGGTCCGGGGTGTACTGCTCGCGGCGGCGCGGGGTCTGGGTGAAGGGCGAAACATCCGGCGCGAGACAGCAACTCCTGCGGATCGATCTCGACTGTGATCGGGACGCGCTCCGCTTTACCGTGAAACAGACCGGGAGCGGCTTCTGCCACCGGGATACAAGCACGTGCTGGGGCGCGGCAACGGGGCTGAGCGCCCTGGCCGCACGCATCCGCACGCACGCATCCCGCAGCGGGACTGGTTCCTACACAAGCCGTCTGCTGAAGGATCCGGAGCTCCTGCGCTCGAAGCTTGTGGAGGAGGCGGGCGAACTCGCGGATGCCCAGACGACACGCGAGGTCATCGCGGAGGCAGCCGATCTGTGGTACTTCACGCTCGTGGCGCTGCACCGAGCGGGGGCCCGCCCGGGGGATGTTGCGGCTGAACTGGATCGACGCGCGATGCGAGTGACGCGGCGGCCTGGCGACGCCAAGCCCACGGAGAGGAGAACGCCATGACCACACCACTGCTTCGGTTGGTCCGGCCGGACCAGCACCCCGTCCGGGTACGCCGCGCCATCGACGTGGCCACGCTCCGGGAGGCGGGTGCGATCCTGAGCGATATTGACGCACGCGGCGACGCCGCCGTGCTGGAACACGCCGTCCGGCTGGGAGACCTGAGCCCGGGTAGCCCTTGCTTGTTCTCCGCGGCAATGCTGAGGACCGCCCGGGATGGGCTCAGCACGCCGGAGCGCGACCTTTTGGAGCGCGTGGCCGCGCGTATCCGGGAGTTTGCACTGGCGCAACGCGACTGCCTCCGCGACTTGAACGTGCCGATCCCCGGGGGGGCCGCCGGCCACGAGTGCATCCCCGTGCGCTCAGTCGGGTGCTACGCGCCGGGTGGTCGCTTTCCATTGCCTTCATCGGTACTGATGACCGCCGTGACGGCACGGGCCGCGGGTGTGTCAGAGGTGTGGGTCGCATCACCACGCCCGACCCAGGCAACGCTCGCGGCCGCGGCCATCGCCGGTGCCGACGGCTTGATCGCGATCGGCGGGGCACAGGCGATCGGAGCATTGGCCAACGGGCTGCTGGGCCTGCCCCGCGCTGGGTGCGACATGATCGTGGGCCCGGGCAATCGGTGGGTGACGGCTGCGAAGCAACTGGTCTCGGACAGGGTTGGAATTGACATGCTCGCCGGGCCGTCCGAACTTTTGATCCTCGCCGACGAGACCGCCGACGCCGAGGTCATCGCGGCGGACCTGCTCGCCCAGGCCGAGCATGATGAAGACGCTGTGCCCATGCTGGTCACGACCGAAGCGTCACTGGTTGATCGGGTCGAAGCGGCGCTTGAGCGTGAGTTGCAGACGCTGCCGACTGCCGCGACCGCACGTGCCGCGCTGCGCAACGGTTATGCCACGGTGGCCTGCAGCATGGAGGAGGCGATCGACGTGTGCAACGCCGTTGGTCCCGAACACCTGGAGATTCTGACCGCTGACGCGGGGATGATCGCACCCCGCCTTCGGAATGCCGGGGCGGTATTCATTGGTCCGCTCGCCGCAGAGGTTTTGGGGGACTACGGCGCTGGCCCCAACCACGTGCTTCCGACGGGAGGAACCTCTCGCTTCCGTGCGGGATTGTCGGTGTTCACGTTCCTGCGCGCGCGGACCTGGGTGCGGGTGGACAGCGCACCCGCGGCGCGGATGCTGTATCAGGATGCAATCCACCTGGCGCGGATCGAGTCGCTGGAAGGGCACGCCAGGTCGGCGGAGGTGAGACTCCCTGGTTGCGTGCCGATGCGTCAGTAACCCTTCCACGATCCGCGCGCCGAAGCCCAACCCGCCGCCTCTGCCCTTGACCCCGGAAACTCCAGCCCGTGGACCGCGCTCTGCTTCCGTGCAGCGTCAATCTGTGTCTCACACATCCAACACAAGCACCGTTGACCTTTGCAGACCATCACAGAACGAGAAAGCCCTTCGATGTGGGCATCGAAGGGTTTTGCTCTGCACAATGTCGGGGTGACCGATCACCAATGGAACTCCTCTTGGAGGGCGTTCGGGTGTGGACGATCGAACTACGGTGCATCCGCAATCCACTTCTACGACGGTTCGTCCGTTGAAGTCAGCCCGTTTAGATCGCCGTCGTTGGAGAGCTTCTCTTCCGTCACCACACCCGTCGTTATGACATTTCCACGATTCCGGCGGCGCGGCGCCATTGCCTCAACTGGCCCAAGTGGTGCGGCGGGTGCGCGACAAGCAGCGTGATGGCGATGTGCCCGATGGTCGGCGCGTGAGGATGGTACTTCGCCGGCGAGGGTCTCGGGAAGTAGCCTGAGTGCTTCTCGGCGACAACCGCAGCAAGCCGCGCGTTCCGGTCCCTAAACCGGTCAAGCAGTTCGCGCTTCGTCGCATAGGCAGCGCGTTCGGGCACGGGCGTGGTGCCATACCCGAACCGCGCCATCTCGGCGTCGGCCGCCGGCAGGCTCGGGTCGTCGAGCATCGACAGCAACACTCCTGCGTACGCGTTGAGATGCGACAGCGTCCACGCCGGGTGGTTGACGATGGTGCCCGGCTGCTCGGTCATGCGGGATTCCGGAACGTCGTTGACGGCCTCGATGAGAAACCCACTAACCATCGCATGGATGTTCAGGATCGCGCCGATCGTGTCGTAGGAGTTGTGAGGGCTCATTTGTGAATGCTACTCAATGGAGGCGCGGGCTCCCCCAAGCCCGACGGGAGCGCCGCAACGCCGAGAATACGCAAAGAGTGAGAATTCAAACTCTCAGAAACGAAAGCCCCGCAGGTCCTTGACCTGCGGGGCTTTGCATTCCAAGTCGGGGTGACAGGATTTGAACCTGCGACCTTTTGACCCCCAGTCAAACGCGCTACCAAGCTGCGCTACACCCCGATGGTGTGTGTCCCCTAGGCATTTTGGCCATAGGGGAGGGAGCATAGGGCGGGGGGCGCGGAAAGGCGAGCGGGCGTGGTTTGGCGGGGTTCTGGGCGTTTGGTGCGGCGGGGGCGGGTTTGTCGTGGCGCGGGAGGGCGTGCGGACTTCTATCCTGCGGGCGAATGGAAACGCTCCTCATCGCCAACGGCCGCGTTATCGACCCCGTGTCTCGAACTGACCGCGTGTGCGACGTGGCAGTGAAGGACGGGGTGATCGCGGAGATTGGGGCGGGACTGACGCGGACGCCTGCGGCGCGGGTGATCGACGCGGCGGGGTGCATCGTGACGCCGGGGCTGATTGATCCGCATGTGCACCTGCGCGAGCCCGGGCACGAGCACAAGGAAACCATCGCAACAGGGACGGCGGCGGCGGTCTCCGGCGGGTTTACGAGCGTGTGCTGCATGCCCAACACGGGGCCCGCGCTCGACAGCCCGGAGGTGCTTGCGCTGGTGCAACAGCGCGCAGCGCAGACGGGGGTGTGCCGCGTGTTCCCGGTGGCGGCGGCGACGAAGGGGCGCAGGGGCGAAGAGTTGACGGAAGTCCACCTGCTGCGCGAGGCGGGGGCGGTGGCGTACAGCGATGACGGGGACTGCGTGCCGACGGCGGGGATGATGTCGCGCGTGCTGGCGGCTGTTGCGCCGACGGGGCTGTGCTTCATGCAGCATTGCCAGGACCCGACGATGACGAAGGGCAGCGCGATGCACGCTGGGGCGGTCGCGGTGCGGCTGGGGCTTGCGGGGTGGCCTCGTGCGGCGGAAGAGGTGATCATCGAGCGCGATGTGCGGCTGAACAAGGGCGTGCGGTGCCGGTACCACGCGCAGCACATCAGCAGCGCCGGGAGCGTGGACATTCTGCGGCGGGCGCGGGCGGAGGGGCAGCCGGTGACGGGCGAGGCATCCCCCCACCACTTGTCTCTGACGCACGAGTGCTGCGACGGGTACAACACGCTGGGAAAAGTGAACCCACCGGTGCGCGAGAAGAGCGACATCACGGGGCTGATCGAGGGCATCGTGGACGGGACGATCACGGTGCTGGCGACGGACCATGCGCCGCACAGCGCGGATGAGAAGGCGCTGCCGTTTGAGGAAGCGCCGTTTGGGATGGTGGGGCTCGAGACGGCGCTGCCGATCTACATCGAGGCGCTGGTGCGGAGCGGGGCGATTGATTGGGCGAAGCTGGTGGCGATGTTGACGTCGGCACCGGCGGCGCTGTGCGGGCTCGACGCGTTTGGGTTTGGAGCGTTGCGAGTGGGCGGGAACGCGGACGTGACGGTGATCGACCCGGAGATGGCGTGGACGTGCCGGGCGGAGGACCTAGTGAGCAAGTCGAAGAACACGCCGTTTGGAGGTTGGAAGCTCAAGGGGCGGGCGGTGCTGACGGTTGTCGGCGGCGTGGTGCGCTGTGAACGGGCGCGGCAGGGTGGGCGGTGACGGCGGATTGATCCCTCGTGGCCCGCAATCGAGTTATTCGGCGCGCGCGGGCGGCCAAACATGGTGAATCTCGGGCGGGTTGGCAGGTTGGCTCTTGTCTCCTGGGCCTGCGTGTGGCACAATTTGCGGCACGCGGGCGTCGGCGACTGGCGGAGGGGTTGGCTTGTGTGGAGGAAACCGGGCATGGTGCCAATCGACTCGTCGTTCTCGCGGCGTGAAGCGTTGAAACTCGGTGGACTTGCGGCGATCGCCGGCGCGGCGGGGGGCGTGGGCGCGTTGGCACGTTCGGCGTCGGGGCAGGCTGCGCGCTTTGGGAGCGCCGTGCCGACAGATGCATCGGTGGACCTTTTCATGAACATGAACGCGTCCGCGCAGGTGCGGGCGACGGGCAACGCAACGAGCGTGTGGAAGTATGACGGCGTCGTGACGGCGGGTAACCCGGGTATTCTGACGCCGGGGCCGTCGTACCTGGGGCCGACGTTCACGGTGCAGCGCGGGCAGCAGTTGCACGTGCGGATGGTGAACAATCTGGACCAGGAAACGATCACGCACTGGCACGGGCTGGACGTTCCGTCGGTGGCGGATGGGCACCCACGAGACGTTGTTCCGCCGGGCGCGGCGTATCACTACTCGTTCCGCGTGCTGAACCGGGCGGGGACGTACTGGTATCACCCGCACCCGGACATGCTGACGGGATCGCAGGTGGCGAAGGGGCTTGCGGGGCTGTTCATCGTGCAGGACGCGGAGGAGCAGCGTCTAGCGCTGCCGCGGGGGGTGTATGACATTCCGCTGGTGATCCAGGACCGGCGGTTCAACGCGAGCAATCAGTTTGTCTATCAGACGGGGCCGCTTTTTGGATTCCTGGGAACTTCGGTGCTGGTGAACGGGCAGGAGAACTACGTCCACCAGTGTGCGCAGCGCGTGTACCGGATGCGGGTGCTGAATGGGTCTAACTCGAGGATCTACAAGCTGGCGTTCAGCGATGGGACGCCGTTGGTGGTGATCGGGAGTGACGGAGGATTGCTGACGCGGCCGGTGACGAAGCCGTACATCATGCTGTCGCCCGGTGAGCGTGTGGAGTTGTGGGTGGACCTGCGCGGGAAGGCGATTGGGAGTGAGATCAAGCTCCGCAGCCTTGCGTTCAACCCGCTGCTGGGCACCAACGCACCGCTGCCGGCGGGCGCGGCGTTTGACATCTGCACGTTCCGCATGCAGTTTGGTGGCAACGAGACGCTGGTGGGGCCGCCGAAGTTTTTGAGCCCCGTGCCGTTGCTGAACGCCGCGGAGGCTGTGAACCTGAACGAGCCCCGGGTGTGGAACGTAATGTTCGACATCGGGATGGGGCACTTCCTGATCAACGGCGCGATGTACGACGTGAACAGCGTGCTGCCCAACGAGATTGTGCGGGCGGGTGATCTGGAGATCGTGGAGTTCAACAACCCGTATATCGCGGGGCTATCGATGCCGCACCCGATGCACATCCACGGGCGACAGTTCCAGGTGTTGGAGCGGAACATTCTGGACCCCGCAGCGCTAGAGTCGTACGCGGGCGTGCGCGACGGGTTCTTGGACGAGGGGTGGAAGGACACGTTTATCCTCTGGCCGGGCGAGCAGGTGCGCATCTTGGTGCGGTGGAGCGATTACGCAGGGCTCTTCGTGTACCACTGCCACAACCTGGAGCACGAAGACATGCACATGATGCGGAACTTCCGCATTGATCGGTGAATGGCCTGTGGTTTGTCGGGCCCGTTGTTTGCCCCGTTGTTTGGCCCGCAAATGGACATCAACTAGTGCCTCAAGTTGGGCCACGCGGTGGCCGGTTTGGGCCGGCCGGGCACCTTGTTCCGCCCGCAGAACGTCGCTATGCTTGGGCTCGCCGGAGAGGTGGCCGAGCGGCTGAAGGCGACGGTTTGCTAAACCGTTATACTGGTTTTGGCCGGTATCGGGGGTTCGAATCCCCCCCTCTCCGCTTCAAGTGACAGCGGCCCAAATGGGTCGCTGTTTTTCTTTGATAGGGCCGGTTGCCCCGCGTGCGCCGTTGGCAAAAAAGAACAACGGCGACCCGTGGGGTCGCCGCGTTTGGAAGCGGCGTCCACAGGACACCGTTCGAACAGGCTTTTGTCCTTGATCCGCGAGTTCTTCATGGCAAACCCGGGCTGGGAGGGGTTCCCCACACCCTTCCCCGCACGGGGGAAGGGTGAATCGTCGGAATCCCCTTGTGCCACTGGGGATTCTGGCTGCGAGACCTCCCCGACTTCGGCCTGGTCCCGCTCACGCGGCTCACGGTCCCTTCGTGTCTCACGCACTCCGGGACTCCCAGGCCTCAGCGTCCGCGTCACCGCGTCCGCTCCCGGTGTTCCAGGGGGGAGGGGCGATGACCCTAAGAAACCTCCCCACGGGTAAAGGACAAAGAATCTGTCCTTTACGGCTGGCGTAGACGCACTGGCACCAAACTCCGAAAAATGTAGATGCGTGTTAACGGGTAAGGAGGAAACGCTACCGCTTGGAGCGCCCGACCAAACTGACGAGAATCACCATGGCGACGAGGAATACGCAAGCTACCGGGTGCCTCGACCACGCGGCCGCTAGGATGAAGACGATGCCGGACAGGACGGACGGGAATTCCACCGGTGTCATACTGGACTCCATTCCAGATGCCGAGCCCGGCCCCCCGAGCTCGCTTTGTCCTACATGGTAATCGCTCGCTGGCAGCAAGGCTGTTCAGTGCTCACCAAACACCTGAACCCATACGATCCTGATCGTCGCGAGACTGGCCTTGACGTTGTCGATGCCGCCCGCAACGATTGTACCGGGGACGGAGGTCATTCCCTTACCCGCGGCAAGCGGGGGTTTTGAGTGACCCACAATCTCCGGAATCGTGATTCTGGGTGGCGCATGCCAAAGGAGATGCTTTTTAGCACCTCGAAGCATCCTACCTAAAACCGAACACAGACTCCCCCAAACTATCGATCGTGCCGTGAATTGCCAGTCCTTGTGTGGTCTCACCACCCCCTTCAGCCGCTGGTATCTCGCTTGGGGGGATCGTCTCGGTCAGGTACTGAGACGCCTGCAAACTGTCCTGGACAAGCCTCAAGCTCGCCGATGTGTGTGACCGCTCCGGCACCTTGAACTCAATACCCGGAGCCAGCCGGTCCGATCTGCGTCGCAGTGGTTGCCGCACTCGAAAGCGAGGTAGGCGAGGTCAGTGAACAACAGGGCTCAAACGTTTTTACAGAATCCGCTTTCCAGAATCAGCCGCCATCAACTCTCTATACTGACGTCTGACGCACCCCATGGAGCCAACCACCGATGCGGTGTTCTGGGCACGAATCCTTTGCTTGCAGGTACGCATGGATCCCAAAGGCCGTCGAAGCGATTCAGAGTGACCCTCTGGCACTCGACGACGAAGATGGAGCGATGGTGGAATTGGGCGTGGGACGAAACATGGTTCGGTCCATCCGGTTTTGGGTTCAAGCGTTTGGGGTAACCGCTCCAGCCAAGAAGGGGCTTCAGCTTACCGCTTTCGGAAAGGCTGTTTTCGGCCGACGTGGACTTGATCCCTACCTCGAGGATGCTCGGACGTTGTGGCTGCTTCACTGGAATCTGGCTTCCAACCGTACAGACCCGCTTTTTGCGTGGGACTTCCTTCTCTCGAAATGGCCTAAGCCCGAGTTTACTCGTAAGGAGATCCTCGCAGCAGCGGTCCAGGCATTGCGAAGCTCGGACCGAGCTGTTTCAGCAGTGACACTTGAGCAGCACATCGACATCTTTTTGAGAACCTATTGTGCCTCTCCCGCCGATGGCGATGCCCTAGAAGACGAACTCGACTCACCCCTTGTGCAGATTCGTCTGGTAGAGGCGGTTCTGCCGCAAGGCACGAAGTCTCAGAGAGACGCTGTGTACTCGCTGAGCGTTGAGGAAAAGCAGGG